>NZ_NFIF01000009.1:0-145752 GCF_002161645.1 Blautia sp. An46 | reverse complement strand
TTCAGATACCTCTTGTGTTTTTAGATTTTACCAACTCGCCAGGTCAGTAATAATCTAAATTTACTTGAGGTATTTTCTTTGGTCAACTCCTTGATTTATAGTATACAGGAAGCTTTCTACCTGTCGGCATAGAAAAAGGACAGTCGATTTCCTCGGCTGTCCTTTTGATTAGGGTGTTTGGTTTACTCCGTTCTGCTCAATAAATGGGAATATTAAATATCAATACGCCCTTTAATACATTCCTATTAAAACATCAGCTTCGATTGTCAAATGTGTGAGAGTACGCCAATCAACGCAATCTTTTTCAACGCAAAAGAGAAGCGGCGTCATTTCAATAAACGACATTCTTTGTTCTGATGACAACTGTACGGTGGCTGAAACCGTTTCTCTTGAAATGGTTTTAAGATATTTCTCAAAATATTCAACGACAGACTCATTTGAATAATCTGGATTTTTCAAGTGTGCTTGCACTTTAGTCCTGATTTCCCTCAAATGATTTTTCGTAGGAATTACTTTCACAACATATCCGTTAGGAGATAGCAATCGCTGAAATTCTTTGTAGTGTGCAGGCGAAAATATGTCTAAAATACAATCCATACTTCCGTCTTTCAAAGGGATTTTTGATAAGTCAGTAACAAACCACTTCACTGCTTTGCGCTTGTCTTTTTTTGATGCAATCTGTATTGCCTCCCTTGACAAGTCAAAGGCAAAGATGTTTCGTTCTGTTCTTTGCTGTATCTGCCTTGCATAGAAACCCTCGCCGCAACCAACATCTAAAATGTTTCTTATAGATGGCGTATCAGAAATAAACTGTATGATTTTCTCCAACACAACATCATACATGCCATACTCCAAAATTTGGTGCCGGTTGTCAAAAGACCGCTTGCTGTAGTTGGTTTTGGGCGATGATTTTAACAACAAATTTACATACCCATATCTTGAAATATCAAAGCAATGTCCATGTCTACAAATTAGGCTATTGCCTTGTATATCCATTGATTTTGTGCAAATTGGGCATTGAAAATAAACCTTGCTGTCTGCAAAGCGTGATAAATTATTATTCATTTGTTTTTCCTCCGTAATTACATCTCTGCTTCAATAAGCGAGTTATGCAATACGGATAACCGCAACATAACTCGCGGTTTTATCTTAATCTCATAAATGTAACCATTGTGTTGTCCTCCAATCAATTCCGCAGTATTACTCTGCTTTTAGAAAAAGTATAGCACAAAACTATGAACATTTCAACTCTATTTCAGCCTGTCGGCGACGTTGCTCTCTCTGGCATACCGCCGCGCCGCTTCCCGCCGTTCCTCGCTGTATGGGGCGGTCAGACGGAAAGAGAAGCGGCCTTTCTCAATGTCAAACTCCATGCAGCCCGTTTCCGGGTCTGCGTCAGTCTGCTGGCAGATCGCCGGATAACGGCGGCTGTATGCAAGCAGACGCTTTTTCAAGGCGGTGTTGTGGGTGCGGATATGGATAAGGGGGTCTTTCTCGTCAAACCAAATATCGGTGGTCTTTTCCTGCTTGGTAAGCCCTGTTCTCATGCAAACTCCTTTCTGTGCCCCTGTTACGCAATAGGGGCATTTTTCGGGTGTTTTCTCCGGCTCTTGACTTGGAGAAAACGGCGTTTTTGACGATAAAAACCGCCCGGACGTGGAATGTATCGTCGGGGCGGCTGTTATCGCAAGATTTCCGATTTTTCCGGCTCTTGACCGTCAGACGCAGATAAACACGAACTGTCGGCAAGTATCGTCTTGAGCAGCTTGTCGCGGAATGTTTCTGTGCTGCTGTGATTGAAAAATAACTCCGCAACAATAGTCTGCCCGTTTCTCTGCGTCGTGATGATACTGTCGGGGGTCTGTTCTGCCATAGGCAGCTCCTTTCTCCGGGCACAAAAGAGGGACTTCCCGTAGCCGGAAAATCCCTCTTGGTTGTCGGTTATTCTGTTTTACTGTGCGGGCTGTGCGGCGGCGGTCTGCGCCTTTCTCCTTGCCCGGTATTCCCGCGCCTTGATACGCTCATACTCCCGCTGCTTTTCAAGGTTTCGCGCCCGGTACTCCCTTGAATACTTCCGGTGGTAGGCGCGGCTCTTTTCCTTTTTGGCTTCTTCGATTTCTTCCCGCATTTGCCGGATTTCCTGCTCTGTCGGCTCTGCAAGCTGCGTTACTTCGTTCTCAAATCTGCCGATATAGTTGAAATATATGCTGATGTGCTGGATTGCGTATCTCGCCCTTTTCTGGTCGCGCTCATGCACTTCAATCCTGCTGATAAACTCGTTGAGAATGGCGGGGGTGAGGTCAGTAAAGGCGGCATGGCGTTCCGTCAGCTTCAAAAACTTCTGCGCCCGTCCTCCCGCGTTCTCATAAGCGGATAGCTGCTCTTGGAGTATGGAAAGCTCCGTTTTCAATGCGTAGTATTCTTCTGAATACTTCTGCGACATTTGCTCGTAGCGGTCTTGCGGGATAGTGCCGAGGGCGTTGTCCTCATAGAGCTTGTTCAGCACCTTGTCAATCTGTTCAAGGCGCGTCGTGATTTGTGGGATACGCTTCTGCTGCTTTTTGGTCTGGTCGGTCTGCTGCATGGCAAGGTTCTTTTTCACTAAGGCTTCAAACTCCGCCCGGTTGCTGATAGAATAGTCCTCGATTTTCTTCAGCACTTCCGCGACGGTCTGCATGAGCAAGTCCGCGTCAATGATGTGCGGGGAATGGCATTTGGGGTTTTTGGCTTTTCCCTTGTGGTACTCGCTGCAATAGGCAACGTGCCGCTTGCCGCCGTTTCTGTAATCTATGCGGATGTGCATTTTTGCGCCGCAATCCTTACAGAAAAGCAAGCCCGACAAAGGGTGGATTTCCCCGTCCCCGTTGGGGCGTCTGACGGGCGCGTTTTCCAAAATCCGCTGTGCGGTTTCAAAGTCGGCGCGGTCAATAATCGGCTCATGCACATTTTCGGTTATCTGCCATTGGCTCCGGTCTACATAGTGGTTCCGCTTGTCCCGGAAATGCTTTGTAGTCTTGAAGTTGACTACATCGCCGCAATACTCCTGCCGTGTAAGGATATGGGTCAAAGTGGCTTTGTTCCACTTGTAACGGTTATCCTCATTGAGCGCCCTGTTTTTGCACGTTCCCCGCCCGCGCTCTTTCATGTAGAATGTGGGCGTTGGGATTTGCGCCTGCGTCAGATATACGGCGATTTGGTTGCGGTTTTTCCCGTCCAGAAACAGGCGAAAAATCAAACGGACAACTCCGGCGGCTTCCTCGTCGATTATCCAAAAATCCTTGTTGTCCGGGGATTTGACATAGCCATAGAGAGCTTCGGTGGCAATCGGCTTTCCACTCATGCCCTTCGTCTTAATGCCGGTCTTTACTTTCTTGCTGATGTCCTTTGCGTACCACTCCGACATGATGTTGATAAAGGGCGCAAACTCCAATGTGTCGGGCTTCTCGCTGTCTATCCCGTTGTTGACCGCGATAAAGCGCACATTGTTCCGTCTGAATATCTCCATAGCGTTGCCGACTTGGAGATAGTCGCGCCCCCAGCGGGTCATGTCTTTCATAATACACACGCCGATTTTACCGTTTTCTACGTCCTCTATCATGCGGGAGTAGGCGGAGCGGTCGAAAAATCTGCCGCTTTCATCGTCGTCAATGTAGTGCCGGATATTCGTCAATTTTAGCTGTCTGGCGTAGCTTTCCAAAAACTTCTTCTGGTTCTGTATGGAGTTGCTTTCGCCGCCGTCCCTGTCCTCGTCGCCTACGGAAAGGCGGGAGTAAAGGGCTGTGATTTTGTTGTAATCATTCATGTGCATATCCTCCTGTGCGTCCATGTAGAGTTCTTTACACTTAAGATTATGCACTCCAGCGGGCGCTGCCATACTCCATACCGTGCCGGTACTTCTTGGCGTTCTTGCTTTTGAGATACACGGCCAATCGCAGGCCAGCGCCGCAGCACAGCCCCACCAGCAGGTCCAAAGGGTGCAGGCTGGGCCACCAGCTGGCCAGCGCCACCGGCAGCGTGGAGAAGAACGAAAGCATTTTTGCCGAAGCGTCCGCACCCACGGCCATCCGCCATCCTTCACCGAAGTTGGTTGCGAACAGCCCCATCAGGATATAGGGCATATTCAGCAAAAGGAGCTTTTTGATGTCAAGTTGCTTTTTCATCTTCATCGTTCCAGCTCCTTCCGCTTGTTCCGGTCCACAACGGCGTGTTTCACCAGCTCTTTGAACTGGCTCAGCTTTGCCAGCACGGACGGACGCTCTGTTTTCTGCGCCTTTCTGACCTTCTTGCCGGTGTACTCGGTAAAGGCAGCGGTCAGGGCATCCGCATCGCGGCCTTTGAAAAAGATCAGGTACTTGGGCGGGGAGCTGCTGCGGTCCTTCTTCACCGCATAGTCAACGCCGTATTTCCGGGCGATCTTTTCAAACTCCTTGATGGAGGGGTCGGTGATCTCGATGTTGGAAACGCCCTGATTCTGGCCGATCAGCTGCTTCACCGTCTGTTTGCCGTGGGGAATCACGGGGGTATCCCGGCTTTTCTGCTTTTGCAGCTTCTTTTCCTTGCGGTGGGCAAGGTACTTGGTGATGGCGGCCTTAAACAGCCGCCCGGTAAACTTTGTTCCGCTGACTACCAGCGTCAAAGTCCTGTTTTCCACTTCCTCCTGCATAGGTCATCGCCTCCTTTCCACGGATTTTGCAGGGGTGGCGCTTGATACTAAGGCGGGACCACCAGCCGCCGCAGCAGGTATTTCATCATGGCAGGCTCCTTTCAACGCAGCTGATCGGAGCGGTCATAGTACAGATGTCCCCGGCGCACCTTGGCATGGCTGAGAATCTTGATGTGGCCCTTTTCCTGGTTCTCCAGGCTTTTCTGGTATCCGGCCTCCGTCAGAAACAGGCGGGTCCGTTCGCCTTTCCAGCCCACCGGCGAATCGTGGGTCAGCACATCGAAGATAATCATGTGCCGGGTGTCCTCGGCAAACCGCTCCAAATCCATGTACTCATGGCCGTGGTAGTTCTGCGCCCCGGCCTTGAGCCGCATTTCCTCCATCAGCTGGCCCACGGTCTTACGCTCAGGCATGGCGCGCACCTCCTTTCCCGCGTCCCTGGCCTTTCACAGTCAGGATACCGTCCAGGGTGGTAGCGGTGATCCGCAGGCGCTCAGCGGTGGCGATGTCATTCTTCACGGTCTCGTCGATGCCGTGGCCGCAGACCACCAGCACATGGGACCGGCGCAGATAGTCTCGCACCATATCCAGCCCGTCCTTGTGTTCCTGGGGAATCTCGTCCTTGAGGAAGGTGGACAAGAACAGAACCGGGCAGATGGGCGAATACCCGGCGTCGTACACCTGGCGGCAGTAGGTGGCAGCGTTCTCGGCGTTCTCATACTGGTTGTTGCTCCAGGGAGCCGTAATGTAGGCAAGAGGTCGTTTCATGGCAAAATCCTTTCTCCCGGTATTGCCGGGCAACAGAAAAGCGGCTGTTTACCAGCCGCCTGTGTTCATATCGTGATTGACTTGTACGGTGTAGTGATTGCTGATCGTGGTGGGCGCGTTGAACAGCACTGCAAGCAAATACTGTTTCATATTGCGGACCTCCGTGGTGTTTTTCTGCATACCGTCCATGACAAATCGGATATGCTCGCTATCCAGCTTCAAGAACCGGGAGCGCACGACTTCATGGGGAAAGTCGCTGCCAGCGATCCGAGTGGTTTTACGTTTGGCACAAACGGTCTCCACCATCAGCTCCACAATCTCGTCCAGGTCCTCACGGTAGGTCGAAAACTCTCTGCACAGATAGTCATACTCGATGTTCTCCAGAATCAATTCCCGATAATTTTCTATCTCTGAGACAGACATCGCATCCCTTCCTTTCCGTTCCGGCAGCTGTGCTGCCGCTGTTTCCCGGAAGGGAATGGAATCGGTACTTGCTCCATGAGTATTTTGTTTTTGAGTATTTGGTTTCTCTATATTTAATTCTGCGGGCTTTTCCGTATCCGGTTTATCCAGATACGGGTTTTCCGTATCTGGTGAAGCCGTATCTGGTACAGCCGTATCCGGCCTTGGCGTTTCTGGCTGCCTGGGCTGGGGTTTCTCATAAATCACATACTCGGTGTCGCTGATCCGGCCTTGTTGGTCCCGCAGCTGGTTCCGCACGATGTAACCGGCGGTTTCCAACTCCCGCAGCGCACTGCCGATGGCATCAACGCCCTCCTTGCAGATTTTCGCAAGTCCACGGGTAGTATAGTTCCAGTCATCAGGCAGGGATAACATCATGGAAAGAAGCCCCTTTGCCTTGAGGGATAGTTCGTGGTTCCGCAGGTGATGATTGCTCATCACGGTATAATCTTTGGTCCGTTCAATGCGAAAAACGGCCATTGACTTCACTCCTTTCTAATTTTAGGGCATGAAAAAAGCCACAATCCTTCGTGAAAAAGACTGTGGCTTTCAGCTGTTTTTGTTGTTCTGCCAGGGCCGGTAAGGACGCTTGTACTTCGGCGGATGACTGAACATCGGCTCATGCTCCGAAAACGGGAGGGTCTGCAAAACCCGGTCAATGTCGGTGGATTCCATATCATACTGGGACTGGCAACTTTCCCGGATGGCATCTTTGATGCTCTGGACAGTACACATATTCATTCCTTTCCTTTCGTAGTGATAATGAGTTTACGGGTGGCGGCGGCGCTTGTCCGGTTTGAAGTCGAGCACATGGCCCTCGATCACACGGGCATACCGCTTGATTTTGATTTCCCGACGCTTCTGGCTTACGAGGGCGGCCTGATACCCGTCCTCCGTAAGAAACAGCCGCATATCATCGCCGGGGCAGCCGTAGGAACAAGGGCGCTGAACGGAAAACTCGATCATCCAGCGGGTGCTGTCCTGAAAACGCTCTACGGCCAAGATATTGTGTCCTTTCAGCTCACGGGCTGAAATATCCCTCATAGGCGGCTCCTTTCATCGTTCCTGGTCTCTCTGGCGCTTCTTCTGCCACGCCTCCAGCAGTTTGATAATGGTTTCCTGCATCCGCTGGGGCGTATAGCTTTTGGGGAAATACTTCCGCAGGGTGTCGGAGGTGAAAGTCACTTTGTCGAGATCACTTTTCTTTTCCTCACCCATGATGACGCGCATCATATCGAGGGTCAGATGTCCCTCCTGGCTGTATTTCTTGAGTCGCTGAGCCTGGGAGAGAGAGGGGGTAGCCTGTTCGCTGTCCATCGCGTCCAGCAAATCCCGCTGTTCTTCTTTTTTGAGAAAGGACAGCTCATAAGCCGGATTGAGGGCGATTTTCTTTTCATCGACCATATCCAGCAGTTCGGGAATCAGCTCCGTCAGGCGGATATAGCGCTGCACCTGGTTCCTACTCGAACCAGCCTGCTGCGCCAACAATTCATCTGCACGCAACTTCGTCCCAAGTTGGGACGAAGTTAAGTCCCCCCGTGCGCCTTGGTGTTTCATAGCCTCCAGCTTCATCTTGTAAGCAAAGGCCCTTTCGCTGGGGAGCAGGCTTTCACGTTGTAAGTTGCTGTCCACCATGATGATAGTGGCAGCATCATCGTCCAGGTCTCGGACAATGACAGGCATGGTTTCTTTCTCGGCCAGCTCACTGGCCCGGTGCCGCCTGTGACCGGCAACCAGCTCATAGCCGCCCTCCGGGTCCGGGCGGGCGATCGCCGGAACCAGAACACCATACTGCCGAACGCTGTCGGCGGTCTCCATCATGGCCTCGTCATCCTTGACTTTGAAGGGATGCCCCTTAAATGGGTGCAGCTCAGACAGCGGAATTTCCTGTATCTTCTCCAGCTTGGCATCCTGGCGGCTTTCCTCGGTGGAAAACAAATCATCGTATGGAGCCAGCTCTACTTTTTTCGCGCTGCTTTTCAAGTTTTATCACCTCCTTGGTCAGATTCTTATAGCCCTCGGCCACCTTGCCATTAGGGTCATGGGCAAAAATGCTTTTGCCCTCGGCGCTGATCTCCTTTGCCCGGACAGAATGGGGAATCTCGGTGCCGAACACCTTGATTTTGCTGCCATAGGTCTCCCGCAGCAGGGCGGCAATCTCCTTGGCGAAGTTGGTGCGGTTGTCCACCATCGTCAGCAATATGCCGTCGATCTGGAGCTTGGGGTTGATCTGCCGCTTCACCTTGTTTACGGTCTGGAGCAGCTGTTCCAGGCCCTTGGCGGGCAGGTACTCCGCCTGAACGGGGATTATGACCCTGTTGGCGGCGGCCAGGGCGTTGACCGTGAGCATACCCAGGGATGGCTGGCAGTCAATCAGGATATGGGAATACTGTCCCTTGAGCGTGTCCAGATACTGCCGCAGGATGGTCTCTCGGCTCATGGCGTTCACCAGGGAGACCTCCATGCCGGAGAGCTGGATGTCTGCGGGCATCAGGTCAACGCCCTCCGGGTGGTGCAGGATACCCTCGCCGGGGCGCAGCGGCTCGTCCATCAGGATACGGCCCATCGCGTCGGACAGGGTAAAGGGCAGCTTGTCCGGCTGGGGGTGGCCCAGGCTGATGGTCAGGCTGCCTTGCGGGTCCCCGTCGATCAGCAGCACTTTCTTTCCGGCCTGCGCCAGCCCAATCCCCAGGTTCGCGCAGGTGGTTGTCTTGCCAACGCCGCCTTTCTGGTTGGCGATGGCGATGATTTGCGTGTTCAATGACTTCACCTCATTTCTGAATTGTTCTATGGCTTCTGGAAATAGAAAAAGCCGCCACTTCAAAAATTGAAAGTGACGGCCTTTTCTTATCCCGGAATGAAATTCCCCGGAAACGCAAAAAGCGCCCAGTAGAAAATACTGAGCGCTTGGCGATTAGATTTATTCTCTTTTGTTCAAATTAGGTCAAATTCAGACAAACCGTTTTCACGAAAAAGGTCTCTTGGAGATGTATAAATAAACATCCCCTTGGCATCCCAAAATCGCGTCTCGGTTGTCCTATTTTTTAACCCATAAGCCCTCTTTTTGGGGTGGTTGTCCACCATTTAACCCATAGAAAACGGGTTAAAAGAGGCTTCGTTCTGTCAAATTGCGTCAAACCATTTGAAAAGGAAAAACCCCGGAAACCGCGTAGTTCCGGGGTTTTTGACCACTTTTGATAAAGTTTAGCGCTTGCTGAACTGCGGAGCGCGACGGGCAGCCTTGAGGCCGTATTTCTTTCTCTCTTTCATTCTTGGGTCACGAGTTAAGTAACCTGCAGCTTTCAGAGCTGGTCTGTAATCGCTGTCAGCCTCCAGAAGAGCTCTGGAGATTCCGTGACGGATAGCACCAGCCTGTCCTGTAAAACCACCGCCATGAACGTTTACTAAAACATCAAATTTATCAGCTGTTTCTGTCAGAACTAACGGCTGACGAACAACTACCTTTAATGTCTCTAATCCAAAATATTCGTCGATATCTCTTTTGTTAATTGTAATCTTACCTGTACCTGGTACCAGATATACACGTGCTACAGATGATTTTCTTCTTCCTGTTCCATAGAATTTTGTACTAGCCACTGTCATTTACCTCCTATTAAAATGTTAATACTTCTGGCTTCTGAGCTGCGTGATTGTGCTCTGGTCCAGCGTATACATGTAATTTTTTAATCATGGCCCTTCCTAAAGGTCCTTTTGGAAGCATACCCTTAACAGCCAGTTCAATTACTCTTTCAGGTTTCTTGTCCATCATTTCTCTTAATGTGGTCTCTTTCATTCCTCCAACATAGTCAGAGTGTCTGTAGTAGATCTTCTGATCCAGTTTCTTACCTGTAACTTTGATCTTATCAGCATTAACAACGATCACATAGTCGCCTGTATCAATATGCGGTGTGTAGATCGGTTTATTTTTTCCTCTTAAAACTTTTGCAACTTCAGATGCAAGACGGCCTAATGTCTGTCCATCAGCGTCTACAACATACCATTTTCTTTCAACCTTATCTGGATTAGCCATATAACTGTTCATGGTTTTCCCTCCTAATTATCAATCATATACGTTAAATTCGTCATTAAAAAATCAAGTAAATCAAGCCGTTCATCTATGTTTCGGCTTTCAAAGACGCTCCTTCCACCACCATACCGGGGCTTTTGGCTAGGTAGTTTCGCAGTACGTCACATTGACATATTATATTATAAGTAAAATCCTGTGTCAACAATTTTCTGCACATTCTCAGCATTTTTTTCCTTCCACTGCCCGGTTCTCTCCCGGATCAGCATAGGCGTTCTCTCTTCCAGATCTTTTCTTCCCAGAAGAAGCTCATTGCACACCAGCACCAGATTGTCCACTGTCAGGGGAATTCCATCTGACAGGCTGCTGGCAAAGAACAGGATAGGCTCCTCTCTGTCTGCTCTGTACAGTTTCTTCACCAGATCCTGGTCCTTCTGGAGAAACTCCATCAGAGGCACAGAAAGCACCGGATTTTCAAAGCGGAGACGGAATTTATTACGAAGCATGGCTTCAATCTGCATATTCTTATAATTCTTATAGGCCAGCCGCTCCAGAAGATTCACCATGCTTCTGTCGCAGATTTCCAGGGTAGCATAGATTCCATTCAGCTCCCTGGAAAATTCATAGTGCTCTTCCCACTCTTCTTTATGCTTATACCGCACATCATGGTCCACCTCATGCCAGCCTTCAGAGAAGGTTGTGCGGACCTGTACTTCAAAAGTCTTGTCAATTCTGTATTTTTCCCACAGTTCTGGAGGGAATGCTGAAGAAATCTTCTCTGGCATCCGGCATACATAGTTCATCCGGATAGGGTTAAATTCGTTTACCTTAGGTATGTCCTCATGGGAGTCCTTTTCGATAATAGAATAGGTCTCTTTTAAAAGCTCTTTGCAAATAGGAACATCATCCATATAATAAAGAACGATCCGGATACCGATCAGGTCCTGAAGCTTCTTATCCTTCTCAAGATATTCCTCTTTCTTCCATTCCAGTTTATGCCAAATAGAACCTGCAGATTTCAGTCTGGAAAAAATATGAAAATAAATCCCGCTTTTGCTTAGTTTTTCCTGAATATCCCTGCCAGCCTCTTTCCGCAGGCCTCTCACTTTCTCACCTTCCAGATACTGGGATAACTCTTCTATTTCTCTCATAAACACTCCTCTTTCGCCATTGGCGGACAAACGCTGTACCTTGTTTATTATACCAATTTTCCTCTGGTTCGTAAACGTTTTTATACATAATTATGTGACTTCGTCACAGACTAACAAGAGAAAAAAGGTTATACTCAAATCAAGCTCAAAGAAAAGAGCTGCACATAAGAAACGAATTATAAACTATCGATAAAGGAGATAAAGATATGGCAATTTTACATGTAAATGAAAGTGAATTTCAGAAAGAAGTATTAGAATCCCAGAAACCGGTACTGTTAGATTTCTTTGCTACCTGGTGCGGTCCCTGCAAAATGCTTGGACAGGTACTGGAAGAACTGGATAAAGAACAGGAAGACTTTCGTATCGTAAAAGTAGATATTGACGAAAATCCTTCCCTTGCATCCCAGTGGCAGGTAAGCAGCGTTCCTTCTCTCTTCTTTATTAAGGAAGGGCAGGTCAAAGACTCTGCTGTAGGCTTTCTTCCTAAGCCGGTACTTGTTCAGAAGATGAAAGGCCTTTAACGAAAGGTGGAAACAGCTATGACAAAAGATTATGATTTTATCATCATAGGAGCCGGACCAGCAGGTATGACTGCCGCGGTCTACGCTTCCAGGGCAGGTATGAGAACAGCCCTCCTGGAAGCCGGGGCTCCCGGCGGAAAACTTTTAAAGACAAATAAGATCAGCAACTGGCCAGGCATCAAAGAAGAACCTGGCTCCCAGCTGGCCATGGATATGTTTGAACATTCCACCAGTTTCGGTGCTGTGTATGAATACGGCAATGTAACAGAAATACGTGACGGTGAAAGAAAGCAGGTCATCTGTCAGGACGGCACTGTCTTTACGGCTCCTGCCGTTCTGGTTGCCACTGGCACAAAAGAGCGGCTCCTTGGCATTCCCGGAGAAGAGGAGCATATCGGCAGGGGAATTTCTTACTGTGCAGTCTGCGACGGAGCATTTTCCCGAAATCAGGACGTAGCTGTTATAGGCGGAGGAAACTCTGCTCTTGAAGAAAGTGTCTACCTTACTCAGTTCGCCTCCAAGGTTTATATCGTCATGCGGAGAGATGTTTTCCGGGCAGAACAAGCGGTAATCGAGGCTGCCCGTTCTAATCCTAAAATAGAAATTCTTCAGAACTACCGTCCTGTTCAGGTTATGGATAAAGAAGGAAAAGTCGGAGGCCTGGAAATTGCTCATGCTCAGTCCGGAGAAAAGAAACTCCTGCCTGTCACTGGCATCTTCCCCTATATCGGCGCAGATCCTGTCACCGGATTCCTGAAAGAGCTTCCTGTATTAGACAAACAAGGCTATATGCTGGTCAACAGTGAGATGGAAACCGTCGTTTCTCTTCTCTATGGAGCCGGGGATGTCTGCCAGAAAGGCCTGAGACAGGTAGTAACTGCTGCAAGTGATGGAGCCATAGCCGCTCAGTCCGCATTCCAGAAGCTCCGGTCTTTAGCCCTCTTATAAAGCTATAAGTCAAAGCAGGAATGCTTCCGTTCCAGCCGGGGACACTGGGCAGTCTGCCCATGTCTCCGACTGCGGATATACTGGAACAGGCATGGCAGGGTGTCGCTAATGATCAGGTTCTGATACCGTTCAATCCTGTCCGCCTCTCCTTTTTTCCTAAAATTCTTTTACTTTCTCTGTTCTTTTTGTCTGCATATTTTCTTCTCTTCTTTGTCCAGCATATTCGTCATGCTCTCCAGAGTAATCCCTAAAGTGGACATATTGTGAAGGAAGGCAGAAGTTCCCGGCGCCAGGATTCCGGCAAATCCCAGAATAATAAGTCCTGTATTAAAACCTATAACAAACCGGTAGTTTCTGTGAATCCGCTTCATCAGACAGTTTCCTGCCCTTTTCAGCGTCACAAGCTGGTGGAGATTCTCTCCAGAAATCGTAATGTCTGCAATCTCTCTGGCAATCTGCGCCCCGCCATTTACAGCCACACCTGCATTTGCCGCAGAAAGAGCAGGTGAATCATTAATCCCATCTCCAACCATAATAACTTTTCTGCCCTTTGCTTTTTCTTTCTCAATATAAGAAGCTTTGTCCTCTGGAAGGACCTCTGCATAGAATTGGTCCACCCCGGTCTTTCGGGCAATTGTCCTGGCAGTCCTTTCGCTGTCTCCCGTCATCATGACAACTTTTCGGATTCCTGCCTTCTTCAAAGCAGGAACAATATCTTTGGCCTCTTCTCTCAAAGGATCTTCTATGCAGATTACTGCTGCAAGTTCTCCGGATACAGCAAGATACAGATGGGAGTATTCTGCCGGAAGTTCTTCAAATTTTTCTTCCTCTCCGGCAGGAATCCGGCATTTTTCATCTTCAAAGACAAAATGATAGCTTCCAATGATTACCTTTTCCCCGTTTACCTGAGAAGAGATGCCATGGGCCACCACATACTCTACTTTGCTGTGCATTTCCTCATGGGCCAGGCCTTCTTTCTTAGCCTGAGCCACTACTGCATTTGCAATAGAATGGGGAAAATGCTCTTCAAGACAGGCTGCCAGCCGGAGCATGCTGTCCCGGTCTTTTTCTCCGAAAGTAAGCACCTGGGCTACTGTGGGCTGTGCTTTTGTAAAAGTTCCTGTCTTATCAAAGACCACAGTCTCTGCCTCCGCTGCAGCTTCCAGGAATTTGCCTCCCTTTACTGTAATTTGATGGTCCTGACATTCACGCATAGCCGCCAGCACCGCAATGGGCATAGACAGCTTCAGAGCGCAGGAAAAATCCACCATAAGGATAGACAGAGCTCTGCTCATATTTCTGGTAAGTGCATAGGTAAGCACTGTTCCCAGAAAGCTAAAGGGCACAAGGCTGTCCGCAAGATGAACTGCTTTACCTTCCAGAGAAGATTTCAGCCTTTCAGATTCTTCGATCATAGACACGATTTTTTCATATCTGGTAGAGCCCACAGACTGTTTTACCTGTACTGTAAGTTCTCCTTCTTCTACCACAGTACCAGCATACACATAGGCCCCTTCTTCCTTCTTTACAGGAATTCCCTCTCCGGTAAGAGATGCCTGGTTTACCATAGCCTCTCCCTGGGCCACAATCCCATCCAGTGGAATCATATTTCCCATATGAATGCATATGAAATCCTGTTCCTTTACATGGTTTATTTCTGTCAGGATTTCACTTTCGCCCTGCTTTAACCATACTTTTTCCACATTTAAGGACATGCTTCTCGCCAGGTCTGCCACAGACTTCTTATGTGTCCACTCCTCCAGGATCTCTCCCACTCCCAGCAGGAGCATGATAGAGCTGGCGGTGCTTACATCCCCCCGCATAAGGGAAACTGTAATCGCCGTTGCATCAAGCACCGGCACTTCTAATTTTCTCCGGCATATGCATTTCAGTCCTTCCTTTATAAAGTGAAAAGACTGGATCACTGCCTTGGCTTTTGCCACCGGAGCCGGCAGAAAAACCTTGCACAAAAAGTGGAGTACCAATTTGGAAACAAGTTTCTCCTTATATTTGTTCATCAGCTCTCTGCTTGTATTGTCCGGAACTTTTGCCATAAGCTCCTTGTCTTCAAAAGAGAAGGCTACCAGGCTTTCAATCAGCTTCCGGCGGCTGCCAGTATAACAGACAACACCATGGCCGGTCCGTTCATATACCTTTGCGGCAGTCACATTTTTCAGAGAATTTATATAGAACAAAAACATATCCGCTTCCCGGGCAGTCATCTTTTTCTTCTGGGTAGAGAAACGGATGCGTCCTCTGATCTCATGCTGAATTTTTATTCGCATTTCTCATCTTCCTGTTCCTGGTCCTCTTCTGAATAAATTTCCTCTTCCTGCCGTCTTTCGTTGATTTCTTTTGCTTCAGCCAAAACGTCCTCAGCGTTTTCCTGTACAGCAGTTACCGTATCCATAACACAGTCTTTTGCTCTTAAAACGGCTGCTGTAGCCTGTACATAAGCTTTCTTTGCATCTTTACTTCCTAAGATTTTTACTCCTGCAGTCCCAAAGAGTACGCCTCCGGCAAAAAGGGCTGCTTTCTTAATCAGTTCAGTATGTATCATTTTCGTACCTCCTACTCGTTTCTTTTATTTGTGTTTGTATCCTGTGTAAAATGTCATCCCAAGGCAGAAAAGCATTGCCCATGCCCAGAATCTGTGCTGTTTCATAGTACCTCTCCTTTCATTTTACTTTAAGAGGTAAAGTTAGATTCATCTAACTTATCTATAAAAAATAAAAACCTCTTAATTTCTTGAGTTTATCACCTTTTTCCTGTTCTTGTCAATGAACAGTATCATGTTTTTCCAAAAAAATCCAGATATCTCCCCTATAAAGCAGCAAAGAAAAAGCCGGGCTTTTTCTATCCTTTGCGGATATAATAAAAGCTTCGGCTTCCCCCTCTTTTCTTCTCTTTATACAGTGGTCTTCGCATATGTAAATCCGATAATTTCATCCTTTGTCTATACAGGGGGCCTGTTAACCCACTGCCTCTTTTTCTAAAACCTTGTCAATAGTGATACCGGATAAATATTCTTCCATTTGTTTCTGTAGTCCCTGGTAATATTTTCTCATGGCACAGAATTGTGTTCCATGTCTGCTGCAGAATTCATCTGCTTCCAGGCACCTGTTGATTTTTGTAGTACCTTCCATTACCTCAACTATATCCCACAGAGAAATTTCTTCCGGTTTTTTTGAAATGGCATATCCGCCTCTTTTTCCCTGATACCCGGCAACCAGCCCGGCATCCTTCAGAGCCTTTAATACCTTCATAAGATAATTTTCAGATATTCCCATTTTGCTTCCAATTTCTGCCACAGAGGTAATTCCACTCTGTGTAGCCAGATATACAACCGTACGGATCGCATAATCTGTTGTCAACTTTAACTGCATGTCGTCTCCTTTCTGTCTCTAACATTCCCCTTTCAGCTTTATGGTATTATTATCTGATTTATTTTTACAACGCTCTGTTCGAGAAGAATACGGTTTCATTGTATCAGCCAGCCTGGCTGTATTCAAGGTTTTCGGAAGATTATGCCTGAATCTGGCAGAAAACCTTGTCCTTTACAAAAGCTTTGATTTTCTCCGGTGTGGACTCAAGGGCTATGGCAAACTCTCCATAGGCAATGTCCTCCGCAGATTTCAAATACCGCTGGTCAATCTGGCACAATTTTTTGTTATTCCGGCCAGCCTGATATTGTTTCATATAAATGCCTTTTATCAAGGAAAGAAGTACATTCATATCATAAGTGTCCATCATCTCCCGGTAATGGTCCGCCAGTCGGGTCTGCTGCCTGGTAGTAAAGGTATCTGCCGGAATCTTTGGCACTGCTTCCAGATATTTTTTAGCTGTGTCAGAGCTGATGAGCTCTCTCATAAACATATGATTTTCTACAGGGATATAAACCTGGTCTCCTTTTATGAAAATAGGTGACAACTTATAGTACTCCCTGCTGTCCTGCATTGACTCTTCAAAAAACTTTCCAATATCCTCTACTTTGCACACTCCACGTTTTCCATACATAACATAAGACCCGATCCTGAACATTATTTCCCTCTTTTCTTTAAAATCCATACAACATTTTTCCATATACAGATGTTGGGGGCAAAATTTTTTTGCCCCCGCAATGCTGGACTGCTATGCACTGGGTGCTTCCACAATCCCCAACTATATATATTGTATCAAAAAAAATACATAAATTTCAAAGGCAATTTTTTACGAAAATATTCAGTACCGGGTCTGGTAAAACGCAACAATTTACGCGTTTAACGGATATTTATCTGTAAGAGATTTTACAATAGCCATAGCCTTTTCCTTATTGTTTCTGTCCTTTACCATAAGGGCAATAGCCTCGGCGATCAGGTCCATATCCTCCTGGTTCATTCCCCTTGAAGTTACAGCGGCTGTTCCCAGGCGAACGCCACTGGTTACAAAAGGAGATTCCGGATCATTGGGAATTGCGTTTTTATTACAGGTAATATTCGCTTCATCAAGGAGATGCTCCATCTCTTTTCCTGTGATCCCGGTTCCTCTCAGGTCCACCAGCATAAGATGGTTCTCTGTAGTTCCTGAAACAATGTTGATTCCTCTTTTCAGAAGACCGTCGCAGAGGGCTTTGGCGTTCTTTACGATATTTTCCTGGTAAACCTTATACTCAGGAGAAAGAGCCTCTTTAAAGCATACCGCTTTAGCTGCAATCACATGCATAAGAGGACCGCCCTGGATTCCCGGAAATACTGCTTTATTGAAATTAAATTTTTTGGCAATCTCGGCACTGCTCATGATCATACCGCCTCTCGGGCCTCTCAGTGTCTTATGGGTGGTAGTGGTCGTCACATGGGCATAGGGAATGGGACTTGGATGTACTCCTGCTGCCACCAGACCTGCGATATGAGCGATATCTACCATCAGATATGCGCCTACCTCGTCGGCAATCTCCCGGAATTTCTTGAAATCAATGATCCTGCAGTATGCACTGGCTCCTGCCACAATAAGTTTTGGTCTTGACTCCAGAGCAATCTTTCTCACTTCTTCGTAGTCGATAACTCCCTCATCATTTACACCGTAAGGAACAATATTAAAATATGCCCCGGAGAAATTGGCCGGGCTTCCATGGGAAAGATGTCCGCCATGGGCCAGATTCATCCCCATAACCGTATCTCCTGGCTTCAGCATAGCAAAAAATACTGCCATATTAGCCTGTGCCCCTGAGTGAGGCTGGACATTTACATACTCACACTGGAACAGTTCTTTGGCTCTTTCAATAGCCAGACGTTCCACATCATCCACGCACTCGCAGCCTCCATAGTATCTTTTCCCCGGATATCCTTCTGCATATTTATTCGTAAGAGGGCTTCCCATGGCAGCCATGACTGCCTTGCTTACCCAGTTTTCTGACGCGATCAGCTCAATATGTGAATTCTGGCGTTCCACCTCATCATTAATACACTGAGCGATTTCCGGATCCACCTGATTGATTTCTTCCCATGAATACATTTTTCTTTATACCGCCTTTCTTTCTGATAAAGATATTTGTTTTTCTCCCAAAGACATTTAAGGGATAAAAAAGTGCCCAGAGCCGGAATCGAACCAGCGACACGAGGATTTTCAGTCCTCTGCTCTACCAACTGAGCTATCTGGGCTTACACAAAATATGGTAAGACTGCTGTCCTACACAACACAGCAATCTTACCATATTTGTATCTGTTTTTCAACCGTTTTTTTCGTTTTTCTGTTATACAACTACATTTGTGATCATGCCGATTCCTTCTACATCACATTTCACCACATCTCCCGGCATAAGAAATCTCGGCGGAATCATTCCCATTCCCACGCCGGCAGGCGTTCCCATGGAAATAATTGTCCCTGCCTTCAGCATCATGCCGCTGGAAAGTTCACTGATCACATGAGGGATATCAAAGATAAAGCGGTCTGTACTGCTATGCTGTCTTAAAACCCCGTTAACCTGACTCTTAATCGAAAGGACCGGCGGTCTCTTTACCACGTCTTCTGTAACAATAAAGGGTCCCATAGGGGTAAAGCCATCCATGCTTTTTCCAAAATACCACTGTTTATGCCTGGTCTGTACATTTCTTGCGCTGACATCATTAATCACCGTATATCCGAAAACATAGTCAAAGGCATCCTCTCTCTTAACATGCAAAGCATCCTTTCCAATAATAACTCCCAGCTCTGCCTCATAATCCAGGCTGTCTACCAGTCCGGGATATGACGGAATCGTACCGCCGTCAGGGGTTGCTTCATTTACTCTTTTTGAAAAATATACCGGATAATTCTGATCTCTTTCAAAAGCTTCTTTTTTATAACGGGCAGATTCTTCTCCATGGTCCCTGAAATTCATTCCCAGGCAGATAATGTCCTGACGGGGATGAGGAATCGGAGCACAGTGGATAACCTCGTCATAATTCAAAGTTTCTCCTTCCACAGAAGCCAAAGAGTTTCTGAGCATCTCCATTTCTTCCGGCTTAATATGTTCGATCAGATCATTCATATCCTGAAAATGCAGCTGAAAAGTTTCCAGCGGATAAAACCTCTGAAAAGCATTGGCACACATCACGCCCAACCGCTCTTTGTCATCTCCCTGAAGTTTATAAGTAAGTAATTTCATGCTCTGCCCTCCTCTTGCTGTCCCGGCAGCAATTTATTTCACACTTAGCATCACAAGATGCTTTTGTTTAATAGTAGCATAACGCTCAAAAGTTTTCCATATAATTTTCCTGATTTTCTATAATTTGCAGCAACAATTCAGATGCCCTCTTGTTTCTTTTGGTTGTACTCTTTCTTTTATTTATGTATAATGATTAATTGAATAACGGTTGTTAATTCTGCAGCTTCCTGCAGATACTAAAGAAAACTGCTGTATCATTGATAAAGGATGAAACGATTATGAATATCAGAAGACTTTTAGCCGTGTGGAGTGCCCGGCTGATAAAAACTGCCTGTCAGCTGACAGGAAAACAGGGCGTAACCCTGGCAGGAAAAATTGCCCTGTCTATTTATCCTCCCATTTTGAAAGAACTGGCAGGTGAAGTAAAAAAAGACATTTTTGTAGTCTGCGGCACCAACGGCAAAACCACCACGAACAATCTGCTAGCCTCTGTGCTGGAAGGCAATGGTTATAAAGTAGTCTGTAACCGTACCGGTTCCAACATGCTCAACGGCGTAGCCTCTGCCTTTGTCCTGTCAGCCGGACTGTCTGGACACCTGAAAGCAGATTATGCATGTATCGAAATAGACGAGGCTTCTACTGTCCGGGTATTTCCTCATTTCCGTCCCGATTACATGGTGCTGACAAACCTCTTCCGGGATCAGCTGGACCGATACGGAGAAATCGATATTACTATGGACCTTCTTTCCCGGGCTATGAAAATGGCTCCTGAAATGAAAGTGCTGGTAAACGGCGATGATTCTCTTTCAACTTACCTGGCCCTTGAAAATGAAAATCCCCATTATACTTTTGGTATTGGAGAACAGGTATTCCGGGAAGAAGATACCAGGGAAATCCGGGAAGGACGGTTCTGCAAACGGTGCGGCGAAAAAATGGAGTATCATTTTTACCACTACAGCCAGCTGGGAGATTACTACTGTCCCCGGTGCGGCTTTAAACGCCCCAAACTGGACTTTAACGGCAGCAATGTTTCCCTTGCTGAGGGAATCGCCTTTGATGTAGAAGATTTCCATGTAAAAGCCAATTACAGAGGCTTTTACAATGTTTATAATATTTTAGCCGTCTACGGAGCAGCTTCCCTGGCAAAGGTACCTCTGGAAAACTTTAACAAAATCCTGGGAGACTACACTCCTCAGTTTGGCCGGAATGAACTGTTCCAGATTGCGGATACCAAGGTTATGCTGAACCTGGCCAAAAACCCTGCCGGATTCAATCAGAACATTTCTGCAGTAATGACAGATACTTCCCCAAAGGATGTTATCATTCTCATTAATGACAACAGTCAGGACGGTACTGACGTATCCTGGCTGTGGGACGTAGACTTTGACCGTCTGGCTGATACAAATGCCGCATCTATCACAGTCTGCGGCATCCGCTGTCAGGATATGCGTCTGCGGCTGAAGTATGTGGATATCCCCTGTGACCTGGAACCGGATATTGAGAAAGCTATTACCTCAAAAATCAATAATGGAGTCAAAAATCTCTATGTGCTGGTAAACTACACCGGCCTTTACACCACCCACAATATCCTGAAAAGAATGGAGGGCAGAAAATCATGAAATTGACAATCGGACATTTATATCCGGATCTGCTGAACCTCTACGGTGACCGGGGCAACATCCAGTGCATGATGAAGCGGAGCCAGTGGAGGGGGATTGAGGCAGAGACCATTGAGTTCACTCTGGAAGACACCATTGATTTTTCAAATCTGGATATCGTCCTCCTGGGAGGCGGTTCCGACAGGGAGCAGATGATCGTCTGCTCTCAGTTAAGAAGCATCCAAAAAGATTTTAAAGAATATGTAGAAGACGGGGGCACAGTTCTTGCAGTCTGCGGAGGATATCAGCTTCTTGGCCACTATTACAAAACAGAAGAAGGTACTATAGATGGACTTTCCCTGGTAGATTTATATACAGAGCAGGGCAGTCCCAGACTGATTGACAACATTGTTCTGGAAAATAAAGACTTTTCCCTCCCCATCGTAGGTTTTGAAAACCACGGAGGAAGGACCTATATTGGAGAAAACCGGCCTTTTGGAAAGGTTCTCTATGGACACGGAAATAACGGTGAAGACAAAACTGAAGGAGTTCTGTACAAAAATGTAGTGGGAACTTATCTCCACGGTCCTCTCCTTCCCAAGAATCCCCATATCTGCGACTATCTACTTTCCAACGCATTGAAGCGGAAGTACGGCGACGGCAGCCTGGCGCCGCTGGACGATTCTCAGGAAAAAGAAGCCAACCAGTATATCTACCATCGTTTTGTAAAACAGGATTAGTCCTCTAAAGCAGTTTCGGAAACAGGATTCTTCTGTTTCTCGAAACTGTTTTTTGTTCCCTTGTATCTATCCGGAATTCACCAGAGATCTCCAAAATCCTCTGAAGAAATGTATGAAAATACTTCAAATTTCATTTTTACAATTTTTTTCAAAAAACTGTTGACAATTCAAATATCATGTAGTATTATATCTCTTGTCTTCGACAGGAGGCAAAACACAATAGCTCTTACGCTTAACAAATCAGCTATTGTCATAAATAACCTGCGGGTGTAGTTCAGTGGTAGAACACCAGCCTTCCAAGCTGGATATGTGGGTTCGATTCCCATCACCCGCTTATGCGCGAGTGGCTCAGTTGGTGGAGCGCGACCTTGCCAAGGTCGAGGCCGCGGGTTCGAGTCCCGTCTCGCGCTTTTTTTATTTTCATCAGTACATAGATTGTGCTGATGATTTTTTTATTTTCCACTTCAAAAAAATCCAGGCCGCAGTTTCTCGATTTTATGCGAAATACTGCGGCCTGGGTTTTTAATAGTTGCTTCGTGTATATCTGCGATCTCTGGGATAAGACACCGGTACACGTACCGGTACTTTCTTTGGCTCCTTGATCAATCCCGGAAACAGATCATTAAGAATTGTTTTCACCTTTTCTCCGGTGCTGGTATTTATAAACATATAGAATAACATTTTCATCATAGTCCTGACCTCCTGAAATCACTGTTTTCAAGCTACTGGTTGCATTGTATCAGACTTCTGACAGTTTGTCAGTGACTTTATCACTTATTTTATACTTGTTTATAAATTCTTTAGCAATGTAAAGTCTCTGATGCTTCCTTAAGTTCTTTTTTCGTTATATAATAAAAAATATATACGAACTATGAAAGGAGACTTATCAATATGAGAAAAAATTTCGGAAAGCAGTCCTGGATGTATCCCCTTCCGGTACTGATTATCGGCACCTATAACGAAGATGGAACGGCTAACGCCATGAACGCTGCCTGGGGAGGAATTTATGATACCAATCAGGTATGTATCTGCCTCAGCGCAGGTCACAAGACCACGGCCAACATCAAAAGCCGCCAGGCCTTCACTGTAAGCTTCGCAGACGCCGCCCATGTAAAAGAAGCAGACTATGTGGGCATTGTTTCCGGAAACAAAGAGCCTTCTAAACTGGAGAAGGCAGGTCTTCATCCGATAAAAGGCGAATTTGTAGACGCGCCTCTCATCGAGGAATTCCCCATGGCACTGGAATGCAAGCTCATAAAAATCACAGAAGACGGAGATATCATCGGCGAAATCATCAATGTCAGCGCTGACGAAAAAATTCTGGATGAAAACGGAAAAATCTCCCCCGCACTTCTCCAGCCAATCACCTTTGACCCGGTGAACAATGCTTATCTGACATTGGGAGAAAAAGTAGGAAATGCATTCAGTGATGGGGCAGAGCTGAAATAGACGTGGAAGCGCGTGCCTATTTTGCGGGAAAATGCAAAGAGTTCAGACCTATATACTATTTCTGTATATAGGAGCTGAACTCTTTTTTAATGCTGGCCTAGTGTTCCAATCTAAACAATGACTAAGGAGAAAATCATTTAATTCATGAGAACCACTTCCTCCAAAGTCAGGTTTCAACTCGCACTTGCCAAGCAGCAAATTCCAGCAAAACTTATCTCCACTATGTCAGAAATTTCTCCCTACATCCATTTTAATCACTAATCTGCCAAATATAGATTACTATTTTTATCTATCAGACTTCTGAGCTGTTTGTCGTACAAATTGTTAACTGTCCAGATATTGTCAACAAACGAAACCATTGCATTTATACGATTCTATATTAGGCTATTTAATGCGAAATAGCAGGTTGATTTCTATGTAATGCAATTTCTGTTTGAACAGATAATTTTGCATAATTCTCCATCAAATTATAGCATTCCGTATAAAGAATACGGTACGGATGAAAGTTCGCTATAATGCTCTATTCAACCTCACTAAAGTTCCCCATCATCTTTGCTTCCAGAAAGTCAGAGTAAATGTACAGATACAGTGTGCCTTGTAATCCTCGAATTACGCTTGCAGCTTTTTTTGCGCACTTCTTCCTTCAAGATTATCGTGAGGGAGCTACCCCATTTGCCCCAGCCGGAAGGTTTCAATCCACCTGTCCGCGAAGGGGGACGACTATCCCGGAGTCCAAATTGGAGGACTCTGATGACTGGTTTCAGTCCACGCTCCCACGAGGGGAGCGACTGGAATGGTACGCAGAAAACTTTCCGGAACAGTGGTTTCAATCCACGCTCCCACGAGGGGAGCGACTTATGTTTGCCTGGCCGCTTCCCGCATCGTTGTGGTTTCAATCCACGCTCCCACGAGGGGAGCGACTTGCTTTCTTCTTTATGGCTGTTCTGCTCTCTATAGTTTCAATCCACGCTCCCACGAGGGGAGCGACCCAGCCGCCCGCAAGTAATGAGTAGTTGATAAAAGTTTCAATCCACGCTCCCACGAGGGGAGCGACCAAGTCATTTCCCGTTATAGCTATACCTTTGTTAGTTTCAATCCACGCTCCCACGAGGGGAGCGACATATTCCCTGATGTTAAGACTTTTGACATTTGTGTTTCAATCCACGCTCCCACGAGGGGAGCGACTCTATGCGCCCCTATACACGTAAGTTCCGTACATTGGTTTCAATCCACGCTCCCACGAGGGGAGCGACTCCCGGAAGATATCCTCATCCCCCATACTCTGACAGTTTCAATCCACGCTCCCACGAGGGGAGCGACCTCACCAGAACCGCCCTCTGTCTTTATGTTCCACGTGTTTCAATCCACGCTCCCACGAGGGGAGCGACGGATTCGTTACGCCGCTCTTAATTCTAAGATTGTGTTTCAATCCACGCTCCCACGAGGGGAGCGACAAAATTTTACGCTTATCTGTAGCAAAAGTACTAGAGTTTCAATCCACGCTCCCACGAGGGGAGCGACTGTTAAATATGATTGCTAGGGAAGTAGTACAGCGGTTTCAATCCACGCTCCCACGAGGGGAGCGACACAGACCACTCCTGCAACCATGTAGCCTGTCCGTAGTTTCAATCCACGCTCCCACGAGGGGAGCGACTGGATACCAACATCAACGTGGCCGCAAAGTCAGGAGGTTTCAATCCACGCTCCCACGAGGGGAGCGACTCACAGAAAAGGCCATTGTATTTACGTTGGAATAGTTTCAATCCACGCTCCCACGAGGGGAGCGACTCCATCTGGCAATGCAACGATATTATTAACTCGAGTTTCAATCCACGCTCCCACGAGGGGAGCGACAGAGCTGCAAGCAGTGTTACCTCTGCATGCTCATGGTTTCAATCCACGCTCCCACGAGGGGAGCGACTAACGGCCCTGGCTATCAAAAACCAAGTATCCGGAGTTTCAATCCACGCTCCCACGAGGGGAGCGACGGCCATAACTCTGGAGAAATTTCCACGCGCGCATGTTTCAATCCACGCTCCCACGAGGGGAGCGACGGTATACACTGGCCGTAGACCGTAGGTTTAAGAGAGTTTCAATCCACGCTCCCACGAGGGGAGCGACAATGCACAGATCACAAACGTATCGCTGAACATGGAGTTTCAATCCACGCTCCCACGAGGGGAGCGACTCGAAACTTACTGTCCTACCATTTGATCGGATCGTTTCAATCCACGCTCCCACGAGGGGAGCGACAAAGTAGTCAGCGTATTGGAAATAGGAGCGAAAGTTTCAATCCACGCTCCCACGAGGGGAGCGACTAGGTGGGTGATCCCGGCACTTTATCTTCAAACAGTTTCAATCCACGCTCCCACGAGGGGAGCGACGAAGGAATAAAAAATGCTGTAAATACTTTCAGTGTTTCAATCCACGCTCCCACGAGGGGAGCGACCACCGGCACTGGAGCGGTCTTCCGGCATGAGTTTGTTTCAATCCACGCTCCCACGAGGGGAGCGACCTTAAAAACTGGATAGATACATTAAACGTATCATCAGTTTCAATCCACGCTCCCACGAGGGGAGCGACATGGACTATATTGTTAGCTGTATCTACTTTCCTTATGTTTCAATCCACGCTCCCACGAGGGGAGCGACGCCGCCTGCCAGAATAGCGTAATTGATAAAACTCGTTTCAATCCACGCTCCCACGAGGGGAGCGACAGCAATTTCGCCCAAAAATCCTCTGTATTTTCAGTTGAAATTAACATTTTTTTCTTTCCTATAAATTAATTTTTTTCCTTTCTCTTTTCTGCATTCAAAAATCACTTTATTTTGTGTGCATTTTTTGGTGCGAATCCCCCGACATATTTATGTCTGCTTCTTATTCGCACTCTCATTTTATCATAGAATCAATGTATCATCTACAGGAATTCCTCGGTCAACACCCATATGTTCTACCTTTGTCTGATACTTATTCCCTAAATAATAGAATCTCAAACTATCCACACTCTCATCAATAATGTCTGCCAGCATTGCTTTCAGAGCAACACACTGAGCATTATCCAAAACACATTCGAATACAGAGTTCTGTACTCTTCTCCCATAATTAGTACATTGTTTTGCCACTTTGCGCAGTCTCTTCTTTCCTGCAGAGGTCTCTGTATTCACGTCATATGTAATCAATACAAGCATTCTTCCACCTCACTTCCACAGAAACACCGGATAGCCATCCAGGTCGCCTCTTAAATATCTGGCAAGGAGCATAGCCTGTATATATGGGACCATTCCCCACTCTACTTTTTCTTTCAGATAAGGATGGGTAATAATTTCTTTTTTCTTATTCTGCCATTCTGTTAATACTTTTTTCCGCAATTCATCGTCCATCAGTACAGCGCCATTTTCTTTTACAGAAAAGTTCTTGCCCGTGACAATCTTTTTATTGATCAGTGTCAAAACAAACCTATCAGCGAGAATTGGCCGCAGCTCTTCTATCATATCTAAAGACAGAGACGCCCTGCCCGGGCGAAGCGTATGGAGATATCCTGCATAAGGATCCAGCCCCACACTTTCCAACGCTGATGTAATATTATTTGTAAGCAGCGTATATACAAAAGACAGCAATGCATTCACGTTGTCAAGGGGCGGACGTTTATTCCGCCCTCTGAACACAAAGTCCCTCTTCTGCTGAAGGATAAGCTCATCAAACACTCCAAAATAGATACTCGCAGCCTCTCCCTCATATCCTCTGAGTTGTTCTTTAGACTCAGCATTCTGGATTCGCATCAAACTCTCTTTTAAAAAGACAGAAGCATTTTTCACCCGGTCTACATCAATCTGAAACCCATGGTCCCGCACCGCTCTTTCTAAAACCCATCTGGCATTATATACCTTCCCAAGAATACAATTTTTTGCAATCTCCAGGCTAACTTCATCATCATTTTTGCTGGCATACTGCCGTTCTCTTAAAATCACATTTCCCTTCACTCTTCCTGAAATCCGAGCTAAAAATTTCCCCTGAGGGGTAAGGTAACACAAAGAAATATTTCTTTCCGCACATGCCCCCATTAAAGCAGGACTCGTCCCTCGATATCCAAAGGAAACAATCCCTTCCAGATTATGCAGGGGTATCCTTCCTAATTCTTTCTGCTCTTCCAGTACAACCACATTTTCTCCATCTAAAGACAGATAGCTGTTTTCAGAAGTAACATACAATGTATTTAACAGTTTTCTCATTCTTCTTCCTCCTTCAGCATCTGATCAATATATTTTTTTACGGAAACTGCCTTGCCAAGTTTTGGGAGGCAGATATCCTTCAGAGAACAGGCGTTGCAGGATTTACTATATTTTACCCGTGGCGTATACTTTCTCGAATAATACTCATGCATCTCACAGAACATATTCTTCACTTCCTCACGGAGCTCCTCTGTAATTTCTACGCTCTCCCGCCTTCTGGTCTCGCCGTAAAAAATTGCGCCTTCCGGTACCTCTGTGGAAAACATTTCCTCTAAACACATAGATTGTGCTGCCAACTGAAGCTTATCTTCCTCTGACAGTTTAGGTTTTCCTTTCTTATATTCTACCGGATAAATCGAATAGAGGCCCCGATGTCCATGCAGTTTAATCCCGTCCTCGCATTTATGAAATTCAACCAGATCACATTCCCCGCTGATCCCTAACTCCCTAGAGGAAACCGGAAGAGCCCTGGCAATGATAACGTCCTTCCTTTTTTCCCTCAAAGAAGGATCGTGCACTTTTTTATGCATCAGTTCTCCTGTGACGGTGTGGACATTTTCCGCCCATTGCTGCTCAATATGGATTAAGGCCCACTGTCTCCGGCAAAATTTAAAATGCTGAATTCCTGAAATCATCAGGTAATCATCTTCCGAATATTCCATCATACCATCCTTTTTGCTTCAACAGATTCCGGTATCCTCTCTTCATGTATTTCAACTATATAGTCCTGATACTTTCTCGGATATTCCACATCTTCATTCTTCTTAACTTCCACTGCGTCAAATAATTTGTATGCTGGACAGTCTCCCAGCTCTTTGCTATGTTTAAACACAATAAGCTCACGGACTGCCATTTTTCCCCTTGCAGCAGAATGATCATTTTCAAACATATTGATGATGGCCTCCCACAGCAAGTCCAGATCTTCTTCTGAAAAGCCCGTTACTTTTCGTGCCAGATTTGCTGATACATATCCTTCTGCTCGGTATAGCCCATAGGGAACAATACTCTTTCTCCCCATTTCCGTACTCTTATTCTCCGCATCTTTTTCAGTAGTGATCGCCACTCTTGTAATCGTTACTTCCTGGCTGATAACTGGGTCAATACTCCTTGCAAATCCAATCTGCACCGGTCCTCTGACCTGTCCGCAGTTTAAAGATGCCTTCACAAATGTAGTCATAACTGCACCGAATGTGCGGATATCATAGAAGTTCCTGCACATATAATCCCTTAATTTCACATCTGCATCAGGATCACTTTTCTTTAGTTTTTTCAGTGCCTCTGTTACCTTTTTATCTTCCGTCTCCTGTATTCCGAGGCTTTTGCATGCCTCTCTGTCGCTTCTGTTCAGAGGAACATCTTCTTTTATATAAATTTGAAATCCTTCTGAATCTTCCTTCACTGTTTCCACATAATTCCTAATCTTACGTTTCAGACATACGTCTGTTACAAGGCCAAGTCCGCTTTCCGGGTCAATTCTCGGCATGTTGCCAGCATCAGGATCTCCATTGGGATTTCCGTTTTCCACGTCAAACAGCACAACAAATTCATATCTGTTTTTAATCACTTCACTCATCTATTTTTCCTCCTTTTTTTCGTACTTTCTCTGTACCTGGTGATAATATCCGAGAATGAATTTCCCCTGTTCCTCCAGTGACAGACGTTTTGGATATTCATTTAATTTCCCCATAAGTTCCGTCAACAGCTTCTCATAATATACCTTTGCTCCGCCTTTCTCACGTTCCAATTTTTTCATATGGCTATTTTTCAACTTTATCAACACCGGAAAAATTGACGCAGGTGTGGCACAGGCCGAATTAAAATAACGGTCCCGGATTGTTGCCTTGATCCCCGGATTTGCATCCATCTGAATTGACTCTAATACAGAAAACAGCCTTCCAAGCACATATGATGTTTCCCTACTCTCCTCATTCAGTCCCATATATTCTCCTCCCTCTTTCCAATTCATATTTCGTATCAAATATGCCTTGATGATTCCTGCTTTTCCCCAAGTGACTTTTCCCTGTTCTGCCCGTATCCTGATTAAAATATCTGTATAAAGACTTGCTGGATATCTGGCCCCCGACAGAATTGCCTGGAGAACAAATGCTGCCATATTGGGAACAGGAGATTTGTCTTTCGAGTTCTGATTCACTGTCTCAAAAAGCATATCTCTGATTCCCATATATTCTTTGTCTTCCCAGGAAGGTCTTACAACCGACATTCTTTCGTAGTGTTCAGAAAGATTCTTAAGTATGTTTCCGAAAGAATTCTGATAGAAAAATCGCACAGAAAGTCTCGCCGCATTGGGAGCGAGAGCCAGAATATAAAATTGCTGTTCCGGATTTAATGTGACATTGCCAATTTGAACTGCCCTGTTCATTTTCAAATTCTCAAAGATTCCTCTTATTTCTTCTTGATTGTCAGGTTTCGGGTCAACTGAGTCAAAAAATGCTGCCTGATACGCTTCCTCTGCACTCTCTGCCCAGAATATGATCATGGAATCTCCAAGCTGAAATGTATATTTTCTCTGATCTAACAGATAATTCAATGCTGTAGTATAGGCAAACTCGGCATGTTTTCCTACCGGAGCATTGTAGCTCTGCTCCTTCCCGTAAGATTCAAAAGCAGGCGCATTAAATGAGACCAGAGCTGCACCACTAGATTGTGCTCCCGGAACCCCCCTGATCGTTTTATGTATTCTGGAAATCGGTGCCTCTTTTCCTGTTACAAGGCAGATACCTGCCTGCTCATCTTCTGATGACTCATTTCTTGCCTCCTCCCATGTTTCCTGTATACATGGATCATCCTGAGCATATTTTACCCCCCTACAGAAGACCAGATTGCCACCGTCTGTGATTTCTTCCCACTTTTCCCTGATTTCATCACATTCCTCCGCTTTCTCCGGATTCCATGTTTCAAAAAAATTTTTGACTGCCTGTGCCATGTCCCCTTCTGTTTCACGAAGCATCCACAAATGTCTTTTCTTGGCCGCCTCAAAACATTCAAGAGCTCTCTGATTTGTACCATTCTCATCAATACCCAACATATATTTTGAATTATCACACAAAAAATTAGCTGAGACTCCCGATGACCGGGTTACCATCTCCGGTACCTTTATCTGTCGTGGAACCCACACTCTCTTCTTTCCTCGTTCTTCCTCCTGCTTTAGAGAAAAGATTCCTAAGATTTTTCCGTCTTTTGAAAGGTTGATTGCATAGGAGACTTTCGCTTTACTCCAGCCTTCCTGGTCTACCTTTCCCCGTTCTGCAAGATTTTCATAATGATTTACTAACGCCTGCAAGATCATCGTATCACCTCACAGTCTCTCAAATCCAATACACCCCGCTTCATAACTGCACGAAAAAACATTGGCCGGATATTATTTCTATCCGAATAGTCCATGTCAAAAAGCATAAATCCCAGGTCTTTTTCTTCTACATCATCATACGCTGTCCGAATTTCTCCCTCTTCCCATAAACAAAAATTAGCTGGAAACTCCCTGCAGCCAAAATAGGGCATATGGAAGCATTCTCCCCTTTTTAATCTCCGCATGATAATGTCCTTAAATTTACCTGGATTGTCTGTTTCATTTGCCCGTTCTGTCATCTCAAAGTGTGCTTCAATCACATATTCCACATCCCGCAGCAAGAGAGAGGCCCGCTGAACAATTTCTGATTTTGTACTTATGTATAACGGCTTCTTTGCTCCGTTATAGACCTGGAGCACATTTCCGGCAGATATTTTACTTTTCACTTCATTCCGACGCACGCTGGTAAACTGAACAGGATTGACCACATGAATCTTGTCAATCACCCATCGCATCCCCGGATGCCAGTAAACGGCCTCCAGAATCCCTCTTGCTGCCGATGGAGTCATCACATCATAGGAACACCTTTCGACTTTCATTTCCGGGCGGGAAAAAAGTGCATAATTTCCCCACACTCTTACCTTTACACCCATTCCCATCTCCAGTTCGCCTCCCTTCTTTTCATCTATAAAATTTCTCCCGCTTTATAACATTCCGCTATATAATCTCTCGGCTGATAGTAGAAATCAGTATTATAATCCGAAATTTTTCCGTCAATCCAGGAATGGTATACTTCCCATATACCATCTACAATGTTCTCATCATCATAGGAATCTTCAATCAGCCGTTCATATACCTCCCCGATATCCCAATATCCCGGAACAGTATATCGACAGTCTTTCACATTATCAAAATTTCCTTCCGTCATTTGAGATTCTTCAATAAATTCATCTGCAATCTTTTCAATCGGCTCACAATGGAAGACATCTGCATATTCATAAATTCTTTTGATCCTGTCTTTTCCCAAAAAATCTGCAACTTCACATCGTGTCCTCTTTATGCTGCGACCAATATATTCGATCAGACTACAGGTAAAGAAAAGTCCATTGTTATTTCTTGTTCCCATATACAACCTCGCTTCCAATATATTTCAATGTATCAAGGGCAGAAATCGTGTGAAAACTAATCTGATGCGTCGGATACTTAAACTTCGCCAATTCCCAGAAGGCAGCCCTTGAAATTTTCCCATCCATATAGTTCTGGACATAATTATAAATCGTATCATCTGCCATGGGGCCTTCTACTATATCGTATGTGTGAGATTTTCCGCTGCGGCATGCAACAATAAAATCCAGCCACTCTTCTGTCATTTTATCAAACACTTTATACCTGAGGTTATTGTCTGGCACATACTCATATTTATTCAGATACCCATTTTCACCGTAACGGGCCGCCCATCTCTTTGCCTGCTCTTCATATCTGGTGCAGTAAAAACCGAAATAAAAGTCCTTGTTAAATTTCGCTTTTCTTATTTCGGGATATTCTACGATCTGTTTGCTGCCGTGATATAGAAACATATATTACCTCCCTACTCATCCTTACCTCATATTTCCTTGCATTCCCAAAAAATTTTCTAATTATTTTTATACCACATTGTCGTGATTTTTATCGTATTTATCGAATATTTCGTATCAAAATCAGCAATATCTATATATAATGTACTATATCACTTCTTACTTATAAGTGCAATATGTTTATTATTTTGTTACTTAAACTTTTATTGAAATATAATTATCTATCTACAAATCATTTCGCTTTTTTGATATACTAACTTCGTCAGGTTATCCTGAGGATTGAAACAATAATATTTTTAGTAAATCAAAAACAACAGCGGTGTAGAAGAACATTTATTCTTTTACACTGCTGTTGCTTTTTCTTCACATCAATACTGCTATTCCCACCTCAACATTGAGATCCAATCCCATCTCTTCCGTATATTGTCTCTTATTTACAAGTTCAAAGAAGTCTTCCATATCCTCTGAAACCGGTCTGAGCATTCCTGCCCCTTGAAGCTTCTCGATATCGTTCTCGTATAATTGAACACAGTACTGTCCAGCTTTGCGCATTCCCGCCTTTGTATAGCCCTGATATTTCATCTGCCGAAGAAGTTCTTCTGCCTCTTCTTCTATGTTGATAAAGACAGTAGATGTATTTTCTTCGATCAGTTTAAAATTTTGTGCCGCTGTTGTAAAATTATATCGTTTGTTCTTAAATTCCTCAAGGATCTTCTTTTTATCCAGACTTTCACCCCGGAAATGATAAAGCGCTTCAAAATATCTTTCTATCCCGCACAAAGATGAGATATCCACACCCTCTGAGGCCAGCATCTTTGATACATCAATCTGAAGCTGCTGTCCGGGTACATTTTCTTTTTCTTCAAACTGAAAAATATATGCAAAGCTTTCTTTTACATCTCGCTTTCCTTCCCTGTTGCATCTGCCTGCCGCTTGGATCATGGAATCGACTCCTGACAACTGTCTATATACAGAATGAAAATCCAGATCAACTCCGGCTTCTACAAGGCTTGTGGAAATCAGAATGCATTTATCTCCATTTCCCAGCAATGTTCTAACCTTTTCCAAAACTCTCCGTCTGTGTTTTGGATACATTGTAGTAGACAAATGAAAGACTCCCTCTCCTTTCATTGTCTGATAAATCTTCTGGGCTCGTTTCTTCGTGTTTACAATACAGAGTGCCTGATATTCCTGTTCTAGTTTCTCAATAAGTTCTTCTTCCGAAACTGTTCCAATATTTTTGAAGGTTACTCTGTCAAAAAACTGAAACTGTTCCTCTACTCTCGGACAAAGCTCTATAATCGGCATTTTTCTCCTAAAAAGAGGAGTCAACGCCGGTTGTGTTGCTGTACAAAGTACAATACTGGAACGAAAATTAGTGGCCAGTTCTTCCATCACCGCAATGCAGGGTTTCAAATAGTCTGTAGGGATCATTTGAGCTTCATCAAATATGATAACACTGTTGGCTATATTATGCAGTTTTCTGCATTTAGAAGACTTATTTGCAAACAAGGACTCGAAAAACTGCACATTGGTAGTCACCACTACCGGCTTGTCCCAGTTCTCCGCTGCAAGCTGCATAGACTTCAGTTCCTCCGAGCTTTCATAATCAACATTATAATGATTTTCCAGGACATTCTGATCTCCCAGTATCTCTCGGAACACTTCTGCGTTCTGTTCAATAATACTTGTATACGGAATTACATAAATAACACGGTCCATGTGATTCTTTACCGCATGCTGAAGAGCAAATGCCAATGATGCAATGGTTTTTCCCCCGCCAGTAGGCACAGTAAGTTGAAATATTCCCCTTTCCATTTGTCCATATTCGAAACAATTTCTTAATATCTCTGTTCTTCTTCCATTTACAGTATCTATATCCTTGTTCAGCAGCCATCCAGCAACATGATCTTTCAGTTTCTTAAGAAGCGCCTCTGGATTTTCCCCTGCTTCTCTCTGTGTTCCCCCATTCTTCATAAAATTTTCCGTATCCAGAAAGTCTGCATCTACAAGGCACGAATATATCATTCGGATAAACACACTTAGTGAGAAATCTGGATCTGGCGTTTTCCTTGGGTCAAATGGAATGGTTTTTATCTCAGGAATTTGAATTTCATTTTTATAAGCACTGTAATCCTCAATCTGTTTTTTCTTTCTCCCTTCTAATGTAGGCGCATTTCCTGTGTCTGAAGAATTCCCGTAATCCGGCAGTCCTGAATGATGTCCGGCAATGCAGTAACCCATAAAACTATACATCCCGCCTTTTTCAAAACATACCTTTGCTCCTGCAGTAGAATGGTCTACTTTCTTGTTGCTGTTATTCTTGATTTTTTCCTGAAATGGAAGAGAGTATTTTCCTATGTCATGAATCATACCACAGAAATAGCCCCAGTCCGCCTTTCTGAAACTACTAGCAAAATTTCCTGCTTTGTCTGCGGTTCCATATGAGTGTTCCTTTATTGACTGTATACGTTCCCTGTCAATATGTGCAAAAAATTCCATGATTTCTTCCTCTTTTCTATATTACAATTTTATACTCCGATAAAAAATAATGTTCAAGCCTATTTCATTTATTTCTAACCGTATCCTTAAACATTTGTCACTCAATATTCTTTTGACAGAATTCAGAAGATCTTGTACAAAATCATTTTATAATCATACAATTCCATGCTCATTCTTCCGTGAGACTTAGATATTCCAACATTGACTAGCTACAATCTGCATTTTCAACAGGGAAATGGCATATCGGCGGTAGCCAAACAGCAAAGAATATACTATTTTAATCCACGTTCCCGCGTAGGGAACGACGCTTCATACTGCAGTGAGTAATTCGTAACACCAGAGTTTCAATCCACGTTCCCGCGTAGGGAACGACCTTTCTATCAGGCTACAGTCTATATATCCGTCCTGGTTTCAATCCACGTTCCCGCGTAGGGAACGACTCCACTTCGATAACATACGGCTGTGGGATAGTAGGTTTCAATCCACGTTCCCGCGTAGGGAACGACTAAATCAGCAGATCAGGTCCGTAAAGCAAAGAATTGTTTCAATCCACGTTCCCGCGTAGGGAACGACGATAAACCTAATATAAAAACAGGCAAAAAAGAACGTTTCAATCCACGTTCCCGCGCAGGGAACGACGCTTACAATCTTTCCTACATGGAGGCAAAGGCAAGTTTCAATCCACGTTCCCGCGCAGGGAACGACACAAGCGATATTGGCAATTTAAAAAACGATGTAGTTTCAATCCACGTTCCCGCGCAGGGAACGACTAATCATCACTTCTTCCAACATGGAAAACCCAATGTTTCAATCCACGTTCCCGCGCAGGGAACGACGCAGTCACATAATAATATGATCACCAATTATCAGTTTCAATCCACGTTCCCGCGCAGGGAACGACTCTGGTGTGTGAAAAAAGTATGTGAGTCACAAGTAGTTTCAATCCACGTTCCCGCGCAGGGAACGACAAAGGTGTGACTTTGTGGCATACTGATAACATAGGTTTCAATCCACGTTCCCGCGCAGGGAACGACATCGTCCTCAAAATATGGAGTCTTAGAAGCAACTTGTTTCAATCCACGTTCCCGCGCAGGGAACGACTCGTTTTTCATGTCGCTCATAATGTCGTACAAGGAAGTTTCAATCCACGTTCCCGCGCAGGGAACGACATCTATTCACCGAATATAAAAAACCTAGGGACAGTTTCAATCCACGTTCCCGCGCAGGGAACGACATTTCCCAGCTTTTACTATCGCCAGTCTGCTTATAGTTTCAATCCACGTTCCCGCGCAGGGAACGACTAGCACGGCTCATTTTATCTATGACATAGTAACTGGTTTCAATCCACGTTCCCGCGCAGGGAACGACTTGTCCCAGACACCGCAGTAGTCTCTTGTTAGAGTTTCAATCCACGTTCCCGCGCAGGGAACGACTTTTATATATTCTAAAACTATATCGATATTGTATGTTTCAATCCACGTTCCCGCGCAGGGAACGACATACCGCTTCCACCACTGCAACCTCTACTAAGCCGTTTCAATCCACGTTCCCGCGCAGGGAACGACACAGCCATAGCCAATATGCTTATTTTCGTGAAAGTTTCAATCCACGTTCCCGCGCAGGGAACGACAAAGATTTTGTTTAAATGCCGTTCCAGAAATAGTGTTTCAATCCACGTTCCCGCGCAGGGAACGACCTACTAAGTCAAGAGCTTTTTGCTCATTTTCCCGGTTTCAATCCACGTTCCCGCGCAGGGAACGACTTGGTTGATTGACCAATTTTTAGATATTCCGCCCGTTTCAATCCACGTTCCCGCGCAGGGAACGACCCGCCCGAAAAATTATATAGATATAGTAGCATCGGTTTCAATCCACGTTCCCGCGCAGGGAACGACCTACTCGATAGTCGCTCGCTATTTTATCGTAATGTTTCAATCCACGTTCCCGCGCAGGGAACGACCATAGTCACGGCAATATTGGCGTTACCACAAACCAAGTTTCAATCCACGTTCCCGCGCAGGGAACGACAAATATCGCCATACACCATGGTTTTTGCTTTCTCGTTTCAATCCACGTTCCCGCGCAGGGAACGACGACACGGACAGTATACATTCAGGAGTGACGGACGGTTTCAATCCACGTTCCCGCGCAGGGAACGACAAAAAAAGCTGAGGAAGCTGCCAGGAGTACAGCTGTTTCAATCCACGTTCCCGCGCAGGGAACGACTGAAGTTAATAATGGATTGTGAAATCAGAGACATGTTTCAATCCACGTTCCCGCGCAGGGAACGACGTGCTGTCAATAACCCAAGCAACAGATGCAGTAGTTTCAATCCACGTTCCCGCGCAGGGAACGACCCGTCCACTTGATACGTCTGATTTCCGATATACGTGTTTCAATCCACGTTCCCGCGCAGGGAACGACACAGGCAACAGGAGACAGCTCATGGACAATCGCTAGTTTCAATCCACGTTCCCGCGCAGGGAACGACACCAATTTTGTACAAATCATCATCTGATTTGACACTGATTTTTATACAATTATACCAATGTTCTCTTCGCAATGCAAGCTGTATGGCTCTGTCTAAGCCTTTTCAGCCCTTCACGGTACTATCCATTTTGGTGCGAATCTTCTGGCAAATCCATGTTCGCTTAAGATTCGCACTTGTCATCTGTTTCATCTTTTTCTTATTGAACATTGCCAATATACTGAGTTTCTATGATATGCCACTTCTCATTGTCTAAATATTTTTCTCTGACCTCTATAATCTCTGCCTCACGCCCCTGCATACATTTCTACGAGAATAAACCGCCATACTTCCACAACATATCCAACAGACACATCAAAACAATCGTTTCTTCCAACTGTCTCATATAAAATATACTCTTATTTTTCCCATTCCAAATGTTGTATTTCTTCCAATATGCAGTCTTTGTGCTGCATACAGCCATGGTACAAAAGGTGTCAGGTCTCCTCTATATTCCAGCTCCCCCATTAGGCCACTAAAATCCATTTTCCTATTTGTACGATTGGAATAACGCACCATTGGTTCTATTCTAAGCTCTTCTCTTATGGTACATACTTCCGCCGCAAGTGCCTGCAGTTTCTCTGCTTCTGATCTGTCTACCCAGCCTCCATATCTTTCTGCTATCATCGTAATCCGATTTATAATATTCCGTATCAGAGTCATAAATGGTAAGCTTTTTACCATCTGCCCTCCACGCCGGATTCTTAGAGGCGTACATATCTTTATTATCACACCTGTAACCTTTGTCAACTCAAAACCTTGGATAAAGGTTGCGCTCATGTCCAATTTACTGACACTCCCATTACGCCAGATAAGTCTCTGTGTATGGCTATTTACAACTTCTGAGAGACAGAATGGATATCTGTACGCTCCCAGACCAAATTCTTGAATATGTTCTAGCGCTAAGATTAAAGAAGGGGCATATTTTGATGCATTTCCAAATAGCCAAAACTCAAAGTTGATTTTCTCTCCCCGTCTGATCATATTCCGTGGCGCACAAATCTCCGGCGGAATAATCATATACGGCTTTACAACCACCTGGTTTCTATCAGTATCCAGCGATTCACCATTCCGATATAAAAAAGCACTGGCCTCCTTATCCACTTGGAGCAGGGACTGCCCAATCGCCCCTCGCAAGGTTGAGCCAAGAAAAGTCGGTAGTTCTGCCTGTTCTAATGCGAGAAGCGAAATGGCAAGCGGCAAATAACTGATTTCAAAATGTTTATGCATTCGTTCTATTCCTCCTCTTACATTATCATCTGGCCGCATTTCCCCATTGCTCTGCAGCTCATCTATTCATTCCTTCGATTTAAAAGGCATACACTTTCTACATGAACCCCCTGAGGAAACATATCGCACACTGCCACTTTCTCCACCTGATATTCCTTCTCACACAGCACTTTCAAATCCCTTGCAAGTGTTGCAGAGTCGCAGCTTACATACACAATTTTTTCCGGCTGCATTTTCAGCATAGTCTGGAGCACTGCTCCATCGCAGCCTTTTCTTGGGGGATCTACTACGATAACGTCTGCACGGATTCCCTCTTTCTCGTATTTCTCAGGAAGGACCTCCTCCGCTTTTCCCACGAAAAATTCTGCATTGGAAATCCCATTGAGCTTAGCATTTCTTTTGGCGTCCTCGATTGCCGGGGGAACGATTTCCACCCCATAAACCTGTTTTGCCTTCTGGGCCAGAAACAGAGAGATCGTCCCGATTCCGCAGTAAAGGTCCCAGACTGTCTCTTTTCCTGTAAGGCCGGCATATTCCAGGGCAGTTCCGTAAAGTTTTTCTGTCTGTATAGGGTTTACCTGGTAGAAAGACAAGGGAGAAATCTGGTATTGGATTTCTCCAATATAATCTGTGATATACTCTTTTCCCCAAAGAGGGATTATCTTCTCTCCCAGGATTACATTATTCCTCTTTGTATTCACATTCAGGGAGATGCTGGTCATACCTGGAATATACTTTAAAGCCTCCACAAACTTGTCCTGGGCAGGAATCCTGTCCCCATTGATGATCAGGCAGACCATAATTTCTCCGGTTTTAAATCCATATCTGAGAAGGATATGGCGGACCAGTCCTGTTCCAGTCTTTTCATCGTAAGGCTCCACATGACAGGTTTCCATATAGTTCAGAATCCTGTTCAGGATTTCCTGATTTACTTCCACGCCCAGAAGGCAGTCCCGGTTGGCCACAATGCTGTGGGTTCTTCCCGCATAAAATCCGGTAATAATCTTCCCTTCTTTATTGCGTCCTACAGGGAACTGGGCTTTATTTCGGTAGCGCCAGGGTTCCTCCATCCCAATGACTCTATCCGCCTGTATATTGGTAAATCCCCCGATCCGCTGGAGGTTTCCCAGAACTTTGTTCTTCTTAAATTCCAGCTGTTTTTCATAAGAAAGGAATTGCAGCTGGCAGCCTCCACAAGCCCTTGCAATAGAACATCTTGGTTCCCTTCGGTCCTGAGAAGGTTTGAGGACCTGGAGCAGCCGGGCATATCCATAATTTTTTTTAGCTTTCATGATTTTCACTTCTGCCCGGTCACCGATAACTGTGTCCTTTACAAAAAGGGTATAGCCCTCCGCTTTTCCGATACCTTCTCCATCATGTCCCATATCTTCAATATCTATCGTCAAAATATCATTTTTCTTAAATTCCATAGAATCTCCCTCTGTTTTTCTGTTCCTCTCCTGACTGGGCTTTGGTTCTGCAGCATTCAGTGTGCAAGAGCCAGACGCCGTCTTGTACATGGAGGTGCTTTTCATAAAAAAAGCAAAAACTGCCGGCATTCTTTTTTATACCAGTCAGCTTCTGCTTTTTCTCTCTTATAAACTGCTCTTCCGAAGATTGGATTCAAAGAAGCGGTTATATCCCAGCCAGTCTTTCTGCTCTCCTGCTCCGTTGAATATCTCTGTGAGAGTTTCCATCTTGGCGTCTGTATTGTCCGCCAGGTTCAGGGCCACAGCCTCTGCCAGCGCCGGTTTTTTCGGAGAACCATATTCCAGTTCACCGTGATGGGCCAAGATGCAGTGTTTCACTTCACTTTCCAGTTTCTCCGGAAATCCCGGAATTTCTCTGGCCTTGTCATGGATCATTTCTGCTCCCATCATAATATGGCCCAGAAGCTGGCCGTCATCGGTATAATCGTTTTTTGGAAAAGGACTCAGCTCCTTTGTTTTTCCAATGTCATGGAGCATGGCCGTTGTGATCAGCAGGTCCTGATTCAGTATAGGGTAAGTCCTGCAGTAATACTGGCAGAGCTTCACTACACTCAGGGTATGCTCTAAAAGGCCGCCGATAAATCCGTGATGGACCGTCTTTGCTGCAGAATTCCCTTTAAACGCCCGGACAAATTCTTCGTCTTCCTGAAAGAAGCTGACCAGCAGTCTGTGAAGATAAGGATTTTTCACCTGGGCTGCAAGACCCAGCAGTTCCTGATACATAGTATCCACATTCTTGTCGCTTACAGGAAGATAATTTCCAGGCTCATATTCTCCTTCTCCTGCTTTTCTGGCCCGTTTGATACTCACCTGCAGACTCCCCTGAAAACTGGTCACATCTCCTACCACGTCTATGTAATCCAGAGGCTCGAATTCATCGATTCCCAGAGAATTCGGCTCCCAGATTTTTCCGTCAATAGTCCCTGTTTTATCCTGAAGAATCAGATTTTCATAAGGCTTCCCGTTTTTAGTTACTGCCGCCTGTTTGTGTTTGCATAAATATATACCTGAAATCTTTTCCCCTTCCCGGAGTTCGTTAATAAATTTCATCTTTCAATGCCCTTTCTATTTTGCCTTTAGCGTAACCTCAAAGGATACTTCCACATAACCTTCCGTTCCCTGGCGCATGGCCTTGACTTTTATGGTATCTCCGTTTTTGCAGGCTTTCATCTGCTGCTGGTATCCTTTGACAGTCTCCACTTTTTCTCCATTGACTTCCGTAATCACATCGCCGTTCTGGATCCCCACCTGCATAGCAGGAGAATCCACCTCTACTTTTTCCACAAAAACTCCCACCGGGATTCCCTTCTTTTCGGAAATCTCTGAGGTGATATTCTCTCCGGTAATGCCCATATAGATAATATCCTGATTGCCTGAAAGGGTCTGGATCAATTCTCTGCTGTCAGAAATAGACAGACCTGTGATGAGATTCTGGGTATCTTCATTAGCAAAAGACTGGGCAATAATGCCGATAATCTCCCCATCCAAATTTACAATCACGCCGCTTCCCTGGCTGCTGCCGGTAATATCGGTGGTAATAAGACCATATTCTGCATCTATCTTAGATACTGTATTTGAAGTAGAAGTTACGATTCCGTAGCCAACAGAATCACTATACCCCATAGGACAGCCAATTGCAAGCACAGGTTCTCCCTGTCTTACATTATAGGACTCGCCCAAGGGTGCAATAGCTACTGCCTGCTGGGTCTCTGCAGGCACTTCTGACTTCGGAACCTTTAAAATAGCAAAGCCAGTATTGGTATCTGCTTTCTGGAACCGGGCTTCAATCATCTTTCCATCACAAAAAGTAACATGGATCCGGTCTACCTTTTCCACGATCCGATACTCTGTAAGGATATAATATTCTTCTCCGCTTTCTGCCACCAAAAGTCCGGAAATCGAACTCTCATAAGGCGTCTGGAACCAGTCCTGGGTATTCTGGCTGCTGGTAACCGTTACTATAGCCTTTTCCGCTTCCTGAGCAGTTGAAAAAATATCCGCATATAAAGTCTGATAATCCTCTGGGGTCATTTCCTGGATGATTGTTGTCTGTTCCTGGGTATCCTCCTGTTCTTCTTCCTGAGTATCTTCCTGTTCTTCCTCAGTCTCTTCCGTACTGTTCTGAAACTGTACCTCCTGGGCGCTTTTTCTCGCCCTTGCCTCTTCCAGGAATGCCGGCGCCAGGGCACCGAAAACCAGGGCTGCCGCCAACCCAAATACTGCGCCGGAGCCCACCAGCTTTCCTGCCTGTCTGGCTATTTTCTTTTTATCCAGAGGTTTTGCTTTAATTGTCTCTTTCATAAATTCATAAGAGCTTCCGTCATCTTCCGTCTCCGCCGCTTCCAGAGAGTTCTCCTGTTTCTGAGTCTCTTCTGCAGCTTCCCGGGTATTCTCCTGGACCTGACTCTCCTTTCCCGGTTCCGGAACTCTTTCCTGTTCCCCTTTCTTTTCTGGGGTCTCCCGGGATTCTTCATACGCCTGTATCTCTTCTCTTCTATCTTCGCCCATATCCTTTGCTCTCCGTCTGTCAGATTCACAAATGCTCAACGGCATATTTTTGTCTATTATACTGAAAATTTATGAACTTTTTATGAAGAATATACAAATAAACATCTTTCTAAAAGAAAAAAAGAAGCCCAAAACCTTTTCATTCTCAGGCATTTCATGTAGAATAGAGAAGACATACAAGTGTCCCCTGAGGCCTTTGCCCCAGGAAAAAATGGAATCTGACAAGGTGGACAATATGAATGAAAAAGCATTAAAGACTTTAGAATATTATAAAATCACAGAGCAGCTGGAGAGTTTTGCCACTTCCAGCCTTGGAAAGGACATGTGCCGGCGCCTTATGCCCTCTGCGGAACTGGCAGAGATTGAGCTTATGCAGCAGGAAACGGCTGACGCACTTTCCCGGGTCTATCAGAAAGGCTCCCTTTCCTTCGGCGGAGTGAAGGATATCCGTGGTTCTCTGAAAAGGTTGGAAGTAGGTGCTTCTCTTGGAACCGGAGAGCTTCTGGATATTGCAGGACTTCTGGAAAATGCCGGACGGGCCAAAGCCTATTCCCGGAAAGACACAGAGGATGAGAATACCGATTCCCTGGACGGAATGTTTCAGGTTCTGGAACCTCTTACTCCCCTGTCTTCAGAAATCCGCCGCTGTATCCTGACTCCGGAAGAAATTGCAGATGACGCCAGTCCGGGACTCCGTCAGGTACGCCGGAATATGAAAAACATCAATGAAAAAATACACAGCCAGCTGTCTTCCTACATCAGCGGAAGTGCCAGGACCTATCTTCAGGACGGAGTGATTACCATGCGTAATGGACGATACTGTATTCCTGTAAAATCAGAATACAGAGGTCAGGTCCCCGGAATGATACATGACCAGTCCTCCACTGGCTCAACAGTATTCGTAGAGCCTATGGCTGTAGTAAAACTGAATAATGATCTGCGGGAACTGGAGGCCAAAGAACAGGCAGAGATTGAAATCATTCTCTCCAATCTCAGCCAGGCTGCCGCCGAAAGTCTGGAACTGATCCAGGACGATCTGAAAATTCTGGCCCAGCTTGACTTTATCTTCGCCCGGGCTCTTCTGGCCAAGTCTCAGAACGCCACAGAACCCAAGTTTAACACTGAGGGCATTATCGATTTAAAGAAAGCCCGGCATCCATTGATCGAAAAGCATCAGGTAGTCCCTATTGACATCCGTCTGGGAGAAACCTTCGACCTTCTCATCGTTACCGGCCCCAACACCGGCGGAAAGACGGTGTCACTGAAAACAGTAGGACTCCTCACTCTTATGGGACAGTCAGGACTTCATATTCCCGCTTTTGACAACTCCCGTCTCAGCGTGTTTAAAGAGGTTTATGCTGACATTGGAGACGAGCAGAGCATTGAACAGTCTCTCAGTACCTTTTCCTCTCACATGACCAATGTGGTCCGTTTTCTGGAAAAGGCAGACCGGGATTCCCTGGTCCTCTTCGACGAACTGGGAGCCGGAACCGACCCTACGGAAGGTGCGGCTCTGGCCATTGCCATACTTTCCCATCTCCACAGGCAGGGAATCCGTACAATGGCAACCACACACTACAGCGAACTGAAAGTTTATGCGCTCTCCACTCAGGGGGTAGAGAATGCCTCCTGTGAATTTGATGTAGAAACCCTCCGGCCTACCTACCGCCTCCTTATCGGCGTTCCCGGAAAGAGCAACGCTTTTGCGATTTCCAGTAAACTGGGTCTGCCGGATTATATTATTGAAAAGGCTAAAGAGCAGATCAGTCAGGAGGATGAATCTTTTGAGGATGTGCTCACTTCTCTGGAAGAAAGCCGGAAAACCATTGAATCAGAACAGGAGGAAATCGCAAAATACAAAGAAGAGATTAAGGAACTGAAGGCTCGGCTGGAGGCCAAAGAAGACCGGCTGGATCAGCAGAAGGAAAAAATCCTGAGAAATGCTAATGAAGAAGCCCACCGGATTCTGCGGGAGGCTAAGGAATATGCAGACCAGACCATGAAGATTTTCAACAAAGCCGGCAAAGAGACCCTCAGTGCCAAAGAACTGGAGGCTCAAAGGGAAAAGCTCCGGAAACGCGTCAATGATACGGGAAAGAAAATCGCTCTGAAAACTCCGGAGAAAAAGAAATCTTCTCTTACGCCCAAGGATATTTCCCTGGGAGACAGCGTTCGGGTATTAAGCCTGAATGTAAAAGGCACGATCAGTTCCAAACCAGACGCCAAGGGTATGGTCTATGTACAGATGGGTATTCTCCGCTCTAAAGTAGCTCTTTCCGATCTGGAGCTTATTGACGAGCCAGTGATCACCGGACCATCTCTTCAGAAAACAGGAGCCGGAAAAATCCGTATGAGTAAATCCGCTTCTGTGAGAACAGAGATTAATCTTCTTGGAAAAACTGTAGATGAAGCCGTAGCAGAACTGGATAAGTATCTGGACGACGCTTATCTGGCTCATTTAAGCAGTGTCCGTATCGTACACGGCAAAGGCACCGGCGCTTTGCGGAAAGGCGTTCATAATTATCTGAAACGTCTGAAATACGTAGATAATTTCCATCTGGCGGAATTTGGAGAAGGAGACGCCGGGGTAACTATTGTAGAATTTAAAAAGTAAGGGGGATAAATATGGCTGTAAAACAGAAAATACTCATTGTAGATGACGACAACAATATTGCAGAGCTGATCTCTCTGTATCTTACCAAGGAATGTTACGACACCAAAATTGTAAATGACGGAGAAGAGGCCCTGAAGGCTTTCGCCTCTTTTGCTCCCAATCTGATCCTGCTGGATCTGATGCTGCCAGGAATGGACGGCTATCAGGTGTGCCGGGAAATCCGTCATAAATCCAATGTACCTATTATCATGCTCTCCGCCAAGGGAGAGATTTTTGACAAGGTCCTGGGCTTGGAGCTTGGCGCAGACGACTATATGATCAAACCCTTTGACTCCAAAGAGCTGGTGGCCAGAGTAAAAGCGGTTCTTCGCAGATATCAGCCTACGGTGGCCCCCGCCACTCAGCCTGCGGGAAAATATGTGGAATATCCGGATCTGGCCATTAACCTGACCAATTACTCGGTAATCTATTACGGAAACCAGATCGACATGCCTCCAAAGGAACTGGAGCTTCTTTATTTCCTGGCTTCTTCTCCCAATCAGGTGTTTACCAGAGAGCAGCTTTTGGACCATATCTGGGGCTATGAATACATCGGAGATACCAGAACTGTAGACGTACACATTAAGCGTCTCAGGGAAAAGATAAAAGACCACCCGGCCTGGTCTATTGCCACCGTCTGGGGAATCGGCTATAAATTTGAGGTTAAAAACAAATGAAAAAATACCTGTATATAAAATTTGTCCTGGCATTTTTTATACTGGGTTTTATCGGCTTTTTCACGGTGGCCCTGGCAGGCAGCTCCATGGCAGAGCGGCATGTGGAATCCGTATACAGCAACCAGCTGTACCGGGAGGCCACAGACATTGCCTCCAACCGGGCCACCAAGTATTACAGAGAAACGATTTCGCCGGAAGACACCTACCAGAATCTCTGTACCGTAGCCTCCTACCAGGACTGCTCTATCTGGCTGATCAGTCCTCAGGGAGAAATCCTCATGAACACAGATGAAGAACTGTACACAGAGGATTATCCTGTGATCGAGGACTTTGATCCGGGAACTGCCAGCGGCTCTTATTATCAGGTGGGAAATTTTTTCAACGAATTTTCCCAGGAGCAGTTAAGCGTTATGGTTCCTGTAACCTTGAATATGAGCGTAAATGGGTATGTGGCCATCCACCTGCCCATGTCTGTAATATACGAGCAGCGAGATGATATTTTAAATATCATTTATATAGTCTTTTTCGTTTTCCTGGCAATCCTGGCAGCCATTATCCCGGTTTTTTCTTTTATGATCTACCGGCCTCTGAAAAAAATCATTCAGGGAGCAGACGCTTTCGCCTCAGGAAATCTGAAATATAATATCCCCTTGGATAAGGAAGATGAGCTGGGTTATCTGGCTCTGACTCTGAACTATATGTCAGATGAACTGGACATGACAGGGAACTATCAGAAAAAGTTTATTGCCAACGTGTCTCATGATTTCCGCTCTCCCCTTACCTCTATTAAAGGGTACACGGAAGCTATCCTGGACGGGACTATTCCCCCTGAGCTCCAGGAAAAATATCTGAAAATCGTAGTCTTTGAAACAGACCGGCTTTATAAGCTGACAGAAAGTCTTCTGACCCTGAATAATCTGGACCAGAAGGGCAGGCACCTGGACTATTCGGATTTTGATATCAACAATGTGATCAAAACCACCGCTGCCACCTTTGAAGGAACCTGCAGGGACCGGCGGATTTCCATTGAACTGCTCCTTACAGGACAGACTCTTTTTGTCCACGCAGACATGGTCCAGATCCAGCAGGTGCTTTATAACCTTATTGACAACGCCATTAAGTTCAGTCCCGAAGATTCTGTAATTAAAATTGAATCTTCCCTGAAACACGAAACTGTCTTCGTCTCTGTAAAAGATATGGGATGCGGTATTGCCAAGGCAAATCTGTCCAAAATCTGGGACAGATTTTATAAGATTGATTCTTCCAGAGGAAAGGACCGGAAGGGCACAGGCCTGGGCCTTTCTATTGTAAAGGAAATCATCAATGCCCACCAGCAGAATATCAACGTGATCAGCACAGAAGGGGTTGGCACGGAATTTATTTTTACCCTGGCCAAAAGTCAGGAAAAAGAAATCTGAGCCCGGGAAACCATATCAGCCTGCTTCCTTTTCCGAAAGTCAAAAGGAGCTGCTGCATTAATCATATGTCAGAAATATTTATACATTTTATGCGAATTCGTCGAGCACTGCTTTGAGACCATAGGCTCAAAGCGGCGCAGACTGAGCAAGAAAATGTATAAATATTCTCGATTTTGATTAATGCAGCAGCTCCTTTATTTCCACTGATATTTTGTCAAATGTCCTTCCAGCTGCATATGGTCGAAACGATTCTGCCGCAGAGCCTCATAAAGGACAATGGCCACAGAGTTGCTGAGATTCAGCGAACGGATATCCCCTATCATGGGAATCCGGATAGCAGTCTCCTGGTTCTCCAAAAGGATTTCCTCGGGAATCCCGGCGCTTTCCTTTCCGAACATAATATAGCAGTCCTCTTCGTAATGAACCTCTGTGTAAATCTGAGGGGCTTTGGTCGTAGCCATATAAATCTTTGCCCCGGGATTTTTTTCCAGGAAATCCTGGTAGTTCAGATAAGTGGTCACATCCAGGTCTTTCCAGTAGTCCATCCCTGCTCTTTTAATAGCCTTCTCATTCAGCCTGAATCCTAAAGGCTCTATAAGATGAAGTCTGGTTCCTGTAGCCACACAGGTCCTGCCGATATTTCCTGTGTTGGCAGGAATTTCCGGCTCATACAGTACAATATTCAACTTTGCCATTTTTTCTTCCTCTGTTACTGATAGATTTTGTAGAGTTCATCGCTCTGAGGCTTATCCAGGTATCTGGTGTCTTCACCATTTCTCAGTATCCTGTCATTTCCTTCAGTAGCTTTCCCAACTACGGAGGCAGGGATTCCTGCCTGCTTCAGTTTCTCTGCCAGGCTGTACCCGTCATCTGCAGCGATCATCATAGAACCGCTGGACATGAGGATATAAGGGTTCAGGCCCAGAGTCTCGCATACCTCTACGGTTTCCTGACGGATGGGAATTTTTTTCAGGTCAATGTCCAGGCCTACGCCGGAACCGCTTCCCATTTCCCAGAGAGCCCCGAAAACTCCTCCCTCAGTAATATCATGCATAGCAGAAATGCTCCACTCTCTTGCAATCCTGGCCTCAGGAAGCACAGAAAGATACTGGTCAAAATTCTTGGCAGTCTCTACAAAAGAAGGGGCGAATTTTTCCAGAAGCTCTGTTTCCTTTTCTTTTGCTGCTACAGATGTACCTTCCAGGCCAATCCACTTAGTGATCACAATATCCTGGCCAGGTCTTACAGCAGCTGTAGTCAGCACTCTGTTCTTTTTCATCTTTCCCACGCCAGTAAGCGAAATCAGCGGCTGCTTTACCACATGGGTAATCTCTGTGTGTCCGCCCATGACTTCCATGTTCAGCTCTTTACAGGCCCTTTCTACTCCCCGCATCATCTCTTTAAGTTCCTCTTCCCTGGTATCCGGAGTGAGAAGGATCGTCAGCATAACTCCCAGAGGGTCTGCTCCGGAAGCAGCCAGATCATTGGCTGTAATATGGACGCTGTGCCGTCCAATGTCCTTCGTAGTTCCGGTGATAGGGTCTGTAGAAAGTACAAAAACCTCTCCCTCTCCCAGTTCCACTACGGCACAGTCCTGACCCACTGCAGGGCCTACCAGCACCTCATCTCTTCTGTGCTCTACCTCTTTCAAAACGGAACGTATCAGCATAGGTTCCGGTAATTTCCCAATTTTCATCTTCCAAACCTCCGTCTCCAGGGGCCCGCCCCCTGGTCTTACCTGTTGTTATTCCTACAATGCATATGCCGCCATGGGCACCACCATAGCCAGCACGATGATCACGGCCAGCACAGCTGCAAAAATCCGCTGTTTTTTAGAATCCTTTCTATTTCTCATATTCTCTTACCTCACAATCTTTCCATAAGTTCCAAGAATTGTATCGATCAACCGGGAGGCTTCGTTTTTAGTCAGACTCTCCGGCTCTGTGTCAAGGTTTATTCTATGATATTTTACTAAATCCTGCAAGTAACGTTTTTGGGCCGGAGTAATAGGGCCCTGGCGCTTCACTTTGCAGATCAGTTCCTGAGGGCAGAAAAGCTGGGGATTTTTCTCTTCAAACTCTTCCCGGAGCCTTTCATAAAGGCGGAAAGTAGTCAGAGCGTCCTCTGAGGCCCTGTGGGCTTCTTCCTGAGGAAGGTGGTAATACTGTCTCAGGTTCTGAAGACTTTTGCTCTCCAGGTCCGGCAGAAGATTTCTGGCAAGCTTCAGAGTATCCATACCCTTTTTCTCAAAATCCATGCCCATATTCACTGCACTATGCTTTACGAAGCTATAATCAAACATAATATTATGGCCCAGAAGAGGAAGTTCCCCGCAGAAATCCAGAAGACCTTTCACTGCCTCCTGTCCAAAGGGTTTTCCCTCCACCATCCGGCTGCTGATACCGGTAAGCTCTGTGATCCTCTCCGGGATTTTCGTCTGCGGGTCCACCAAAGTAGCATAGGTCTCCTGTATCTGACCATCTCGGATCTTCACTGCTCCGATTTCAATGATCCTGTCCTTTTTCGGTTCCAGACCTGTAGTCTCCAGGTCCAGAGATACATATTCTCTCATGATTTTTTCCTGCTTTTCTTTTGCTTTTCTTTATACTCTGTACAATATTCTGTCAGGAAACATTCCTGGCATTTCGGGGACCTGGCAAAGCAGATCTGGCGCCCAAAAGTAATGATCTGGATATTGTAGAGGATCCAGTGGTCCTTTGGCAGCACCTTCATCAGCTCCATCTCTATCTTCTCCGGATCTGTTTCTTTTGTAAATCCCAGCCGCCTTGAAATCCTTTTAACATGGGTATCTACCACTATACTGGGCTCATGGAAAATATTTCCCCTGATCACATTGGCAGTTTTTCTCCCCACTCCGGGAAGACTTACCAGGTCTTCCAGACTTTCCGGCACTTTCCCGTCAAACTCCAGGCAGATTTTCCTGGCACATCCAATAATATTCTTCGCCTTGTTATGATAGAATCCCGTAGGCTTGATATCCTGTTCCAGCTCTTCCAGGTCTGCCCTGGCGAAAGCCTCCATATCCGGATATTTCTGAAACAGGTCCTTGGTCACCACATTCACCCTGGCATCGGTACACTGGGCGCTGAGCATAGTGGCTACCAGAAGCTGTTCCGGGGTCTCATAATTTAAATAACATTTATATTCTCTGGTATAAACCTCATCCAGCCTGGCAAGAATCTCTTTTGTCCTTTTTGAAGCCATGATCCACCTCTTTCTCTGTTCCTTACAGTTCCACCAGAAAAGCCGCCGCATCCCAGGTCAGGGGGCTTCTCTTCTGATAATCAAAAAGCACCGGATAAATTCCCTCTTCCTTCTTTCCTTCTGCTACATTCCAGGAAAAAATTTCCAGGTGGGTCATTTTTTCCATCTGTCTGGAAGAATACTCTCGGTATCCGGAAAGATATCGAGGCCCTTCTTTTTCTCTCTCATAAAAAGCCTGAATCTTGTCTTTATAAGCCTTTCTCTCCGGCGCCCAGGAAGGTCTGGTCTTCATATTTTCCCTGGCGTAAAGGTCATAGACCATCAGCTGCCGGTAAAACTCCAGGCAGGAAATCCCTGCCGTTTCCAAAAATTCCAGAAGAATTTCATATCTGCGGATCCTGGAATGGGACAAAGTGTCATATCCTTTTTCCTCATAAAATTTCCCAAGTGCTTCATAGAAGGAAAATGGCTCCGGGAATTCTTGTACTGCGGCCTGTATGGTATGAGAAAACTGCCCGCTGTTGTAATAGATTTCCGTCATCTCTTCTACGCTTTTCAGGCGGATAATATCCTGATAGGAAAGCCACCGGGTTCCGAGAACTTCATAGGGTTCCCTGTCTTTATAGAGACAGCCGTAGTCTTGGGCCTTTTCATGCATATAAGAGCCCTTCAGGACTTTTAAAAATCCCAGCTGAAGCTGGTTTGGAGAAAGGGCATAGACCTCATTGAAAGATTTCCGGAAACTCTCATAGTCCTCCCAGGGAAGTCCCGCGATCAAGTCCAGATGCTGATGGATATTCCCTCCTTCATTCACTGCCAGTACATTGGCCGCGATCTTTTCAAAGGGAGCGTACCTGCGGATTTCCCGAAGGGTCTTTTTATTGGTAGACTGAACTCCGATTTCCAGCTGTATCAGTCCGGGACGCATGGTCCTGATCAGCTCTATTTCCTTTTGAGTGAGAAGGTCGGCGCCAATCTCAAAGTGAAAATTCGTCACTCCATTGTCGTGTTCCTTAATATACTGCCATATTTCCAGGGCATGGCTCTCCCGGCAGTTAAAGGTCCTGTCTACAAATTTTACCTGAGGCACTTTATGCTCCAGGAAAATCCCCAGTTCCTTTTTTACCAGTTCCAGACTTTTAAACCGAAGTTTTTTGTCCACAGAAGACAGACAGTAGCTGCAGGAAAAAGGACAGCCTCTGCTGCTCTCATAGTACAGGATCTTATGAGCAAATAAAGACAGGTCTTCATAGGGAAATACCAGCCAGTCCATGTCCAGAACTTCCGGAAATCCGGTATTTACCAGGCTCTCCTTGTCCCGGAAACAGATTCCCGGAACAGTAGAAAGAGCACGGCCATCTTCCAGCCCAGAGTTTACATAATATTTTACCAGATTCCGGAAAGTTTCTTCTCCCTCTCCCAGCATAACGCCAAAGACCTCCGGCATTTCCCTGAGAAAGTTCTCTGCATCATAGGATACTTCTGGTCCACCTGTCCAGATAACCGTGTCCGGCAAAATCTTATGAATATCTCTGATAAGTTCTTTCACATAAGAAATATTCCAGATATAACAGGAAAAACACAGAACCCTGGGGGCCCTGTGATATATATCCTTCAATATCTGGTCTTTTTCCTGATTAATCGTATATTCCCTCAGAGAAATCCTCTGAGAGAACTCCTGGCAGTAAGCCTTCAGGCTGTAGACTGCCAGGTTTGTATGAATATATTTTGCATTTACCGCTGCAAGAAGAATATCCATTTATTTCTCCTTCTATAAAAATTCTTTTACAGCCCCAGAAGGCTTCCCACCTGGAACACCAGCACTGCCGCAGTATAAGCCAGCAGGAGCTGGAAGACCACCATTTTCAATGTCCAGGAAGTAGAATGGGTCTCCTTCCTGACTGTAGCCAATGTAGCCACACAAGGGGTATACAGCAGGCAGAATACCATCAGCGCATAAGCGTTCAGGGGGCCAAACCCAATTGCTCCCAGAGCCTGGGAAAGAGTGGTCATTCCCTCAGGAGAACTGATATTATTGACTCCGTAAAGAACGGAAAAGCTGGAAATCACCACTTCTTTTGCGGAAAGTCCGGAAATCAGCGCCACTACGATCTGCCAGGTTCCCAGCCCTGCAGGTATCAGTACCGGAGCCAGGACTTTTCCGATCATAGCGCCGAAACTTGTAGTCACATCGCTGGTCATTCCCTGAAAATTATAGTTCAGGATAAACCAGATCACAATCGAGGCTACGAAGATTGTAGTTCCTGCTTTTGTGAGATAATCCTTTACCTTCTCCCACACATAAATCCGGATAGTCCTGGGATTTGGCACCTTGTAATCCGGCAGCTCAATAAGAAGAGGTATTTTTTTATCTGTTCTCCATACTTTCCCGATGATGAGAGCCAGAAGGATCGCCACGATCATTCCCAAAGCATAAAGGGAGAATGCCGCCACCATGGCGTATTTTCCAAAAAATACATCTGCAAACAGCACGTAAATAGGCAGACGTGCAGAACAGGACATGAAAGGTGTAAGAAGGATGGTCTTCTTTCTGTCCTCCTCATTTTCCAGAGTTCTGGTGGCCATTACTGCCGGTACCGTACAGCCAAAGCCCAGTACCATAGGCAGAAAAGCTTTGCCGGACAGCCCCACTTTTCCCATGATCCCATCCATGACATAAGCCACTCTTGCCATATAGCCGCTGTCCTCCAGAAAAGCCAGGGCCAGAAACAGGATAAAGATATTTGGAAGGAAGGTCAGGATGCCGCCTACACCGGACATAATCCCGTCTACCACCAGTGAACAGACCCAGCCAGAAGCACCCAGAGCTGTAAGAGCCGTTCTGGCTGCCTCAAAAGCCCAGTCAAGGCCCAGCTCAAAGACTCCCTTAACGGCATCTCCTACTGTAAAGGTCAGGAAAAATACCAGGGCCATAATACATAAAAACACGGGAACTCCTGCCACAGGGTGGGTCAGAATCCTGTCTGCCTTTTCTGTCATAGACTGACGGTTTCCTTTATAGAACACACACTCCTCTATGATTTCCTCAATATAGTTGTATTTTTCATTGATAATCTGCTTTTCATAGTTCTTATCTGCAATATCAGAAATGTCCACAGGCTGCTCTTCTATGATCTGCTCATCATTTTCCAGGATTTTGATGCTGTGCCACCGAAGATTTTTGCTTTCCGGATACTGCTTCTGTATCCGATTGCTGATTTCCTGGATTTTCTCCTCAATTTCCCGAGAATATTCCACTACAGGATCTGCTGTCTGTTCTTCATAATGGTGCTCTACTGCATGGAGAAGCACATCCAGACCGGTACGCTTTCTGGCAGATACCGGCACTACAGGAATATTTCCCAACAGCTCCGGAAGACGATGAAGGTCAATCTCCATTCCCCGCTCTTCCACAATGTCCATCATATTCAGGGCAACTACCACAGGTTTTCCCAGTTCCAGAAGCTGGAGCGTCAGATACAGGTTTCGCTCCAGAGCCGAGGCATCCACCACGTCTACAATAATATCCACCTCATCTCCCAGGATTACCTTTCTGGAGACTTTTTCCTCCATGGAATAGGAAGTCAGACTGTAAATTCCGGGAAGGTCAATAAGACGCATTTTCCTGCCTTTGTATTCAGTCTCTCCCTCTTTTTTTTCTACTGTAACTCCCGGCCAGTTTGCCACTTTCAAATTTGCACCTGTATAGGCGTTAAAGAGTGTGGTCTTGCCGCAGTTGGGATTTCCCGCAAATCCTACACGTATCTCACTCTTCATCTGTAAGTTCCTCCACTTCTATTCCCTGGGCAATGTCATTTCCAAGAGCCCAGCGGCTGCCCCGGACTTTAATAATCGTTGCTCCATTTCTCTTCCGATTCAGCACCCGCACTCTGGTCCCTTCCAGGATACCCAGAGCCTCCAGCCGGCGGAGGATTTTTTCACTTTCCCGAACATTTGCCACCCGGAAGTCTTTTTCAATCGGTGTCTCATTTAATTTCATCCAGTGAACATCTCCAATCTTTTGTGACATTTTATCTGGTTACGTTCCGCAGCCAGCGGTAACTCTTATATCTCTGCAGTGAGAAAGGCACCTTAATCACCTCGTCACTGCACAGAAGGATATAAACCCATGGCATAGGGATTCCTATGACAAAGGCCCCCACTGCCGCTCCTAATATGGAGCAGAGCCACATAACCCCTACGTCCAGGAAAAGTCCGAATCTGGTATCTCCCCCTGCCCGGAGCACCCCTACTACGATAGTGCTGTTCAGAGACTGCCCGATCACATAATAGGACATGATAAGCATCATAGCCGTAAGATAGCTCTTGGCCAGAGGGGTCAATTTCAAAAACATGGGCAGCAGCGGAGAAATGGCTAATATTACCACAGCTCCTCCTATACCGCAGACAATGGACAGCTTTACAAAGCGGCTGCCATATTCCTTTGCCAGTTCTTCTTTCTTCTCTCCAATGGCTTTGCCGATCATAATAGCCGTAGCGCTGGAGATACCAAAGCCGATGACCATAGAAAGCTGCCGGCACACCTGAGCCACAGAATGAGCTGCTACCGCAGCACTTCCCAGATGGCCTACAATAGCAGAAATAGCTGCCATTCCTGCACCCCATGCCAGCTCATTTAAAAGTACGGGAAAAGCATAGGTAAAAAAGTCTCTTCCCAGAGCCTTGTCTTTTACAAAAAGATCCTTTATATGAATCTTCACCACATCGTTCTTTTTCTGAGCATAGTACACTACTATGATAACTTCAATTGCTCTGGAAAGCAAGGTTCCCAGAGCAGCTCCTGCAGACCCCATTGCCGGCGCTCCCAGAAGACCAAAGATAAAAATGGAGTTCAGTATAATATTGGCGCAGAGAGAAACTCCATAGACCACTGTGGCAATGATCACCCGCTCAATGCTTCTGATGATATTCAGATATACATTCGTAAAGGCTGACAAAACATAGGAGAATCCTGCAATCCTCAGATAAGCTACTCCTTCTGCAATAACTGCCTGGTCTGAAGTAAAAATCAGCATCAGATACTGAGGAATAAAGATTGCTGCAGCTCCAAAAACAATGCCCGCTCCAATGGAAATACGAAAAGACATCCCCATAACCTTTTCAATTGTCCTGGTATCCTTTTTTCCCCAGTACTGGGCAGTGAGAACACAAGCTCCCGATGTCAGTCCGAAATACAGCAGGCTTAGGATAAAATACACCTGATTTGCAAGGGACACGCCTGAGAGAGCCGTCTCGCTTACCCTTCCCAGCATAATTACATCTGTAGAGGTCACCCCTACATTAATGAGATTCTGGACTGCCATAGGCATGACCAGCCGCAGAACATCCCGATAAAACCTTTTGTCTTCAATACTCGTCTTCTTTTTCATAAATGCCATCTTTTGTTTCCCATCGTCTCCTACAGTGTAATCTCCCCGTCAAAGACTACCTCTGCAGGGCCGGTCATATACACCAGATTTTCCTTTCTGTCCCAGAATATTTTCAGATCTCCTCCTAAAAGGTGCACCGTCACTTCATCATCTGTATAGCTGTTTAGCACACTGGCCACTGTAACGGCACATGCCCCTGTACCACAGGCCAGGGTCTCTCCGCTGCCTCTCTCCCAGACACGCATTTCTACAGTATTCCTGTCAATTACCCGGACAAATTCTGTATTTACACTTTCTGGAAAAGCTTTGTTCTTTTCAAAAAAAGGTCCCACTTCTTCAATCTTCAGATTTTTTACATCTTCCATATAGACCACTGCATGAGGATTTCCCATAGAAACTGCGGTCACCTCATAAATCTCCTGAGCCACATTCAAAGGCTGGCTGATTACCGGACTCTTGGAATAAATCATAGGAATCTTTCCTGTTTCCAGTATGGGAGAGCCCATATTTACACGGACTTCTTTCACCTTTCCCTCTTTTACAGTCAGATCCAGATATTTTATGCCGCTTTTTGTGTCCACAGAGATACTGGTCTTATCCGTAAGGCCATAATCATAGACATACTTTGCCACACAGCGGATGCCATTGCCGCACATAGCTCCCTGGCTTCCGTCTGCATTGTACATTTCCATCTCAAAATCTGCCTTTTCAGAAGGCTTTATGAGAATCAGGCCGTCAGAGCCAATACCAAAATGGCGGTCACTGACCTTCCTGGAAACTTCTGAGGGATTGTCTATCTTCTCTGTAAAGCAGTTTACATAAACATAGTCGTTACCGATACCGTGCATCTTTGTGAATTTCATATACCTACCTCCCGATTTCTGAATTTTCCAAAGGAAAAGAGGGCCTCTTTTCTTCAAGATACCCTCTTCTTTCTCTTTGCTTTATCATAGCAATCTGTATTTCATTTGTCAACGGGAGAACCATTCTTTTCCTCTGCCTACGGACAAGTTTTTCTGTCCTTTATCAGCAGGTAGCTCCTCCTGCTTCATGAAGCTTCGCTTCCAGGATTTCCTGCTTTCTGTCCAGGATATCATCTGAGAGGAGCTGGGCTTCTACACTTTCAAACCCCAGTCTGTCTACCGTCTCTGCAAAACGTTCTCCGGTCTTTCCCTGTTCTCTGTAAAGAAGGATGGCTTTTTCTACCAGTTTGAGGACTTCCTCTTTGGATGTAAAGATTTTATTCAGGGTCTTGCCCATGGAAATTTTCTTTCCCCATCTTCCTCCAATATAAACCTTATAGCCGTTTACCCCATCTTCAATAGCATCAAAATGGCAGCTTCCAATGCACCGTCCGCAGTTAATACATTTTTCCTTATCAATCTCCATCAAACCGTCTACAACTGCAGCAGCTCCTACTGGACAGGCTTTAACCACACCGCACTTCTTGCAGCCGTTGCAAAGGTCTTCATCATAATTTGGAACCATCTGTCCAATAATTCCCAGGTCGTTGAGGTTTGGCTTTACACAATTGTTTGGACATCCGCCTACAGCAATTTTGAATTTATGAGGCAGCTTTACTCCACGGTATCCCACATAAAACTTCTCATGGATTTCCTCGGAAAGGCCAAAGGTATCAATGAGTCCATACTGGCAGGTAGTACCCTTGCAGGATACTACCGGACGTACTTTAGAACCTGTTCCTCCTGTATCCAGTCCTGCCTCCTGGATAAATGCCCGGAATTCATCAATCTTCTCATAGGGAATCCCCTGGACTTCTACAGTAAGACGGGTTGTATATGTAACATTTCCATTGCCGAACTTTTTTGCAGCCTCGCCAATAGCAATCTGCTGGTCAGCAGTAATCTTTCCGTTTTTTGTGATAATCCTTCCGGAAAAATTGTCTGTTCCTTTATTGCTGAGAAAGCCCAGGGCTTTCACTCTCTTTTCATCCTCTTTGCTTACGGTAAGTGTTGCCATAAAAATTTCCTCCTATATTCTTTTTTATTCTTCTGTAGACAGCTCTGTGCCGTTAAAAGCAGTTCCGCCTTCCAGCACTTTGGTATTAGTATATCCGTAATATTTCAGCCGGTTCTGAAGGAGATAAGCCCGTTTTCCTTTGGTGCATACCAGAAGAAGCTTTTCCTCTTTATCATGTCCTGGAAGATCTCCTTCTACCTCTGCAGGATTGATAAACTCTGCTCCCTCAATGGCAGGAGCCATACCAGCATCCAGAATGGTGTATCCTGCAGCCTTTCCTTCCTGGAATTCTGCGGGAGTAAAGGTATCCAGCTTACCTTCCATCTTATTGAGCAGCACGTTAATGGTATGACCAAAGGGATGAATGGCTGTAGAAAAAGGAGGAGCATAGGCGAAATCCAAGTCTCTCAGCTGATATACTGTTGCCTTCAGACTAATAGCTGTCACTGCAATATCTACCATTTTATCTACAGCACCTTTTCCCAGGACCTGGATACCCAAGAATTCTCCTGTAGTCCTGTCGGCAATCATCTTCACAATAAAATTGCCGGCACCTGGATAATAGTGGGCCTTATCATCAACCACTGTAGTCACTGTTATCACATCATGGCCTTCTGCCCTGGCTGTTTCTTCATTAAGACCGCTACGGCCTGCATTCAGTCCAGGCAATTTTACCACGCCGGTTCCCAGTACTCCCGGATAAGTCAGATCTGCTCCTGCAAGATTCTGAGCAGCGATCCTTCCTTCAATGTTAGCAGAAGAGCCCATAGGAGACCAGGCTCTCTTTCCGGTCATGCGGTTCGTGATCATTGCACAGTCTCCAAGAGCATAGATATCCGGATCATTTGTCCTGAGATGCTCGTCCACCAGAATCGTGCGGTTCGGAGCCAGCTCCAGTCCTGTTCCTTCCAGGAAAGCTGTATTGGCGCGGATTCCCAGAGACATGATAAGGGCGTCTGCCTTAATGGCCCTCCGTGAAGTCTTAACCTTCTCTACGCATTCCGTGCCTTCTACTCCTTCCAGTCTTGTATTGGTCATGACCATAATGCCATTATCCGCCAGATAATCCTCTACATATCCAGCCATTTCCGGATCAAATCCAGGCATGATATGAGGCGCCATATCAATTACTGTAGTGCGGACGCCTCTGCTCATAAGATTTTCTGCAACTTCCAGACCGATAAATCCGCCGCCGGCAATGACTGCCCGCTTGATCCCGCCGGCTTCCACAGCTTTTCTCAGATCTTCTGCATCCTGAGGCGTACGCATAAAGAAAATATTCTTCAGCCCCATCCCTTCAATAGGAGGCGCAATGGGGGAAGCCCCTGTTGCAATGACCAGCTTGTCATAAGAATACTCTGCTGCTTCTCCTGTTTTAACATCTTTGGCCGTTACCTTCTTTTCTTCTCTGTTCAAAGCTGTAACTTCTATGCCAGTCTTCACCTCAGCACCGGTAAGTTTAGCAAAAGACTGAGGCGTGTTTACAATGAGCTGGCTTCTCTCATGGATCACATCTCCCACGTAATAGGGAAGCCCGCAGCCGGCATAAGAAATATCTTCACTCTTCGTAAGGAGCAAAACTTCTGCCCCTCTGTTTTCTCTCTTCAGCTTTGCAGCTACCTTAGTACCTGCCGCCACACCGCCGATAATAAGAACCTTCATGCTTATTCTCCTCTTTTCTTCTGTTCTGTCTTATAGATAACTTTTCACTTGCCCTTATTATAGCACTTGCAATAGTATAAGAAAAGAAATATAATTTTATATAACTCATAGGTAAATCTTATAATGATACAGAGGAACTTTTATGACCATACGCCATCTGAAAATCTTCATTACCGTAGCGGACACCGGAAAAATGAGTGCTGCGGCAGAAAAACTCTACATATCCCAGCCCTCTGTCAGCCAGGCTATCCGAGAGCTTGAGGAGCATTACCAGACTCTGCTTTTTGAACGGCTTTCAAAAAAACTGTTTATCACAGAAGCCGGGAAACGGCTGTACAGCTATGCCAGACCTGTAGTAACCCAATTTGATCTGATAGAACAAAATATGGCCCAGGAAAGCCGGATACAACGTCTCCGCATCGGAGGCACCATTACTCTGGGAAGCAGTATCCTGTCCTATATGATCCGGGATCTGAAAAAATCCTGTCCCGATCTGGAGCTGTATTCTTATGTAAATAATACCAGGATTATTGAGCAGAAGCTGCTGAATATGGAGCTGGATGTGGCTATAGTGGAAGGGCAGATTAAAAGTCCGGATCTGGTATCCATTCCCATGGTCCAGGATATGCTGGTCCTGGTCTGCAGCGCAGACCACCCTTTTGCCGGAAAATCTGCGATTAAGGTAACAGAATTGAACGAGCAGCCTTTTGTTATGCGGGAATCCGGAAGCGGTACCAGAGAACTTTTTGAAACCTTTATCCGCCGTCACCATCTTCATATCCGCACAGCTTTTGAGGAGACTACTCCCGACGGTATCCTCAATGCAGTAAAGATCAATGGCTGTCTGGCAGTGATTTCTCTGCGGCTTTTAGAGAAGGACCTGAAAGCTCATAATGTCTATGTCTTTACCAGCTCCAGCCATGAATGGAACCGGCAGTTCAGTTTTGTCTACCATAAAGACAAGTTCCTTTCGGGCCCTATCCTGAAGCTTCAGGAAATTGTGAAAAGTTATGATAATATTGATTATCTTCACTCCCTGACCGGGGGAGTCCTTATAGACGGATAAAACAAAACCCCGCTGCATAAACAACGGGGTTTTTCCTCTGGGAAACTGATCAGTCTTCCGGAACAAAGTCTTCTTTGCCTACGCCGCAGATTGGGCATACCCAGTCTTCCGGCAGATCTTCAAAAGCTGTTCCTGGTGCGATTCCGCTATCCGGATCACCTACTTCGGGATCATATACATATCCACATGGTTCACATACATATTTCTGCATCGTTTCTCGTACCTCCTATAAAATTCAGTATTTCAGCTTTTTCCTAAAGCTATACTCAGTCTATCACATTTCTCTGCATGTTACCAGAGTATTTTCGTACAGTTTTATTTTTTTCATCAAGAGCAGAAAAAAGAATTCTCCATACAGTGAAAAGTCTGCCCCATTATGAGGCAGACTTTTCATTAAAGGTTTCATTATGTAACTATTCTTCTATTACAGAATCTGTGCTGCAATGATGGCTGCGATCATCAACGGGATATTAAAGTGCAGGAATGTAGGTACACAAGTATCCCAGATATGGTCATGCTGTCCATCAGCATTCAAACCAGATGTTGGTCCAAGGGTTGTATCAGAAGCAGGTGATCCTGCATCGCCCAGAGCTGCTGCTGCAGACATCAGAACGATAGTTGCTGCAGGAGAAAATCCCATCTGATAGCACAGAGGCACATAAAGTACTGCAAGGACAGGAACTGTACCAAAGGAAGTTCCGATACCCATAGTAACCAGCAGACCGATGAGTGTAATGATAGTTGCTGCAATCCACTTGTTGCCGCCCATTAAGGAAATCGCGCTTTGTACCAGAGCATCTACTGCTCCTGTGTTCTGAAGTACAGTTGCAAATCCGCCTGCTACCAGCATAACGAATGCAATGAATCCCATCAATTTTACGCCGCCCTGGAACTGGTCGTCAATATCCTGTGGTTTTACAGCACGGAAGATAAACATTACAAGCAGACCGCCTAATGCTGCTACCGGCAGAGAACTGAATACGATCTGAAGGACTACAACTACTACCAGCGCAATCAGAGTTACCCAGTGTTCACGTTTCAAATGCAGGTCTTCCAGCTCATGTACACCTTCCAGAGGAATATCTTTATATTCTCTTGGTTTTCTGTATGAAACGAACACAGCGATAGCCAGACCGATGATCATAGATACAGCAAGAATCCAGTTTACAGATGTAATCTGTCCTATGGTGATATTCCATCCCCAGGAAGGATCTACGTTGTCGTTAATATTATCGCGGATGATAGTCATGAAAATCAGACCAAATCCCATAGGGATTGCAATATACGGCGCCTTATGACCGAAAGCGATAGTACATGCCACACCACGTCTGTCCAGCTTCATCTTATTCATCATAGATAAAAGCGGCGGAACCAGAATTGGAATGTATGCGATATGGATCGGTACAATGTTCTGGGATGCACAGGCGATTACCAGCAGGATTGCCAGCAATATCCACTTATTTCCCTTTACGATTTTTGCAATCTTTTTAGATAAAATTTCTGTTATTCCCGTATAGGCCATACAGGATGCCAGAGTTCCCAGGAGCACGTAAGCCAGAGCTGTTTCTGCGTTACTGGAAAAACCGGTGGTAATAGAATTCATAATGCTGACACCCTCGTCTGCCACAATCGGAAGTCCTCCGATAAGTCCTGCTACAAACAGGGAAATCAGCATGGACAGCAATACGTTTACCTTTAACAGGCAGAGCACACACAACAGTATAACTGCCACAATTACAGGATTAAGTAAATTTGACATAGAAATACCTCCCTCTTTTTTACATAGCCGCCTCTGTCAAAGGGGTCCCTCTCAAAATACAGAAGCGGCAGTTTTCACACCTTCTTTATTTTGTTTCAATTTCTCCGCCAATAGCTTCTTCTACGGCTTTTACTAATGAACCATCTGCAATGATCTGCTCGCAGTAATTGATATCCCCGTACAGCTCTCTGTCGTCGTCCAGAGTAGCCACTTTACTGCGCACCAGGTCGTAAGCTGCCTGGGTTCCTTTTCCAAGGCCCTTATTTCCTCTCATATCGATTCCCTGGCAGGCAACCATCAATTCCATAGCCAGTACTCTTCTTACGTTTCCGGCGATTTCTCCGGCTTTTCTGGCTGCAATGGTTCCCATAGATACATGGTCTTCCTGTCCTGCAGAAGATGGAATACTGTCTACAGATGCCGGATGAGCCAGCACTTTATTCTCTGATACCAGAGCTGCTGCGGAATACTGAACAATCATAAATCCAGAGCATACGCCGCCGTGTGGAGTCAGGAATGCAGGAAGGTTGCTGTAAGCAGGATTTACCAGACGCTCAATTCTTCTCTCAGATACGTTTGCCAGTTCTGCTACACCGATTCCCAGGAAGTCAAAGCTTAATGCCATTGGCTGTCCATGGAAGTTTCCTCCGGAGATGCCGGCCTGATCTTCTTTGAAGATAATCGGGTTGTCTGTTACAGAGTTAATCTCAATATTTACCTTATCCAGCACGTAGTTGATGGCATCCTTGCTGGCTCCATGAATCTGCGGTGAACATCTTAAAGAATAGGCATCCTGTACACGGATTTCTCCCTGACGGGTAGTATTTTTACTTCCCTCCAGCAGTCTCAGCAGGTTTCTGGCTGTAGCAAGCTGTCCAGAATGTGGACGTACCTCATGAACTCTTGGATCCAGAGCATCTACTACACCATTCTGAGCTTCGAAGCACAGCGCATCTGTAATATCTGCTACCTTTAACAGGTTCAAAGCATCGTAAACGGCCAGAGCACCAGCAGAAGTCATGGCCTGAGTACCGTTATTCAGCGCCAGTCCTTCTTTTGCTGACAGTTCAATAGTAGGAATTCCTGCACGTTTCATGGCTTCTGCGCCTGGAAGCAGTTCTCCCTGATAGTAGGCCATGCCCAGTCCCAGCATAGGCAGTACCATATGGGACAGCGGAGCCAGATCGCCGGAAGCTCCAAGAGAACCTTTTTCAGGAATAAAGGCTGTTACTCCCTTATTCAGCATGTCCACCATGGTCTGTACAGTCTCAAGACGGATACCAGAAAATCCCTTTACCAGATTATTGATTCTCAGAAGCATAATTCCTCTGGCAATATCCTCTCTAAAAGGATCTCCTGCGCCTACCGCATGAGTAATGATCAGATTTTTCTGGAGGGCCTTGCACTGGTCCTGGGAAATCACCACGTCACTGAACTTTCCGAATCCGGTGGTGATTCCATAAACTACTTTTTCCTCTTCCACCAGCTGATCTACTACTTTTCTAGATTCAACAATCTGCCTTTTTGCTTCTTCTGCCAATTCTATTTTGGCATGGTCCCGACAGATGGCTGCAATCTGATCCAGTGTCAGGTCTTTACCCGTAATCATTATGTTACTCATATCACACCCTCTTTTCGTTATATTATAGTATATAAAAAATTATACATCTTAGGGTGTCTAAAAATCGTCAACAGGCGTCAAATTGCATAACATCTTCTCTTTTTATTTTATTTATTTTGTTATTTTTACATTAATACACTCTATTAGCATGTCACTTATGCGCATTTTTACCAAATTGCCTTTTTAAAGTTTTATCGTGCAAAAGTCAAAAAAAACACACAAGTCAGCAAGCCTTGTACGCTGTCCGCTGCCATAAAAAAAGACCGGCTGTTCCAACAGACAGACACGGTCTTTTTTGTGAAAGGCTTACTTCAATTCTCTCTCTACTTCCCTCAGAAGCAACTCTGTAGAAGGATTTTTTATTTTCTCTGAAATTCTCCGGCTCTCTTTAAAATATTCTCTTGCCTCTTCCTTTCTTCCGGTTTTCAACAGCAGAAGGGCCATACAGGCCTCGGCTTTTTCTCTTCCCCAGTAATATCCATGGCGCTTCAGACATTCTATGGCCTCATTGAGGTACTTCTCCCCCTCTTCGTATCTGCCCTGAAGCAGACGTACCTGTCCCAGGCCGGAATAGAACTGTCCCAGGCCGTTAGCCATTACTTTGTCAGTCCCCGTTTTCAGCGCAGTTTCATAATAGCCTGCTGCTTCTTCCAGTTTCCCCTGTTCTCTGTATAAATCTCCCAGATATCCGTAGCAGGCGGCAATACTGATATGGAGACATCCCTCCTGAGACTCTGGCTTCTGGAAAAGCTCAACTGCCTCCAGGAACTTCTCCTCCGCTTTCTCGTAGTCTTTTTTATACAGATAATACCAACCTAAAAGCCGGGTAAATACTCCCCTTTCCTCATTTTCATCTTCCTGGAGAAGAGCAAATCCTTTATCCAGATATTCCTTCACCAGTTCTGGGTCTTCCACCTGGATTCCGTAAAAGCTCATCTGCTTATAACAGTTCAGAAGTGTTTTTACACTGCCAAGCTTTTCCGCCAGCTCTATGCTCTGCCGGATTCCCTCCAGCCCTGGCTCATATTCTCCCTGGGCAATATTATACCGGCCCTTTAAATAGTACATTCGCATTTTCATTTCCTGTACTTTAGGGGAAGTATCCGAAAGGCGGATCACCTCATCAGCCAAGTCCATCATCTGAGCGGCTCCTGCAGCCAATGCAGGTTCTTCCTCCCCTTCTTCAATCTCCCAATGGAGAATGGGAAAGTTCTCATTGACCAGAGTATAGTATTCATTAAGATAGGCAATTTTATATTCATAAGTCTTTGCCTGGTCATGGCATCTCTCATAATGATAGATTGTCATAGGAAGGGTGGGAAAATTGGGTTTTGTTTTCCCCTGTTCCTCATAATACTTTGCCAGTATCTGGTGGCAGACTCTTCTCTTTCCCTGACTCTGATGCTCATAAATATATTCCCGGAAAACTCTGTGGACAAATTCATAATATATATTCCAGCCTACAAGGGTTTCCTTTATCAGATGTCTTTCCTGGAGTTTTTCCAGTATCCGCACAAGAGTCAGTCTGTCCATATCCGGCAGCAGCAGTTCCAGCTCCTCTATAGTGATTTTTTCCGGAAATACAGACATACAACTGAGCACCTGGTTTTCAGCCTCTGGCAGCCCTGCCAGACGGGCCTTGATCACATTATTGGCTTTTGGCGATATTTCAAGGGTAAATCCTTTCTCTTTAATGTAATTGATCATCTCCATTAAAAAGAAAGCATTTCCTTCTGTCATCTCGTAAATCTGCTCTTTCTTTTCATTCTCTTCGTCTAACTGGGGAAGATGCCGGTGGAGCAGCTCCTCTGTCTCCTGTTTTGTAAACGGCTCAATGGAAAAAGTGGTAAGAAGATCCTGGCGAATCAATTTTTCCATTGCTTCTATAACTTCCTGATCACTGTTTTGATTATAAGTACATATAAAAAGGATTTTCTCTGTCCCCAGAGTAAGAAGGAGTCTGTTAAGAAGCTGAAAGCTCATGGTGTCCATCCACTGGACATCATCAAAGAAAAGCATCAGCCTGTGGCTTTTGGTAAGCTTCCTGCACATTTCTATGGCAACGCGCTCAATACTCTGGAAAGAGGGCTGCCGGATTTCTCCTGGCTTTTCTCCTCCTGTGCCTCTGATGAGCTGATGGAGCTGCTGCTTTTCCTCCTGAATCAGATCTGCTTCAAAAATCCCGCTCTCTACACACTGCTCCAGTTCCCAAAAAATATCATTCCATGGCCGAAGATAAAACTCTTTTTCTTCAGAATAGCAGGCCGCATGGAGAATAACCCTCTGATAACCCTTAGCCATTTGGGCAGCTTTATTCAATAGAGCGGTTTTTCCCACTCCTTCTTCTCCTGCAATAGCCACACATCTTGGAGCTCCAGACTGACCAATGCCAGTAATGCACTGGCTGATCTGATAGATTTCCTGAGTTCTTCCTACAAAGGATACATTCCAGCTCTCTCCTGTCTGTGCTACATTCCCCTTAACATTGAAAATACGGTGAAACAACTGTGTGATCTCGCCAGAAGGCTCCACTCCCAAATCTTCTGACAGAGTCTTTTCCAGATCATAATAGAGCTTTATAGCCATATTATAGTTTCCTCCAGCTGCGTAAATCTCCATGATTTCCTGGTAAAGTTCCTCATTGTACGGATCCTGCCGTATCAGCATATTTCCATATTTCTGTACCTGTCCCATATCCTTTTGTATGTTTGCCTGGAAAAGCTTTTCTCTCACGGATTTCATAATATGCTGATTATACTGTTCCCGCATGGATGAAACCCATTCTTCAAATTCATAGCAGTTTTTAATATGAAAATGTAACAGAAAACCATCTTCTTCACTTTCAGGAATATAGTCTTCCCCTATCTTATCCCAGTCAATTTCCGGCATACTGAGAGGATTCAGGGATATGCCCGTATGTCCTTCCGTAACCAATATTTCCTTTCCCAAAAGCTTCTTTATCTGATATACAGCTTCTCTCAGATTCTTTCTTCCTACATTCTCGTTATCCGCGCCCCAGAGGACATAGATAATCTCTTCTCTTGTGATGTCTTTTTTCACACAGAGATAATAGAAAAAACCCTCTGCTTTTTTATAAGGAAAGTTTACTCGTTTTCCATTCAGTTCTACATATGGTCTTCCTAAAAGATGTACATTAATCTTATCCAATTTTTCATCCCTCTCTGCTTACTTAGCCCTAAGTATACGAAACAGGGAGGGGATTGTCAATAATTACAGTTTATCCAGAAATCTTTTTGAAAACCGTTGAATTTTACCGGCACTGAGTATATGATTAAATTAACAGATTACAGCAGAGGGGGACGCATATGATTGTTCGCAAGCCAATGATTTTATACTATGACAACGGACAGGAAGAAAAAAGGAAATCCATGGAAAAAGCCCTGAGCCATATGGGCATCGATCTGGTACCCGTTACAGCGGCTCATCTTCTCCAGACAGTAGGACATCTGGCAAAAGTAAAAGGATTTCCCCCAAGGAAAATACCGCCCTTCCAAAGCACACCTGAAGTTACCAAAGATGTTCTCATCATGTGTAATTTTACCGAGGAAAAGCTGGACATGCTCCTGGATTCCATGAAAAAAGGATTGTTTCCTCAGGTGGCTTTAAAAGCCGTTCTCACAGCCCAGAACTGCTTCTGGACTTTTGCTCAATTATTTCAGGAACTGGAAGAGGAGCACAGCCATTTCTACAGTGAATAACACAGGCGCCGCATTTTTGCCGGCGTCTGTGTTATTTTTCTGCAGCAGTAAGCATACAATCATATCAAGTCTGTTCTGAAAGGCAGCTTATAATGTCAAAACGAATCTTTAATACATTCCTTATCCTGGGCTTTACCGCTCTTCTTATCCTGTGCGGAACAACCTACATTCCACGATTCATTTCTGCAGCAAACACTTCCGGCAGCCGGAAACTTCCCATCTACTGTGTAGAAACGGATAAACCCCAGATTTCCCTCAGTTTCGATTCGGCCTGGGGAAATGAATACACACAGACTATTCTGGATATCCTGGCCGCCCACGATGTAAAGGCAACCTTTTTCATGACTGGACAATGGGTGGACAGTTATCCCGAAGAAGTAGTAAAAATATATGAGGCAGGCCATGACCTGGGCAATCACAGCCAGAGTCATCCCTATATGAGCCAGCTGGAAGAAGCCGAACAGGTCCAGGAACTTATGAACGTCCACAACAAGGTAAAACAGCTCACCGGCCACGATATGTTCCTTTTCCGGGCGCCTTACGGCGACTATAATGACCAAGTCATCTCCTGTGCCAATGAAAACGGATACTACCCCATACAATGGGATATTGATTCTCTTGACTGGAAAGACTACGGCGCCCAGGATATTATCCAACGGATAACGGAAAATGAAAAACTGGGAAACGGAAGTATTATTCTCTGTCATAACGGCGCCAAATACATCACCGACGCTTTAGATACCGTTATCACTACCCTTCAAGACAAAGGATATGAATTTGTTCCTATTTCCCAGCTTATCTATAAAGATCATTATTCTATTAATCATGAAGGACGACAGATACCGGAGACAGATTCATAAAAATCCTCTCCGGTATCTATAAAAATTCAACTGCGGATAACAGGACTTGAACCTGCACGTCGTAGACACCAGAACCTAAATCTGGCGCGTCTGCCAATTCCGCCATATCCGCACAACATATAATATTGAAAGAAAAAAGGCTCAAATCCATTTATGGATTTAAGCCACTCCTACAAAGTGAAGCATCGGGGATTCGAACCCCGGACAACTTGATTAAAAGTCAAGTGCTCTACCGACTGAGCTAATGCTCCATAATGTCAACTGGGCTAGCTGGATTCGAACCAGCGAGTGCAGGAGTCAAAGTCCTGTGCCTTACCGCTTGGCGATAGCCCAAGACCGCCTTACGGCTAAGGTGGATAAAGGGATTCGAACCCTTGGCCTCCAGAGCCACAATCTGGCGCGCTAACCAACTGCGCTATACCCACCATATTTATTGATGCATTTTATATGCAAGCGTGCTTGGAGGGATTCGAACCCCCGACCCACGGCTTAGAAGGCCGTTGCTCTATCCAGCTGAGCTACAAACACATCAGCATCAGATATTGATGCAAGAGCGGGTGATGGGAATCGAACCCACATATCCAGCTTGGAAGGCTGGTGTTCTACCACTGAACTACACCCGCATGAATCGGGGTGACAGGATTCGAACCTGCGACCTCCTGGTCCCAAACCAGGCGCTCTAGCCAAGCTGAGCCACACCCCGTGGTGTTTTTTTCTTGCCGTCAGCACCTTCGCTTGACGACGAAGTTAAATATACCATACGAAAAAACAAAAGTCAACACTTTTTTTATAATTTTTTTCATATTTTTTTCACTTCTGTTTTTTAGTTTCCGGGGATGGGACACAGCGGCAGTATTTCTCCGGCTTCTTCTAATTTTCTATGTAGTTAATCGTATAATGGGCCTCTCCTTCCCTGTCGATTTCCATAAGCATATAGCTGGGTTTTCTTCCCCATTGCCTTGGATAGGAAAGGCTCCCCGGATTCAGGACCGTCACATGGTCGTCAATATCAATCTCCGGGCGATGAGTATGTCCATACATAACGATATCTATATTTCTGGAACGGGCCTCCTCTTTCAGTCTGTCTGTTCCCACAGAGACTCCATAATAATGACCATGGGTGATCAGCACACGGTATCTTCCCAGCTGAAACTCTTCTTCCCGGGGAAGGTCGGAGAAAAAATCATTATTTCCTGATACCATATGAACAGGACAGTCCGCCAATGCTTCTATATAATCTTCATGGCCCTCAATATCTCCCAAATGAATAAAGAGATCTGTCTGTCCCACTTTTTCTATTACTTTTTTCAAGTTTCTTTCATGACCGTGGGTATCGCTGACTATTAATATTTTCATATCTTTGCCCCTCGTTTTACTTATAATATCTCTTCTTTCTCCAATATCTCCTTCATTTTTCTCAGAGCGTTTCCTCTGTGGCTGATGCTGTTTTTTTCTTCCGGGGGAAGCTGTGCAGTGGTCATTCCCCGCTCTGGGAGATAAAAAATAGGGTCGTATCCAAAACCGTTCTCTCCCTTTTCCTCGTATCCGATCCTTCCCTCTACAGTGCCTCTTACCACAAATTCTCTTCCATCAGGAAACACTGCGGCAATGGCGCAGACAAAGCGGGCAGTACGCTTTTCATCCGGCACCCCTTCCAGACGGTCAATAAGGTTCTGATTCTTAATTCTATAGGAAGTATCTTCTCCCATATATCTTGCGGAATAGATGCCCGGTTCCTTATTCAAATAATCAATCTCCAGGCCGGAATCATCGGCCAGCACCATTTCTCCTGCCAGCTTACAGATGGCCCGGGCCTTGATCAGGGCATTTTCCTCAAAAGTGCTGCCGTTTTCATCAACATACGCATATACTCCCGCCTCTTTCATTGACTGGATCTCCAGAGGAAGCTCTCCCAGGATTTCTCTGATTTCTACCATTTTATTCTCATTGCCTGTGGCAAATACCATTCTTCTCATGTTCTTCTATTCCTTCCCTTCCTGCAGGACTTTTCTTTTAGGCGGCTTTGGTCCCGGAAACTGGTAAAAATATGTCTTCATCATGCCATTGTAGATTTTCCGGTTTTTGTCTGCTTTTCGGCCAATATACTTTTCTGCATCTGTAAAGGCTGTTATCACATACAGAGACCAGGAGTCCAGACCTGCAAAACTTTTTCCCAGGCTGGTATAAATGGCAGGCAGATTTTCTCTTTCCTCCAGCCGTTCTCCATATGGAGGATTGGTCACAATAAATCCATACTTTTTAGAGTGTCTCAGGTCTTTCACATCTCTGGCCTGAAAATGGATAAGCTCTTCCACTCCTGCGACTCTGGCATTTTCTCTGGCTGCTTTTATCATCTGGCTGTCCAGGTCATATCCCTGGATATCTGTCTGTATATTTCTGTTTACAAGACTCTCCGCTTCGTCATGGGCATAATACCAGTGTTTTCTGGGAATCAGATTTTTCCAGTCCTCAGCCAGAAAAGTACGGTTCATTCCCGGAGCAATATTGGCGGCCATCAGGGCTGCTTCTATAGGAAAAGTACCGCTGCCGCAGAATGGATCCACCAGAATCCTGTCCTTATTCCAGGGCGTAAGCATAAGAAGGGCTGCTGCCAGGGTCTCTGTAATAGGAGCCTTACTGGTGAGACGGCGGTATCCCCTCTTATGGAGAGAAACGCCGCTGGTATCTATACCTATAGTTGCCTGGTCTTTCATAAAGGCCACCCGGATAGGGTACTCTGGCCCATCCTCTGCAAACCATTCTACATGATAAACCTGTTTCAAACGTTCCACTATGGCTTTTTTCATGATAGACTGGATATCAGAGGGACTGAAAAGCTTGCTCTTTACAGAGTTTGCCTTAGCTATCCAGAATTTTCCGTTGACTGGGATATACTTTTCCCAGGGAAGGGCCTTGGTTTTTTCAAAAAGCTCATCGAAGGTTTCTGCCTTAATCTGTCCTGCTTTCAGGAGAATCCTCTCTGTAGTCCTGAGAAAAATATTTGCTCTGGCTATTGCACCGGCGTCCCCCAGAAAGGTCACCTTTCCATCTTCTACCTGGCTGATCTCATATCCCAGGTTCTGAATTTCTCTTTTTAAAACCGCTTCCAGACCAAAGTGGCAGGGCGCGATCAGCTCATATCTCTCATCCATTAAAGCTGTAACTCCTTCACAATTTCTCCTTCAAAGCCACGGATGCTGAAAATTCCATTCTCCAGGACAGCATAGGTAGGGATATTTCCTTCTTTTGGAATAGATACAGAGCCCGGATTGAGGATTGTATAGTTTTCTTTCTTATCAGCCCGGAGCACATGAGTATGTCCATGAATAAATATATCGCCGTTTTTCATAGGAGGAAGATTCTCCTCATTGTAAACATGTCCATGGCTGCAGTAGATCGTGCGCTCTCCGTCCATCAGGATACAGTAATCTGCCATGATGGGAAATTGCAGAACCATCTGGTCCACCTCTGCGTCACAGTTTCCCCGGACAACATAAAGGTGCTCCTTCCATTGATTGAGCATGGCGATCACCTGTTTGGGAGCATAGTCCTTTGGAAGGTCATTTCTGGGGCCATGGTACAGCAGATCTCCCAGCAGGACCAGACGGTCTGCCTTTTCTTTCTGGTATGCTTCCAGCATCTTATTGCAGTAATATGCGGAGCCGTGAATATCTGATGCAAACATATATTTCATATCTTCTGTTCTCCTTTAGTCTTTTTCCCTGAGATTCTCAGAGATTTTCAGGTATTTTATTCTTTATTCTACTATGACCAGCAGGAAAATACAAGTTTGAACCTTGATAACATCGGATTCCTCCCACTACGGATTTCACCCTGAATCCCATCTTCATCAGCTCCCTGGCTGCAAACAGGCTGGCGCTTCCTCTCTCGCAGTATAAGACCAGAAGTTTCCGCCTGGGTATTTTTCTGCACTTCTCAAGCTCCTCATAAGGAATGTTTACAGCGGTTTTCAGATGGCTTTTTTCATAAGCTTCTTTCTCCCGCAGATCTATGATGACGGCATCCTGTCTGCCGATATAAGAATCCAGTTCTTCCGCAGAAACAGTGTCTATACTCTGCATGAAAAAAAATACTCCTTTTTCTTTTAGTATATGCAGCAAAAAGGCTGCCTCTCTTAGCAAAGGCGCATATGCTCTTTTTAAGAAAACTATATGTAGAAAAAGCTGCTCCGGCAGACCTTTTCGGTCCCCGGAGCAGCTTTCATGTCAGCCGATTAATACTCGGATTTAAAAGTATTTTTGTTAGCTGATGTGTTTTTATTCTTGGCTTTTCCAGAATTCTGCGCATTTTTCTCTTTGTTGCTTTCGTAACTATCTGAGCAGTTTTCTACAAATGTATTTCTGCTGTTGGATGCTCCTGATTTGTTTTTACTGTTTTCGCTGCTATAATTCTTAGCCATTATCATTACCTCCTGATTGAACATTATTGTTACAATCCTAGTATTTCTACATTGTGAGAAAATATTCTCCAGGAAATTGTTAAAATATTGTTTTTTTATTATGAACAGGCAAAAATAAATCTTGCAGAAATTTTTAAGAAAAAAATAATATTATTGCTTTTTTTTTCCTTTTATATTATAATATGGGTTGTAAAAAGAATTTACCCTTCAAAAAATTTTTTTTACATTATAACCCCTTATTTAATTATTTATACTCCCCTCGAAATGCTCTGCAGCTCCCCTGCAGGGCATTTCTCTTTGGATCTATCGGGGTTTTCAGGGTTAGCCCTCTTTCACCTTCGCACTTTAATGTGTGAAATTCTCTTACCTGTACCCAACTTTTACCCAAGATGGCTTTCCGGCCTCTTCCACCCATAACCTTGCAGTTCCAGGGAAAGGGGCGCTAACCATGTTTGAAGCTTATGATGACATATTAACTGTGGAAGATGTATCTTCAATTCTAAAAATTGGGATGACTCAGACCTATAAAATCCGGCTTGAGGAGATAAATTCCTCTTGCCGGATTTTCTATAAACATTTTCAGGTATTTCTACTCATCAGCTTCAATACTCTCTATGATTAAATCAGGGTTGATTCTTTTTAAGTACCTATCAAACTGTGGCACAGTAAAATCAATCTCACCATGCCCAGTAGAATAAATAATTCCCTTGCTGATAAGCTGTGCTCTGGTGGGTGATATAGAGCTTACCCTTTTTCCTAAAATCTTCGCCACATTGGAAATCGTACATGGCAAACTTCCACATCTGACCATAGCAAACAAAAAATCATGCTCTTTTTTCGTGCAGCGATCATATCGTATTTTAAAGAATCCCTTATCCAATTTGTCCAGAAAAACTGGTATCACACGCTCTACATCGGATTTTTTAATAATCTCGCTCCCTGTCTCTTCCCAAATTGTATTACATAGTTCCTGAATAAAAAATGGATATCCCTTGCTCCATTCTTTTATTTCTTCTACTGCTTCTTCTTCATACTGAACCCCCAGCTCCGTTGCCGGTTTAACAATGGCGTCCGTTGCCGCATGGTCAGATAGCTCTGCAACCTCAATATATTGAAATAGTCTCTCGGAATAAGATTTTACCTCCCCCAAAATTTTCAAGATCTTGGGAAGGCCTGCACCATATATCGTAATGGGTAATCGCAGTTGGTTTACCCTGTGTAACGCATTTATCAGAGCCTCCATTTCATTAGGCTTCATATATTGAATCTCATCTACGAAAAAACAGATTGCCCTTTTTGCCTTTGCTGCCATTCGTCCCATTGCCACAAACATTTCTGTCAGATCATCTGACAGGACCCCTGAAGATACATACATAGAGGGTTCTGCAATCCCTGCTGTAAAGGTTTGTTCTTCTGGATTATAAGTCACCTGAAATGCCTGGAGTATTCCCAATGCCTTATGTCCTAAATCTTTTACGGATTCTATGACACTCATGCGGTGAATAATTTTTTTAGAGGCATTTGCTATCTGAACAATAAAGCTTCTTTTTTCTGCAATCTCGATGTGAGCATACAAAATGTCCAATTCTTCTGCCTTTTCTTCAATAGCATTCAATAAAACTGTTTTTCCTACCCCTCGCAGTCCATAATAAATAACAGGCTTTTGCGGATATCCCATTGCTACTGCTTCTAATATTTTATCTGCTTCTTCCAGCATAGATTCACGGCCTGCAAGGTAACGGGGCATGGCTCCTGCCCCTGGTGTATACGGTGACGCATATCTCATGACAGCCTTCCTCCTTCCACTATTTTCTCATTATAACTGAAACTCTCTTTTTATACAATCATATTTGCTGCAAAAGAAAAAGGCAGAATCTCCATAGGAGACTCCGCTTCTGTTTTCTTGTTTCTAAAACTTCCAATTTCCCATTGATCCTACCCAATTTGTACCCAACTTTTACCCAAGATTCCACATTCTAACATGATCCAGTACAAACTATACAATGCAGAAAAGCCTTGATTTATAGGCATTTTAAGCCCATAAAGCACAGTATAATTTATACATGGACTAACCCCTTATTTAATTATTTATACTCCCCTCGAAATGCTCTGCAGCTCCCCTGCAGGGCATTTCTCTTTTTCATTCTTCTTCATATAAGAAAACAGCCCGTGAAGGTCTCACGGACTGCTTTATCATCGATTATTTCTTCACTCCAAACTCTTCCGCCAGCTTGGCAAATCCCGGCATGGAATTAAGTATGGTCTCATAGGCCACACAGTAGGCAATCCGTACATATCCCGGGCAGGCAAAAGATGAACCTGGCACGATGAGTATATGGTGCTTCTTTGCCGCCTGGCAGAATACCTGCTCGTCTTCTACCGGAGACTTTACAAAAAGATAGAAAGCTCCCTCTGGCTTTATACAGGAAAATCCCAGCTCTTTCAATCCCTGATACAAAGCGTTCCGGTTCCTGTCATAGTAAGGAACATCGGCCTTTGCATCCAGGCATTTAGCCACTGCCCTCTGCATAAGAGAAGGAGCGTTTACAAATCCCAAAATCCTGGTGGCCACATTGGCAGCGCTTTGAAGATCGGAGGAATCAGCAGCTTCATCTGGTATTACCAGATAGCCGATGCGCTCTCCTGGAAGGGACAGGGATTTGCTGAAGGAATATCCCACAATCGTGTCCTTATAATATTTTGTAAGATAGGGAACCTCCACGCCGTCATAGGCCAGCTCCCGGTAAGGTTCGTCAGAAATCAGATAAATATCTGTGCCAAACTCCTGCTCTTTTTTCGCCAGGATTTCAGCCATAGCTTTAATCGTTGCTTCTGAATATACCACTCCGGTAGGATTATTGGGAGAATTGACAATTACCGCTTTTGTCTTCTCGGTAATCTTTTCTTCCATTTCTGTCAGGTTGGGCTGGAAAGTCTCTGTATTGGGGCTTACCACTGTCACCTCTCCGTCATAATTTTCCACATAGGAATTGTATTCACCGAAATAGGGAGCAAACACAAGTACCTGGTCCCCTGGGTTCAGGATAGCTTTCAGGATTACATTTAAGCCTCCTGCTGCTCCCACCGTCATAACAATATTATTTTCATGGAAGGCTGTGCCGAACCGCTGGTTCAGAGATTCTGCAACTGCCTGCCGCACATCCTCATAACCGCTGTTGCTCATATAGCCGTGGAGCATTACCGGGTCCTCTTTTTCCAGCTCTTCTATAATGGCTTCTTTCACTTTTACAGGTGCAGGAACATTAGGGTTTCCAAGACTGAAATCATAAACATTCTCTGCACCGTATTTTTCCGCCATTTTCTTTCCTTCTTCAAACATAGCGCGAATAGCGGAACTGTTTTTCACAAAACTTTTCATCTTATCTGCTATCATTACCACTTCATCCTTTCCAGGTTCCTTACGCTCTGGCATGGCCTTTCACGCCTAATACGTCCGGGAATCCATTTTTTCTATTATAGTCTTTTTCCCCTTCCATATCAATGTTTTCCTGCAGACACACTTTTCTCCAGGAAGTCTACAATTTTAGCCGCGGCTTTTCCAGAGATACAGTTTCTCTGGGCCTCTACCATAGCCTGTACCCGTTCTGGAGATTCCAGCAGCCGGATTCCTTCCGCCACCTGTCTGTCTATAGTCCTGGGGGACAAAGACATCTTATGCTTCTCAAAGAACTTTCTATTGGCAGTCTCACAGCCAGGTATGGGGGCTGTATGGACAATGGGAATCCCAGATACTGCTGCCTCTGTAGAGGTCAGTCCTCCCGGCTTAGTATAGATAATATCGCAGGCTTTCATATATAGTTCCATCTGCCTGGTCTTCCCGATTATAAAGAAGTTTTTCTCCCCGCCATATTTCTTTTTCAGCTTCTGGAAAATCTTTTTATTGCTTCCGCAGATAATAGCTACGCAGTCTCTGCCTCCTACTTCTTTCCAAAACCTTTCCGTAAGTTTCTCCAGGTCACCTGCTCCCATACTGCCGCCCATGAGCAGATATATTTTTTTCTCTGAAGGAAATCCCAGATACTCTCTGGCCTTCTTTTTATCTGCTTTCAGGCGGAACCGGCGGCTTACCGGGATTCCCAAAGGCAAAAGTTTCTCCCTGGGCATCCCTCTTTTGACGCATGTTTCCGTCAGTTCTTCGTGAGGAATGATATAATAATCACACTCCGTCTCTTCCCAGAAAGGAATACAGGTGTAGTCCGTCATAACCGCCAGGGTAAGGGGCAGCCTAATTCCCTTTCTTTTCATATAGGTCAGAGTCTCTGCCGGATAGAGATGGGGCATAAGAACTGCATCAAAATCCTCCTCTTCCAGATATGGCTGAAGATACTTTGCCATTCTGGAATTCACATAATATACGGGAGATTTTCTGGCAATCCGACTCACTGCCATGCCAATATTGTACACAGCCCCGAATACATGGGGCGTTTTCTTAACTGTATTTACATATACATCCTCTACTGCATTGGATACTTTCTGCCCTGCCAGGACCAGATAATCGAACATGATCCCCTGGTGTCCTCTGCTTTCCAGTTCTTCTTTCAGAGCCATTCCTGCGGCATCATGTCCCCCTCCTGTCTTGCAGGATAAGATCAATACTTTCATTTCCTAATTTCTCCTGAATATAAAACTTATTTTTCTGTCTTCTGTATGTCTCAATTCTTCTTTATGTTTATCCAGGACTACTGCAGAAATCAAAAATGTTCCTGCTGCAACAGACGGGTGTATTTTGCATAGAATGCTGCTTACCAGCCAACAGAGATAGGTCACTCCCGTCCTGAGGCTGTGAGGGTTGACAATGATCACCAATGAAAACAGCAGATACCAGAAAATCAGCAGTTCCAGACTGTCCAAAAAAGGATACAAACCTGCCAGAACGCCAAAAGTCACGGCAATTCCTTTTCCGCCCTTCTCTCTTCCTCCCTGGATAGGACATGCATGGCCTATCACTGGTCCGGCCATGATGAGAGCAAATCCCATCTGCTCCGTTCCCAGTTCTCCTGCCGCCAGATGGACAGGCAGAAATCCTTTCAGGATATCACAGATAAGGACCAGCATCCCCCATGCAGGGCCTGCATAAGTAAAGGCATTGGCTGTACCCGGATTTCCATCTTTGCTCATTTCTCTTACATCCAGACCGCAGAATATCTTTGGGATCCAGTATCCAAACATGATTCCTCCGGAAAGATATGCCAGCAAAAAATAAAATATATATCTTAGAATCATCATCTCACCTATTACTTTCTGTCCCAGGACCTGATCATTCTGTAAAATTCCGGTATATACAGAATAAGTGTAAGAGCCATAATCAAAATTTCCAGACTGATCAGACGGTCCGCCCAGACACCGGGGATTGCCGGCCAGCAGACTAACAGAAAAAGCAGGACAAAGAGAGAGCCTGTACATACCTTGCCGAACCATTTTGCCCCGTCCAGTTTTCTTCCGTGACGAAGATTTATGATTCCCATAACAGTCATAAAGCCTTCCTTCAGGAGCATCAGAAGAAACAGATAAATCATCTTTTCATATCGGAAGACCAGACAAAGGGCAACAGCCCCATGGGTCAGTTTATCTGCAACCGGGTCCAGAAACTTTCCAAACTCTGTGATCATGTGAAATCGTCTTGCCACCTGCCCGTCCAGGAAATCTGTAATATAAGACAGCAGGATTATGCCTGCTGCCAGATAATAATCTCCAGGTCTTTCTGCCCTCAGATAAATCCAGCAGAATACCGGTATCAGTAAAATGCGAAAGTACCCCATACAATTTGGTATGGAGTACAGTTCTTCCTTTTTTATCTTCTTCATAAGCATCATTCCAGTCCTTTCAGATAGTAGTAACTGTAGCACAGCCTTACTTCTCTGTCAAGAAAGGTTCCTGTTTCATCCAGCTTCGGAGCCTTTAACTACTTCTATAGCCTTCTGAAGCTGATTGTCTTCTTCATGGGAAATTGAAGTCTCCTGCTCAAGGCCTTCACTCAGTTCCACCTCTACATCCGGCTGGATTCCTGTTCCGTGGATACATTTTCCACTGGGTGTATAATATTTCGCTGTTGTAGTTTTAATAGCGCTGCCATCATTAAAAGGAATGAGACTCTGGACAATTCCCTTGCCAAAAGTAGTGGTTCCCACAATCGTTCCTTTACTGTAGTCCTGAATTGCTCCTGCAAAAATCTCAGAAGCACTGGCACTGTTGCCATTTACCAGAACTGCCAGAGGAATATCCAGCTCATTTTCTCCATCACAGGTATATTCCTCTCTTTCTCCATTCTTATCCTCTGTATACACGATCAGGCCCTCAGGAAGGATATCTTCCAGGATATCACATACAGATGTGAGCAGACCTCCCGGATTATTCCTTACATCTATGATCAGTCGTTCCATTCCCTGGTCTTTCAGTGCTTCAAAAGCTTCCATATACTGAGGTTCCGTCTGCTCGGTAAATTCATAAAGGGCAATATAGCCGATATTGTCCTCCAGCATTTCGGACTGTACTACAGGAATATTTACCTCTTCCAGATGCACATCGATCTCCAGGTATTCGCTCTCACCTTCTCTGGCAATGGTCAGATGAGCCACCTGGTCCTGAGAGCTTTTTACTTTGTCTACTACTTCCGACAATTCCATACCAGAAACAGACTCTCCATTAACCTCTACCAGCACATCCTCCGGCAAAAGTCCTGCTTTTTCTCCCGGTGCTCCCTCATAACAGCGGACCACCTTTACTTCTCCAGTGTTTACATCCTGCTGCATTACCACGCCGATTCCTTCATAGGAGCCTGTGGTTTCCGTAGTCAGCTCTTCATATTCCTCACTGGTATAATAAGCGGAATATGGGTCCCCAAGGCTTGCCATCATCCCTTTATACATATATTCTTCCATCTGCTCATCGTCTATATCCCCGGTATAGCTTTCCTTCACTGTCTCTTCGATATACTTTGCCTTCTGTACAAAGCTGTCTGTCACTGCTCCCTGGTTCCTCTCATTAGACTGAACTACGTCGTAAATCTTCAGTCCGCCGCCTCCGATGATCAGCGTGCAGACAATGCCAAGTATAAAGCCTTTTCTGAACCTGCCCTGTTCCATTTTCCGTCCTCCGATTTTTCTCTGATATAAATACTGGCAAGACCCACAATCCTGTGTGCCCTGCCAGCTTTGCTAACCTTGCTCTTTGGTTATGATCACACTCTGAGGTGCTTTCTTACTGAGAAAATACTTCCTATAAAACCGATGCCGATTCCAAGTCCCAGTCCGATGGGAACCAGATACTGGAAGACATCAGCTACAGGCAAGAACTGAAGAAAGCTTCCCAGATTCTGAAATCTTTCAATTACATAAGTAATGATTCTTTCGTATAAGAAATATAGTATGCAGATAGGGATTGCAGCTCCAATAGCTCCCAGAAGGATTCCTTCTATTACGAAAGGAGATCTTACAAAGAAGTCTGTAGCCCCTATCAGTTTCATGATACCGATTTCTTCCTGTCGTACAGAAATACCCATGGTAATAGTGTTTCTGATCAGGAAGAAGGCCACTGCCAGAAGGATCACTACAATAGCAATAGACACATATCCGATCAGCCGGTTAAAGGTGGAAAGAACATCTGCTGCTGCTTCGGACTGTTCTACCTTTCTCACTCCATCCAGACTCTCTGCAAAAGAAACCAGCTCTTCCTGTCCCTCTACATTATCCAGATACACATCATATCTGGAGGAGTTTGCTAAGGGATTATCCTGCATAAAACCTTCTGCCAGTTCTGCATTATCCTCTCCAAGATATACCTTGCTGTAAGCTTCCCATGCCTCATCAGCAGATATATAATCTATCTCTGCTACTTCTGGCCGGTCTTCCAGTTCTCTTCCGATATCATCAATCTGATCCTGGGTGATGCCCTCATCAAAATACACCAGTATGGCAATTCCTTCCTCAGCAGAATGGACAATATGATTGAAGTTCATGACCAATGCCAGAAACAGTCCAAAGAGGAAGATACAGGCTGCCATAGTGGAAATAGATGCCAGAGAGAACCGCAGGTTACGCCAGATATTTTTAAATCCCTGTTTAAATATGTATGCAATGGTACTAATTCGCATTCCGATATTCCCCTTCCTGTTCGTCGCTGACAATCACGCCTTTCTTCATGGTGATCACACGTTTTCTGAAAGCGTTGACGATTTCTCTGTTGTGAGTAACTACAAGGACAGTGGTGCCTCTTTCATTGATCTCCTCCAGAAGCTTCATGATCTCAAAGGAGTTTTTAGGATCCAGATTACCTGTAGGCTCGTCAGCCAGCAGAATACTCGGTCTGTTTACCAGAGCTCGGGCAAGAGCAACTCTCTGCTGCTCGCCTCCTGAGAGCTGGTCTGGTTTTGACTTGTATTTTTCAGCCAGACCTACCAGAGTCAGTACTTCAGGGACTCTTTTCCGGATAATACGGGTAGGGCGCTCAATAACCCTTTGGGCAAAGGCCACGTTTTCATAGACATTTCTGTCCTTCAGCAGACGGAAATCCTGGAACACAACACCGACTCCCCTGCGGTATTTGGCTACCTTTCTCCGTCTCAGCTTATTCAGCTGCTGGCCGTTTACTGTGATGGTTCCGCTAGTAGGATCCAATTCTTTTAAAAGAAGCTTGATCAGAGTGGATTTCCCTGAACCGCTGTTTCCCACTACGAACACAAATTCACCCTTCTCTACGTGAAGATTCATATGGTCAATGGCCGGCTGGCCCTTGCTGTATGACTTGCTCACGTCCACTAAATCAATCATAATAACCTCCTGTTTTCCTATTGAGAGAAAATCTCTCTTTAGTAATCAAGCGTTTCCATGTATTTCATATACTTCACTACCATCAGAGCGATCTTAAAAGTAATCGCATCTTCAAACACCCTCAGATCCAGGCCTGTGCTTTTCTGGAGCTTATCAAGCCTGTAGACCAGTGTGTTCCTGTGTATATATAGTTGCCTGGAGGTTTCTGAAACATTCAGGCTGTTCTCAAAGAACTTGTTAATGGTAGTCAGCGTCTCCTCGTCAAAGTCATCGGGAGATTTTCCGTCAAAGATTTCCCGTATGAACATTTTGCACAGAGGAATAGGGAGCTGATAGATCAGACGTCCGATTCCCAGGGAACTATAGGCAATAACTTCTCTCTCTCCAAAGAAAATCTTGCCCACGTCCAGAGCCATTCTGGCCTCCTTATAAGACCGTGAAACTTCCTTAAGTTCCTTTACAATGGTTCCATAAGCAATGTGGGTCTTTCCGTCTCGCTCTACTCCCAGGGTAGACAAAATGGTGTAGGCCGCTTTTTCAAGCTGTGCATAATCATCAGCGGGAGCCAGCTCCTTTACGATAATAATGCTCTTCTCGTCTACAGCAGTAACAAAGTCTCCTGATTTTCCTCCTAGAAGATTCTTAATATTTTCCAGGGAACCATAGTCTTTGTCCTGATTGGTCTCCAGAATATATACAACTCTGCGGGCATCAGATTCAATATGGAGCTTTTTGGCCCGGTTTTGGATATCCACCAGCAAAAGATTGTCAAGAAGAAGATTCTTTATAAAATTGTCTTTATTAAATCTCTCCTTGTAAGCAGTGAGCAGGCCCTGGATCTGGAACGTTACAAGTTTTCCCAGGGTATAGGCATCCTCTGCATCACCATCTAACACCAATATGTATTCCAGCTGATGATCATCATATATTTTAAAATACAGATTGTTCCTTACCACCTGGCTGTCTGCGGGAGAATTGGCAAAAGCCATAATCTCTTCTTCTCCGCATACGCTTTCAGGATAGGTAGTGGCCAATACCTTTCCCTCCATATCGGTTACACAAAAATCTGTTCTGGATATTTCTTTTAACCCATCCAGAGTATTTTGAAGTATCTGGTTTGAAATCATCTTGTCTCCCTCTTTCATCATATAGTTTTATTAATTTGTATCCCATAATATAAAAAACCCTACTATATATACTAATACATAATCCTGAAAAAATAAAGAGAAAATCTAAAATTATTACATATTTTTTTCATTTGTAATAATTTCTTCATATTTCCTTCTTTTCTTCTTTATAACTGGAAACCATCTTTTTAAAAATATTTTTTTCCATGATTTTTCCCAGCCAGGCCGGCTTCAGTCCCGGTCCCTTCCAGATTTCCTGGCAGTTTCCCAGGCTGAACCACACTCTCGTATTAACAATTTTTCGGTTTTTACTCACAAATTTCTCCAATTCATAAGTTCTGGAACAGCTTAGGACAGCCTGAGGACTGAGGGCATTAATCTCATTGATCACTCTGTCTACCTGGTCTGTCTCTCCTGTCAGCAGGCTGTCTCTTCCAGTAATAACAATTTCCGGATATTTTTCTTTCAGGTACCGGAACATTCCTTCCGCATCCTCCTGGTCTTCTCCCAGAATAAAGATACGATTTTTATATTGGGCAAGAAGCCAGAAGAGAGTACCAATAAACCCGTGCTGAGTAATCTCCTCTTCCATTTCACTGTCATGGAGCCCTGCTGCCCACAGTATCTCCGTATCATCAGGCACTGCTTTATCCAGCATTTCAATATAGGCCTTCAGCTCAGGATCTTTCTGAGCTTCCACAAAAAGCTTCATGGTAAGCGCTCCATAGGTGGACAGGGATTCCTCCTGATTCCAGTGGACATTAATACTCTCCATAATTTCTTCCACTGAACAAATGTCCAGAGAAATTCCCATAATTTCTACTTTTCCGTTCATATTTCAGCTCCGTCAAATATCTTTTTCCAGCTGTTTCATCAGATAGCGACCTACTACCGGTGAAAAGCCGGAAATATTCCGTATATAGGCAAAATCTTTTCCGAATATCTTCTTCTCTGCCGCCAGGTCCTTTTCTTCCCCAGCAAAAACTCCCAGAACACAGACTCCCTGATTCCGCAGTTTCCGCACCTCAAAGCCAGTGTCCTGGACTGCATATTTGCCTTGATAGGGCTGGGGATTTCTGGCATTTGGCCTGTTCAGGATTACGTCATAAGGTCTTCCGTCGCTTAAAATGATCAATATCTTGTGCTCCTCGTCTCTGGCTGTCAGCCCCTGACCTGCTGCCTTAATTGCAAGGCCGTCCCGGTTATTAGATGAAGTAATATATTCAAAAATGTTTCCGTTTTCTTTCCTGTCCGAATCATAGTCCCGGAACTGGTGCAGAATGGTATAGTCCCAGAAGGTGCAAAAACTCATTACCCGATGAGGGATCCCTACATTGCTTAAAGACTCACTTAGAATATATGCCTGGATAGCCACCTGGCCCTGGCGGCTCCTCTGAGAACCGCTGGCGTCGATCAGAACATCTACCACAAAACTGGAACTTTCTGCATGGAGCTCTCTTTTGAAAACCTTTGCGTCCTCTGTCCTTCCTATCCTCCAGAGTCTGGAAGGGATCACGACCCCTCGGTCAGAAAGAGTTTCCTCTGCCTCATCCCGCATGACCAGTGTCTTCTTCAGCATGTCTGTCAGTATCTGGATATTATTTTTTACCAGACGATGATTATCATAATATTCATAAAGGTTTTTATCTTTCTGCTTTCTGGCATACTCATACTGATAATTTCTCAGTACCGGATCTTTCAGGATACCCCTGGTAAAATACAGGCTGCAGTCTCCGTGGATCCCTCTGCACAAAAGATAGTTCAGCCTTTTCTCCTCAGACTCTTTCAGAAAAGTTTTCCCATAGTTTCTTTCTACATAGGAGTATACCTTCTGAAGAGCTTTCTCATCGACTACCAGAACACGCTTTTTGTTTTCTACCTGTTCTGACTCCTCCTGGTCCTCTCCTGTCTCCATCTGATCCAGATTTGTCATATTCTCTGAGACCTTATCCAGATAAGTCTCCAGACTTCCGTTTAAAGCTTCTTCGTCCAGATAGTCCTGCCAGGAAAATTCCGCCAGTTCTTCCAGGGTCACTGCCAGGACCTTTTCCAGATTTCCGTGCTGCCGTTCAAAATAGGGATCTACTACTTCGTTATAAAGCTGGTCTGTGACTTTTATGATATCCATGGTGTTTTCCGCCTTATCCAGGCTTTCTGCCATATCCATCCATTTCCGCTGTCTGGCAGGGGCCGGCTCATGGCCCCTGAGGACCTCCCTGAACAGGGAAATCTTCAGTCTTCCTGCCCCGTTTTCCTGGAGGCGGTGAAAATCCTTCTCCAGAACATCTTCACAGGCCTTTTTTCTTATGGAAGCAACGCCCTCCCGCTCTTTAATAATCTTCCCTGAAACTGCAAATTCAATACAAAGCTGTGCAAGACTCATAAGGGGAGCCTCCATGGCATGAAGATAGATTTTCTTCACCAGGTACAGGGAATATGCTTCTCTGTCAAAATATTTCGCAAAGGCTCCCTGTTTAATGCCGTCATAAAGGGCAATATATTTTGAACGGGTAAATGCCTGAAGATCTGGTTTAAATTCCAGGCCATAATCCCCGCTTACTGTCCACATAAGATTCTTTATTCTGTTTTCCAGTTCCAGCTGAAATTCATCCATAATTTCCTCTATTCTTCAAATACATCCCCGGCTGTCCAGGAATCAGGTATCCTGGTCATCACTACATCCTGTACGATCTCTTTTTCAAAAATATCAAAGCATTTATTCACTACTCCCATTTTCACTGCAAGAGCCGGTTTCAATCCTTTTTCTACTGTCTTCAGTGCTCCGATAACCCCTCGCAGATCCAGGGCCTTGGTGGTGATCTCACTGTTATATGCTTTCAGCTGCAGGTCCATAAAAAGGCCGATCCACTGTTTCAGAGCATTTTCCCTGATCTTTGGAAATTTCCTTTTCAGGATAAATTCCAGCGTCTCTTCATCCTGGGCAGGCATGTCAATGACCAGGAAGCGGGAAACCAGAGCTTCGTTCAGCTCTTTCGTACCTGCATATCCATAATTCATGGTAGCAATAAACCGGGCAGCTTCGTGCATATCAATCCGGTCATATCCAGGCACATCAATACACCTTCTGTAGTCCAGTGCAGCATGGAGTACGGAAACCGCATCGTTCTTAGCCATATTGATCTCATCCAGGATGCCGAAGCCTCCATACTGGGCGCAGCGGTATATGCTGCCTTTTCGAAGCTGTACCCGGTTGTCCGCAAAAGTGTCTGTTCCGATCAGATCTCCGCTGTTTGTATTCACATGAAAAGAAACATTATAGACAGGCCGCCCAAAAATCCATGCCAGATTTTCTGCCAGGATATTTTTCCCTGTGGCCTTGGCTCCTGTGAGAAGAATATTCTCCCCCTGAAGCACTGCAGCAATTCCCATTTCCAATACTTCTCTTCCATAAAAAGGCATATCCGGCTGGGATACTCTGTTCTTTTCTTCCTCCTCTACAGGATAACGGCTCCTGAAGGCTTCTACCTCCTGGATCAGTTCTCTGTCTACCTGTTGCTCTCTTAAAAAATCTAATGTATGGTCCATCTTTTTCCTTTCTCCTGATTTTGCCCATAACAGAAACAAGGCTGCCGCATTGAACAGATATCTTGTTTCATGCAGCAGCCCCGGACTTTCTGAAGTTCCTATACTTCGAATAAAAGATCTCCGTAGGACGGCATTGGCCAGACTTCTTTGTCAACGATCATTTCCAGTTCATCAACTGGTTTTCTCAGGGCGTCCATGGCTGGGATCACCTGACGGCGATAGAAATATGCCTTATCTCTGCCGTCTGACATTCCATGGGCTTTTTCAGATACAGTCTTAAGGTTTTCCAGGGCGTCTCTGGTCTCTTTCAGAAGGCGGGATGTGGTCTGCAAAAGTTCAGTCTGCACATCTACATCCAGCACACCGGCAGAAACAATAGAGTTAATGGCGTCTGCCAGATTCTTCGTATATTTGATCACTGCCGGAATAATCTGTTTTCCAGCAATATCAATCATGGTCTTTGCCTCAATATTGATTGCCTTGGAATAAGTCTCGTATTTAATCTCCTGTCTGGACTCCAATTCTGCTTTTGTAAATACTCCGAACTTTTCGAAAAGCTCCACTGCTTTATCTGAAGTCATTACATCTACTGCCTCTACCATGCAGGTCAGGTTGGGAAGGCCTCTTCTTTCAGCTTCTTCCACCCACTCCTGAGAATATCCGTTTCCGTTGAATACGATCCTCTGGTGCTCCGTAAAGTTTTTCTTGATCAGATCATGAACAGCCAGGCTGAAGTCTTCTGCCTTTTCCAGCTCATCGCAGGCCTCTTTAAAGGCTTCTGCAACAATGGTATTCAGCACCACGTTTGCCGGAGCGATAGAGTCTCTGGAACCCACCATACGGAACTCAAATTTATTTCCTGTAAAGGCAAATGGTGAGGTTCTGTTCCTGTCTGTAGTATCTCTCATAAACTCTGGAATGGATTTTACTCCGGTTTCCAGCTTTTCACTTTCAATACTGTGGTCTGCCATACCGGTTGTGATCAGCTGGTTCATTACATCTGTAAGCTGATCTCCCAAAAATACAGAAACGATGGCCGGCGGCGCCTCATTTGCCCCCAGACGATGATCATTTCCTACATCAGAAGCTGACTCTCTCAGAAGATCTGCATGTCTGTCAACAGCTTTGAGGACGCAGCTTAAAATAAGAAGGAACTGGATATTTTCATGAGGAGTATTTCCCGGATCTAAAAGATTGACTCCTGTGTCTGTGGTCAGAGACCAGTTATTATGCTTTCCTGAACCATTTACCCCTGCAAAAGGTTTCTCATGAAGAAGACACTTCATGCCATGCTGAGATGCTACTCTTTTCAATGTCTGCATAATGATCTGGTTGTGGTCTACCTCTACATTAGCTTCCGCATAGATCGGCGCCAGTTCATGCTGTGCAGGAGCCACTTCGTTATGCTGGGTCTTGGAAGTTACTCCCAGTTTCCAGAGTTCCTCATTTACATGTTTCATATATGCAGAAACTCTCTGGCGGATAGTTCCCAGATAGTGGTCATCCAGCTCCTGCCCTTTAGGAGGCATGGCTCCAAAAAGAGTCCTGCCTGTAAACACCAGGTCTTTTCTTCTGCTGAACATCTTCTCGCTGACCAGGAAATATTCCTGTTCTGCCCCAACAGAAGGAATCACCCTTTTCGCAGTAGTATCGCCAAAAAGCCGTACCAAGCGAAGGGCCTGAGTGCCTACTGCCTGCATGGAGCGGAGAAGAGGGGTCTTCTGGTCCAGAGCCTCCCCTGTGTAGGAGCAAAAGGCTGTAGGAATACAGAGAGTTGCTCCTGCCGCATCATGTCTTACAAAAGCCGGGGAAGTGCAGTCCCAGGCAGTATAGCCTCTGGCCTCGAAAGTAGCCCGCAGACCTCCAGATGGAAAAGAAGAAGCATCTGGCTCTCCCTTTATCAGTTCCTTTCCTGAAAAACTCATAAGGACCTTGCCATTTGGCTGAGGTGCAGTGATAAAGGCGTCATGTTTCTCTGCTGTTACGCCAGTAAGAGGCTGAAACCAGTGGGTATAGTGAGTAGCGCCTTTTTCAATGGCCCATTCTTTCATTTCATGGGCGATAACGTCTGCCATCTCCAGAGACAGCTCCTTGCCCTCCAGTATTGTCTGCTTTAATTCCTTATAGACTTTCTTCGGGAGACGCTGCTGCATCACGAAATCATTAAATACATCTTCTCCAAATATCTCGGTTACATTGGTATATTCGCCCATACTCCGGCTCCTTCCTCTTTTACAATTTTTTAAAACTGTTACTAAGATACCGCAAAAACCCTGAAAATGCAAGTGTTTTTTACAGTTTACATAAAGTTCCCGCTCCAAGGATCAACAGACAGATGCCGCTTATCCAGGAAATATCTTTCCGAAAAACATGTCGAAAATGATTTCCTGCTCTCCATCCGGCCTCCATCATAAGAATACCTCCAAGAAAAACGCCGGGAATCAGGAGCCCCTCTTCAGCCTGTACCAGTCCTGTGCCGATGCCTGCCGCCAATCCGTCCAGGGAAAGAATAAGGGCCAGTAGAATTCCCTGGAAATAATCCAGTTCCTGAACCTCCTGTTCCTCCCCGCTTCTCCTGCCCTGTAAGAATTTCCATATTCTATATCCCCCCATTCCCAGAAGGACCAGCGCACCTGCAGCAATAGCAATGTTCCTGGGAAAAAAACCTTCCATAACCCTCCCAGTGCAGATTCCGCCAGCCAGAAGAAGACTCATCACAAGATTCATGACCAAAATCATTTTCATGGACATTTTCACGTTCTGAGCGCCATATGAAAAACTGACCACAAAAGAATCTGTGGTCAGTGCAGCAATCAACAGGATTACATTAAGAAAAGCAGTCCAGTTCATAATACACCATCATTTATCAATTTCTATATCATATGACAGTGTTTCTTCAGAGGTTTCTTTTACTGTGGGGTTATTTCCTGTTCCTTCTGTTCTTCCTGCTCTTTCTCTTCTATATTCTCCATCTCATTTGCATTGTTGATCAGCGGTACTTTGTCATTTACGGGCAGCATAATCTTCACTGCATGCTTCAGATTCCGGATTTCTACCCTGTCATGTTCCCCGCCGTACTCTCCGTCAAGAGTCCAGGGAATCTCCTCTTCCCCAATAACGGTCAGAGAAGAGGTTTTAAAGGCCTCAATCATCTTTGTATCATTTCCGCCTACTAAAGAGGCAATAATCTCGTTAAGCTCTAAAAGTGTTTTGGGCATTCGGATAAACATAACCTCAAATACTCCGTCATCCAGCATTACATCTGGACCTGTGAGTTTCTTAAATCCTCCCACTGAAGTGGAATTACTCACCATTCCGAAAATAAATTCCCCCTCCAGATTCACTTCTTCACTTATAACCTGGAGTTTATAAGACTTAATATTAAAAATCCTCTGAGTTCCTTCTAATATATATGCTGCATGGCCCAGGATATTTTTCAAATCCTGGTTTGTTTCATAAGAAACGTCCGTGAAAAGGCCAAAAGCTGCAATATATACAAAATAGTCCTGATTAAATTTCCCCACATCAAAAGCATGGGGTACTCCTTCCACAATATCTGTAGCTGCCTGGAGCATATTCTTGGAAATATGCAGACTATTGGCAAAATCATTAGTACTGCCCGCAGGAATATAGCCTACAGGCGTAGTGCAATCTACCCGCAGCATACCGGAAACGATCTCATCTAATGTGCCGTCTCCGCCGCTGGCAACTACAATATCATATTCTCCCGCTTTTTTCCTTGCTATTTTAAATCCATCCATATAGGCCTGGGTAGGATGTACCGTAACTTCATATCCTCCTTTTACAAAAATATCCAGGATATCCATAAGACGAGTTTTGATACTTCCCTTTCCTGACCTGGGATTAAATATGAATAACATTTTTTTGCCCATAAATTTCCTCCAGTCACTATTAACCTTTTCCAGAAGTTTTGATTCTTAATTTTACTACTTTTACAATTATGAGACAAGGTAAAAAAAAGAAGTTATCTCCCGCTTTTAAGTGAGATAACTTCTTTTCCATATCTTTCCGCTCTTCTCGCTCAGAAAATTACAGAAGCTTATACCAGCTCTAATACAACTTCCATTGCGGCATCGCCTTTACGAGGACCGATTTTGATGATTCTTGTATAACCACCATTGCGGTCAGCGTATTTTGGAGCGATTTCTGTAAACATTTTCTCTACCATGTCTACATTCTTTGTGTTTTTCTTTTTGCCAGCTGCTGCAGCAGGAACTTCTGTTACAGGATAGAAGACTTTCAGCATCTGTCTTCTGGCATGTAATCTGGAAGGAGCATCTTTCTTGATCTCTTTCTGTACTTCGTCATATACGGTAACTTTCTTGCCGTCTACAACTTCTTTTACTCTCTTGCCTTCAGCATCTTTGCGGGCAACTTTTGCTGTAACTGTAACAGTCTCAAAGTTGTCTTTTTCGCGAACAGCCATAGCAATAAGGCCTTCAGCGATCTTGCGGACTTCTTTGGCTCTTGTCTCAGTTGTAACAATTTTTCCATGGTATAACAGATTTGTAACCTGATTTCTGAGTAATGCTTTTCTCTGATCAGATGTTCTGCCTAATTTTCTATACTTTGCCATTTTTGATTTCCTCCATTTGTGGAACAATACGCCATGCTTTCATCGGTCTTACTGACGTATTGCTTTATTTCCATAATGTTATATGGCTTACTCTTCGCTTGGATTTAACTGTAAGCCTAATTCTTTCAGCTTCGCCAGTACTTCTTCCAGAGACTTCCGGCCCAGATTACGAACCTTCATCATATCTTCCGGCGTACGGTTGCAAAGCTCTTCAACAGTATTGATGCCAGCACGTTTTAAGCAGTTATAGGAACGAACAGAAAGCTCCAGCTCATCAATGTTCATCTCCAGTACTTTTTCTTTCTCATTGTCTTCTTTCTCGATCATGACTTCTGCAGTCTTTGCACTCTCAGAAAGATCGACGAAGAGGCTTAAATGCTCGCTGAGCACTTTCGCAGCAAGACTTACAGCCTCGTCTGCATCCAGTGTTCCGTTTGTATAGATATCCAGTGTCAGTTTATCAAAGTCAGTCACCTGACCTACACGGGTATTTTCTACAGACATATTGACACGCTCTACAGGAGTGTAGATCGCATCTACTGCGATCACGCCGATTGGCATGTCGTCTGTTTTTCCTTTATCAGCACTTACATATCCACGGCCTTTTGTAATTGTCAGCTCTGCATTAAATTTGCAGTCTGCTCCGCCGTTTAAGGTTGCAATCACCTGATCTGGATTCAGAATCTCAAGATCCTGGTCAACCTGGATATCAGCGCCGGTAACAACACCTTCGCCTTCAAACTCAATATAAGCAGTTTTCGGCTCATTGCTGTCGCTTAAGTTCTTAATTGCCAGATTCTTCAGGTTCATGACGATTTCCGTCACATCTTCCTTTACTCCCGGAATAGAACTGAATTCATGGAGAACCCCATCAATTTTCACCTGGCTTACGGCAGCTCCCGGCAAAGAAGAAAGCATGATCCTTCTTAAAGAATTTCCCAGTGTAATGCCATATCCTCTTTCCAGCGGCTCTACCACAAATTTCCCATATCTCTTATCATCAGACATCTCTGTGATTTGAATTTTGGGTTTATTAAAATCGAACATGCAAAGCCCTCCTTGCTACGTGCATAATCCTTAATTATTTGGAGTACAACTCGACGATTAACATTTCATTTACAGGTACGTCGATCTCTTCTCTTGTAGGAAGCGCCTTCACTTCACCTTTCAGAGCTTCCTGGTCAACATCCAGCCAAGCCGGAACAAGACGTCCGCCAGTTACTTCCAGAATATCTTTATATCTCTGAGAGCCTTTGCATTTCTCTTTGATTTCAATAACATCTCCAGCCTTTACCAGGTAAGAAGGAATGTTCACCTGTTTTCCGTTTACTAATACGTGTTTGTGGTCAACGATCTGTCTTGCTTCTTTTCTTGTTCTTGCGAATCCAAGACGGAAGATCACGTTGTCCAGACGTGTTTCCAGCATAACCATCAGGTTTTCACCTGTCTGTCCTGGTTTCTGATCTGCTTTCTTATAGTAGTTGCGGAATGGTTTTTCCAGAACGCCATAGATGAATTTTGCTTTCTGTTTTTCTTTTAACTGAAGTCCGTACTCAGACACTTTTCTGTTTGATCTTTTTAACTGTCTGGTAGATTTTTTATCTATTCCTAAATATACCGGGTCCAGACCTAAGGACCTGCATCTTTTCAGAACTGGTACTCTATTTACTGCCATGATTATTTGACCTCCTAATTAGACTCTTCTGCGTTTTGGTGGACGGCAACCATTGTGAGGAACCGGTGTTACGTCTTTAATGCTTGTAACTTCGATGCCGCATGCTGCCAGTGCACGGATTGCTGCTTCTCTTCCTGAACCAGGTCCTTTTACAAAAACGTCAACAGTCTTCAGACCATGAACAATTGCTGCTTTTGCAGCTGTTTCTGCAGCCATCTGAGCTGCATATGGAGTAGATTTCCTTGAACCTTTAAATCCCAGACCACCGGCACTTGCCCAAGATAAAGCATTTCCCTCAGCATCTGTCAATGTAACGATTGTGTTATTGAAAGAAGACTGGATATGTGCCTGTCCGCGTTCAACGTTTTTCTTAACACGCTTTTTTGTCACTTTTTTTGTAACTTTAGCCATTTCTAAACTAACCTACTTTCTCTAATATTCAAACTCTTGGTAAATTTCTAAATCAAACAGTCCGCTTATTATTTCTTCTTGTTAGCAACTGTTCTCTTAGGACCTTTTCTTGTTCTTGCATTTGTCTTAGTCTTCTGTCCACGAACAGGAAGTCCTTTACGATGACGGATACCTCTGTAGCATCCAATCTCCTGAAGTCTCTTGATATTCAGAGCGATCTCTCTTCTCAGATCACCTTCTACCGGGATCTCTAACTCTTCAATCGCATCACGGATCTTTCCAACTTCTTCGTCAGTGATATCTCTGACACGAGTGTCAGGATTTACGCCTGCTTTTTCCAGGATACGGTCTGCACTTGCTCTTCCGATTCCGTAGATATATGTCAGACCGATCTCAATACGTTTTTCTCTTGGTAAGTCTACACCAGCTATACGAGCCATGTATTTTTTCCTCCATTTTCTGTTAATATTGTTCCTAATTGAGACACATAAAATTGACGGGGTTCTATGCGTCCAGCCGCTGAAAGGAAAGTTCTGCCTTCCTTTTATAATTTTACGCAGCCTTTCCGGTATTGGCGTATACCGGTATTAAGCAATATTCTTCCGCTGTCCTCTCGGTACAGACAGCCACAGGAGATGATACCTTGTGTATCATACTAATATTACTATATTTGATCAGCATGAACAACGCCTCCTGGCGGTTCATACTGCAGCCGCACTAAAATTAACACAAACAAATCGTCAGTAACTAATCTTTGTCATTATTCAGTCTTCAAAAATTAGCCCTGACGCTGTTTGTGTTTTGGGTTTTCACAGATAATTCTGATGCTTCCCTTTCTTTTGATAACCTTGCACTTTTCGCAAATTGGTTTTACAGATGATCTTACCTTCACTGTTCTTCCTCCTTTCTGAGCATAAAAGTACATTTGATATAATAACACCTCTATGACAAGAATGCAAGAACTTTTTTATGAATTTTTAATTTTTGCAGCTTTTCAGGCTAAAAGAAGAATTGAAAACACCCTGTGTGAAGCGGACTGAAACTGCTTCTTACAGGGTGTCTGCAATTTATTTATCTCTCCAGATGATCCTTCCCTTGCTCAGATCGTAAGGTGACATTTCAATGGTAACTTTGTCTCCCGGAAGGATACGGATGAAGTTCATCCTTAACTTTCCGCTGATATGAGCCAGGATCACATGTTTATTTTCCAGTTCTACTTTAAACATGGCGTTTGGCAATTTTTCAACTACCGTTCCTTCTACTTCAATAACATCTGCCTTTGACATAAAACTTAAACCTCCTGTTGATTTTTATAGTCTTTAATGGCTTTTTTTATCTGTTCATCTTTAAGTTCCTGTTCTGTTTCCAGGGCCTTTGCAAGAACCATGGGAATATGATAATTGATCTGAATGTGTTTCTGTTTCTTTTTCTTAGGCTGGCAGACACTGCGGTTCTTTCCGTCTGCAAGATATACATATTCCTGGTCAGCTTTTATCACCACATATAATCTGCCTTTATCATGTCCGGCCTTGGATACAGCCAGCATCCCCGTTTTAAAGTCTCTCATAGTTTCTCCTTCTATCTGGAAAGAGTGAGGATTTCCGGCTCGTCCTCTGTGATCAGAATGGTATTTTCGTAATGGGCAGACAGAGAACCGTCCTGGGTTACCACTGTCCAGTCATCATCCAGCCATTCCACATCGGCTCTTCCCTGATTGATCATAGGTTCGATAGCCAAAGTCATACCGGGGATCAATCGAATTCCCCTTCTCTTCTGAGGAAAATTGGGAATCTGCGGATCTTCATGAAGATGGGTACCGATACCGTGTCCTACCAGGTCCCGTACTACTCCATATCCGAATTGCCCAGCGTAATTGCCGATAGCAGCAGATATATCATGAAGATGGTTTCCTGCTTTGGCATATTTGATTCCTTCAAAGAAGCTCTCCCTTGTCACATTGATCAGCTGCTGAGCCTCCGGGGAAATTTTCCCCACAGCATGAGTTCTGGCTGCATCTGAATGATACCCTTTATAAATCAGTCCTGCATCCAGACTGACGATATCTCCCTCCTGAAGGATCCTGTTCTTTTTGGGAATACCATGGACCACTTCATCGTTTACCGACACACAGATAGAAGCCGGATAGCCATTGTAGTTTAAAAAATTGGGAGTACAGCCCAGGCTCCTGATAAGCTTTTCTCCGAACCTGTCAATATCCAGAGTACTGATTCCCGGTTTGACAAAATCGGCCAGTTCATCATGTACTTTTTCCAGAAGTCTGCCTGCCTCTCTCATAAGTTCAATCTCTCTGGCAGTTTTTATTGTTACTGACATGTTTATTACGCTCCTAATATATCCACGATAGCCTGGAACACGTCCTCCATGTCAACAGTACCGTCAACTTCTTTGAGCACTCCGGCTTTTCCGTAGTAATCGATAAGAGGCTGGGTCTGGTCATGATATACGCCAAGGCGCTTCTGAACAGTTTCCGGCTTATCATCATCTCTTAAAATCAGCTTCTCGCCGCATGCATCGCAGACATCCTCTGTCTTTGGAGGATTATACTTAATATGATAAGTAGCTCCGCAGCCTACACAGGCTCTTCTGCCTGACATACGGTTAATAATGTTCTCATCAGGAACTTCAACGTTGATAGCATAATCTACTTTCTGTCCCATCTTTGCAAGGGCTGCATCCAGGCTCTCTGCCTGGGGGATTGTTCTTGGAAATCCGTCCAGGATATATCCGTTTTTACAGTCTTCCTGGTTTACTCTGTCAATTACCAGATCCACCGTCAGCTCATCGGGAACCAGAAGTCCCTGATCCATATAAGTTTTTGCTTTCTTTCCTAATTCTGTCCCATTTTTGATGTTTGCCCGGAAAATATCTCCGGTAGAAATATGGGGAATTCCATATTTCTGGGCAATTTTCTTTGCCTGTGTGCCTTTTCCCGCACCAGGTGCGCCTAACATGATAATCTTCATACCTTTTCCCCTTTCTGCTACAATGTGGCGGATTTTGGCTGCAGTACGCTCCCAAAGCTCCGCTTTAGCCGGCGCCAGTCAGGCGCCCTGACATCATAATACACCAATTACAGATTTTTCGCCATATAATATTTTAGAGACAGCCACAGAAACTGAAGATTTTACAGTTACTGAAAATCTGCCATTCCTGCGACGGTCTCTTTCCTATAGGGTTTTATCTTTTCAAACCCTCTTATTCACTTAAAAAGCCTCTGTAGTTACGCACCAGCATACGTGATTCAATCTGTTTCAATGTTTCCAATACAACACCTACAACAATGATGAGAGATGTTCCGCCAAAGGAAACATTGGCACCGAAAACTCCGTTAAAGAAGAAAGGAATCACCGCTACGATAACAAGTCCCGCAGCACCTATGAAGATAATGTAACTCAGGATTTTCTCCAGATATTCCTGGGTTGGTTTTCCGGGACGGATACCCGGGACAAAGCCACCCTGCTTTTTCATATTGTCTGCTACTTCCATGGGATTGAAAGTAATAGACGTATAGAAATAAGCAAAAAAGATTACCAGTACAATATACAGTACCAGTCCCAGGGAATATATTGGCTGACTGGGGTTAAACCAGTTGCTGGAAGTCAAACCTCTCATAATCTGGCTTCCAATGCCTGTTCCATCTGTCTTACCCAGAAAACTTGCGATGATCACAGGGAAAGACATCAGCGAAGAGGCAAAGATAATGGGAATAACACCGGCAGTATTTACTTTCAACGGAATAGAGCTGGACTGTCCGCCCATAACTTTTCTTCCAACCATCTTCTTAGAATACTGTACCGGAATTCTGCGGATACCGCCGTTCAGGATCAATACCAGGACTACCACAAGAAGAATGATCGCTGCAATGATCAAAGCCGCTAAAGCGCCTCTGGCAATGGTTTTTCCCTGTACAAAGGTCTGAAACAGGCTAACCAGATCATTGGGGATCCTGGATACGATATTGATCATCAGGACAATAGATATACCATTACCCACACCGTTCTCAGTAATCCGCTCACCAATCCACATCAGCATACTGGAGCCTGCGGTCAGGCAAGCTACTACCACAATACCTTTTACCACTGTCATATCCGGAATCAGCCCTCTGTTTCCGAAGCCTACAGTCATAGCAACAGACTGGAAAAGAGCCAGACCTACCGTAACATAACGGGTAATTGCTGTAAGTTTCTTCCTTCCCTCTTCACCATCGCGATGCATTTCCTCTAACTGTGGAATTGCAATAGTCAAAAGCTGGATAATAATGGAAGAAGTAATGTACGGCGTGATATTTAATGCAAATATGGACATTTCGGTAAAGGAACCGCCAGTGAATGCATCAAAAAAATTGAATGCATCACTGGACTGGCTCTCAAACCATTCTTTAAAGTAATCGCTGTCTACTCCCGGAATGGGAAGCTGGGAACCTATACGGATGATCACCAGCATCAGCAGTACATAAAAAATTCGACGTCTTACATCCTTTATCTTAAAGGCATTTTTAAGAGTCTGCAGCATTAGATCACCTCTACTGTTCCACCTGCGGCTTCAATCTTTGCCTTAGCGCTTTCGCTTACAGCATTAACTTTTACATTCAGCTTCTTTGTTAACTCACCGTTGCCCAGAAGTTTTACACCGTCTCCTAATTTAGAGATAGCGCCGGAAGCCAGTAAAGCTGCTGGAGTAACCTCTGCTCCATCCTCAAATCTGTTTAAAATATCAACGTTTACTGCAATGATCTCCTTAGAGTTTCTGCATTTGAAGCCTCTCTTTGGAAGTCTTCTGTATAAAGGCATCTGACCGCCTTCGAAACCTGGTCTTTTAGCTCCGGAACGAGCCTTCTGTCCTTTATGGCCTTTACCTGCTGTCTTACCGTTTCCTGAACCATGGCCACGGCCTCTTCTGAAGTTATCGCTCTGTCTGGAGCCTTCTGCTGGTCTTAAATTTGATAAATCCATGTTGGCACCTCCTTTTTCTGCTGATCTTAGATTTCTTCTACTTTCACTAAGTGTCTAACCTGCTGGATCATTCCGCGCACTGCTGCGTTATCCGGCATTTCCACTGTTTTGTTCAGTTTTCTTAAACCTAAAGCTTCTACTGTTTTTTTATGTTTCGGAACAGCACCGATTGTAGATTTCACCAGAGTGATTTTTAATTTATCTGCCATTTTTCAATCCTCCTTATGCAAAAATCTCGTCTACAGATTTTCCACGAAGTTTTGCAACTTCTTCCGGAGTCTTTAACTGGCTTAAACCTGCGATGGTAGCCAGAACAACGTTCTGTTTGTTACGGGAACCCATACATTTTGTACGGATATTCTTAATACCTGCAAGTTCAATTACCGCACGAGCTGGACCTCCGGCAATAACACCAGTACCTTCAGGAGCTTTCTTCATCAGCATCTGAGCGCTTCCGAATTTTCCTACGAAGTCATGGGTAATACTTCCGTTTTCATCTCTTGCTACAGTAATCAATTTTTTCATAGCATCTTCTTTTCCTTTGCGGATCGCTTCAGGAATTTCAGCTGCTTTACCTAAACCAGCGCCAACATGTCCGTTGCCGTCACCAACAACAACTAAAGCTGAAAAACGGAAGTTACGACCACCTTTAACAACCTTTGTTACACGCTTGATTGATACTACTTTTTCTTCTAATTCAAGCTGACTAGCATCAATAATAGAACGTTTCATGTGTTCTTTTCCTCCCTTATTAGAATTCTAACCCAGCTTCTCTTGCTGCGTCTGCTAAAGCTTTGATTTTTCCATGATATATAAAACCGCCTCTGTCAAAGACAACTTCTTTGATTCCAGCTTCGATTGCTCTCTTAGCAATAACTGTACCTAAATATGCTGCGGCGTCAACGTTATTGGTTTTTTCTAATTCAGCTTTTACATCTTTCTGAGTTGTAGAAGCAGAAACCAGAGTTTTTCCAACTGTATCGTCAATAATTTGAGCATACATATGATTATTGCTGCGGAATACTGCTAAACGAGGTGTAGCAGCGGTGCCGCTGAGATGATTACGTATTCTTCTATGCTTTTTTGCGCGAACTTTCGCTCTTGATACTTTACTAACCATTTTTACACTCTCCTTAATTATTTCTTACCAGTCTTACCAACTTTACGTCTGATAACTTCATCAGCATATTTAATACCTTTACCTTTGTAAGGTTCAGGTTTTCTCTTATCTCTGATTTCAGCAGCATACTGGCCGACTCTTTCTTTATCGATACCGGATACGATGATCTTATTTCCGTCTACCTTGGACTCCAGACCTTCTGGATCTTCCATTTCAACGGGATGAGAGTATCCTAAGTTCAGGACTAATTTCTTACCCTGTTTTGCTGCTCTGTAACCTACACCGTTTACTTCCAGAGTTTTTTCATATCCCTGGCTGACACCGATTACCATGTTCTGGATCAGGGTTCTTGTTAAACCGTGTAAAGATTTCATTTTCTTTAAATCATTTGGTCTTGTTACAACAACATGACCATCTTCAACTTTGATTGACATTTCAACAGGTAACGCTCTTTCAAGTGTTCCCTTAGGACCTTTTACAGTCACTACATTGTTCTCAGCTACTTTTACTTCTACTCCAGCTGGAACAGCTACAGGCAGTCTTCCAATACGTGACATACCAATTTCCTCCTTACTTAGATTTTCGGAAGGGCCTATTATGGTTCCCTTCTGTTTTCAGTATCTCGATAAATTACCAAACAAATGCCAGAACTTCGCCGCCTACGTGGAGCTTTCTAGCTTCTTTGTCTGTGATCACACCCTGGTTGGTGGAAAGGATGGCAATTCCCAGTCCTCCTAATACTCTTGGAATTTCCTGGCTGCCGGCGTAGATACGCAGACCTGGTTTAGAAATTCTCTTCAGACCTGTAATGATCTTTTCGTTTTTATCTGCACCGTATTTTAAAGTGATACGGATTGTTTTAAAGTTTCCTTCTTCCAGAACGTCATATTTTGCGATATAACCTTCTTTTAAAAGAATATCTGCGATAGCAAGTTTCATCTTAGATGATGGAACATCTACTGTGTCATGTTTTGCAGTGTTCGCGTTACGGATTCTTGTAAGCATATCTGCGATTGGATCGCTCATTGTCATGATAGTTTCCTCCTAATTTAGACTTTTCATGTTAATTACTATACTGTCAGATGGCTTGCATCTGTATAGGGGTGTTGGCAACGGTTCGGCACACCACTCTCACTAAATTCAGCCTTCGCTAAAAGTTATCGGGGTGTCTTCCCTCAACTAAGCTCATCTCTCGCCTTCGGCTCGGCTTCGCTAAGGTTCGGGAAGGGCCTCGCACTAAGTTCAAGCTGCGCCTTTCGGCTTGCTTTCACTAAGTTGCTTTCGGCCTACCAGCTTGCTTTTTTTACTCCTGGGATCTGGCCTTTGTATGCCAGCTCACGGAAGCAGATACGGCAGATACCGTATTTTCTTAAATATGCATGTGGACGTCCACAGATACGGCAGCGGCTGTACTCTCTTGTGGAGAATTTCTGTTTACGCTGCTGTTTTACTTTCATTGCTGTTTTAGCCATGAATTTTCCCTCCTATAATTACTTTGCAAATGGCATGTTGAATAATGTCAATAATTCACGAGCTTCTTCGTCTGTTTTAGCAGTGGTTACGAAAATAACATCCATACCTCTTACTTTATCGACTTTATCATATTCCACTTCAGGGAAAATCAGCTGCTCTTTGATTCCAAGGGCATAATTTCCTCTTCCGTCAAATGCGTTAGGATTTACACCACGGAAGTCACGTACACGAGGCAGTGCCAGGTTGATGAGACGATCTGCAAACTCATACATTTTCTCGCCTCTTAATGTTACTTTACAACCAATTGGCATACCCTCACGGATCTTGAAGTTAGCAATGGAATTTTTCGCTTTTGTTGTCACAGCCTTCTGGCCTGTGATCAGCTCCATATCAGCAACCGCTGCATCCAGAACTTTTGCGTTGTCCTTTGCTTCGCCTACACCCATGTTTACAACGATCTTATCGAGTTTCGGCACTTCCATGATATTTTTATAACCAAACTTTTTGATCATAGCATCTACGATCTCATTTTTATACATATCTTTAAGTCTGCTCATTTGTTGGCCTCCTCTCTCAATTAATCGATCACTTTGCCTGTAGTCTTAGCCACACGCACTTTCTTGCCATCCTCAACTTTAAAGCCGATTCTGGTAACTTTACCTTCATGCATAACCATTACATTGGAGGCATCGATCCAAGCTTCTTTGTTTACGATACCGCCCTGCTGATTGCTCATGGATGGTTTTGTGTGTTTTGTGACCATGTTTACGCCTTCAACCAGAACAGCGCCTTTTTTCGGATTAACAGAGATTACTTTTCCTTCTTTGTCTTTATCTTTGCCGGCGATAACTTTAACAGTATCGCCTTTTTTAATCTTAAACATCAGGCTTACCTCCTATAATACTTCTGGAGCTAAGGAAACAATCTTCATAAACTGTTTCTCACGAAGCTCTCTGGCTACTGGTCCAAAAATACGGGTTCCTCTTGGTGTCTTGTCATCTTTGATGATAACGGCTGCATTTTCATCAAATTTGATGTAAGAGCCGTCTTTACGGCGAACGCCTTTAACAGTACGAACAACAACTGCCTTTACAACGTCACCTTTTTTCACAACACCGCCTGGTGTTGCATCTTTGACCGTAGCAACGATAACATCGCCGATATTGGCATATCTTCTAGTAGAACCGCCCATAACACGGATGCAGAGGATTTCTTTTGCGCCAGTGTTGTCAGCGACTCTAAGTCTACTTTCCTGTTGAATCATGCTGGGATTCCTCCTTCACGAATTTCCAAACTATATTCCAATAACTGGAAGACCAATTATTTCACTCTTTCTACAACTTCTACAAGTCTCCATCTCTTGTCTTTGGACAGAGGTCTTGTTTCCATAACCTTTACGGTATCACCGATGTTGCAGGTATTCTCTTCGTCATGTGCTTTTAATTTATAGGTTCTCTTTACGATCTTTTTGTAAAGAGGATGTTTTACGTGGTCTTCGATAGCAACTACAATAGTTTTGTCCATCTTGTTGCTGACAACTTTACCAACACGTGTTTTTCTCAGATTTCTTTCCACGATTATGCTGCTCCTTTCTATCTAATAGGAATTTCTTCCTTACGCATTTGCCTTCTGAGCAATCAGAGTCTGGATTCTAGCGATGTTCTTGCGAACTTCTTTAATTCTGCTTGTGTTGTCCAGCTGATTTGTTGCATTCTGAAATCTCAAGTTAAAGAGTTCCTTCTTAGCAGCTACTAATTCTTCCTGTAATTCTGCAGCTGATTTTGTTCTTAAATCTTCTACATAATTTTTAATTTTCACTGTTATCACCGCCTTCTAAGTCTGCACGAGAAACGATTTTACATTTAACTGGCAACTTGTGCATGGCAAGACGCAGAGCCTCACGAGCTGTTTCCTCAGGAACGCCTGCGATCTCAAACATTACTCTGCCTGGCTTTACAACTGCTACCCAGTATTCTAAGGCACCTTTTCCGGAACCCATACGTGTTTCTGCTGGTTTTGCTGTTACTGGTTTATCTGGGAAAATTTTAATCCATACTTTACCGCCACGTTTGATATAACGAGTCATGGCAACACGGGCAGCCTCAATCTGGTTGGATCTGATCCAGCAAGGCTCTGTTGCAACCAGACCGAATTCACCGTAGTTGATCTTATTTCCTCTTAACGCTTTTCCTCTCATGGAGCCACGGAATTGTTTACGACGTTTTACTCTTTTTGGCATTAACATAATTATTTATCGCTCCCTTCCTTAGTTCCTTTTGTTGGAAGTACTTCGCCATTGTAGACCCATGTCTTAACGCCAACTTTGCCGTAAGTGGTATCTGCTTCAGCGAAACCATAGTCGATATCTGCTCTTAAAGTCTGAAGGGGAATGGTTCCCTCGCTGTAGAACTCTGTGCGAGCCATATCAGCGCCGCCCAGACGTCCGGATACGGAGGTTTTGATTCCCTTTGCGCCGGCTTTCATTGTTCTGGACATTGCAGACTTCATAGCACGACGGAAGGAAATACGGTTCTCAAGCTGAAGAGCAATGTTCTCTGCTACCAACTGAGCGTCCTTATCCGGTCTCTTTACTTCTTTGATGTCAACAACTAATTTTTTATCTGTAAATTTCTGTAATTCAGCTTTTACTTTCTCGATCTCTGAACCGCCTTTACCGATAACAACACCTGGTTTAGCAGTGTAAACAATAACTTTTACTCTGTCAGATGCTCTTTCGATCTCGATTCTGGAGATACCTGCGCTGTATAATTTCTTTTTCAGAAATGTTCTGATATTATAATCTTCCACTAAGTTGTCAGCGAAATCGCCTTCAGCATACCATTTGGAATCCCAGTCTTTGATAACGCCGACTCTGAGCCCGTGTGGGTTAACCTTCTGTCCCATGATATTCCTCCTTATCTTTCATCCAATACAACTGTGATATGGCAGTTTCTCTTTAAGATTCTGTAAGCTCTGCCCTGTGCTCTCGGTTTGATTCTCTTCATTGTAGGCGCTTTGTTTGCGTAGCATTCTGCAATGTAAAGATTTTCCGGATTCATACCATTGTTGTTCTCAGCATTTGCAATAGCTGATTCCAGTAATTTTTTGATGACGCTGGAAGCGTATCTTGGATTGTATGTTAAGATACCAAGTGCAGTCTGCACGTCTTTGCCACGGATAACATCCAGTACGTAGCAAGCTTTCTGTACGGACATTCTTGCGTAGGATAACTTTGCAGAGGGTCTTGTATCTTTATTAGCATTTCTTGCTCTTTTAATCTGACTTCTATGTCCTTTTGCCATGATAAAAGCCTCCTTTCAAATATTAACGAACACCTGATTTTTTCTCGTCTTTGCCGTGTCCTCTATAAGTTCTTGTAGCAACAAACTCACCAAGTTTGTGGCCAACCATATCTTCTGTAATATAAACCGGCACATGTTTTCTTCCGTCATGAACAGCGATTGTATGTCCAACGAAGGAAGGGAAAATTGTGGAACGACGTGACCAGGTTTTAATAACTGTCTTATCGCCGGCAGCATTCATAGCGTCTACTTTTTTCAGTAAGCTTTTATCTGCGAACGGTCCTTTTTTTAATGAACGAGCCATTGTCTTACCTCCTATTATTTAGCTAATGTTTTGCCATCTCTTCTTCTTACAATTAACTTGTTAGACTGTTTGTTTTTCTTTCTTGTCTTCAAGCCAAGAGCCGGTTTGCCCCATGGAGTACATGGACCTGGGCGTCCGATACCGGTCTTACCTTCACCACCACCATGTGGATGATCGTTGGGGTTCATAACAGAACCACGAACGGTAGGTCTGATGCCCATGTGACGTTTACGTCCTGCTTTACCGATGTTGATAAGGCTGTGCTCGCCGTTTCCTACTACGCCGATAGATGCGCGGCAGTTTAAAGGAACCATTCTCATTTCGCCTGATGGAAGACGAAGTGTTGCATATTTTCCTTCTTTTGCCATTAACTGTGCTCCGTTACCAGCAGAACGAACCAGCTGTCCGCCTTTGCCCGGATACAGTTCAATGTTGTGTACCATAGTACCAACTGGGATATTTGTCAGAGGCAGGCAGTTTCCAGGTCTTACTTCAGCGTTTTCGCCGTTCATGATCTTCATGCCAACCTTTAATCCTTCTGGAGCTAAGATGTAAGCCTTCTCACCGTCTGCATATGCGATCAGAGCGATGTTGGCTGTTCTGTTCGGATCGTATTCGATAGTCTTAACTGTTGCGGGGATATCGTCTTTTCTTCTCTTGAAGTCAACGATTCTGTATTTTGTTCTGTTTCCGCCTCCGCGGTGTCTTACTGTGATTTTACCTTGATTATTACGTCCAGCATTTTTCTTTAAGGACACAACCAGAGATTTCTCTGGAGTTGAGGTTGTGATCTCACTGAAATCAGAACCTGTCATGTGTCTTCTGGAAGGTGTATATGGGCTGTAGGTTTTAATTCCCATTACTGTCTCTCCTTTCATGTTCGCCAGTCTGCAACATATCCTGGCGTTTCTTTGCCGCAGCCAAATATCGGATTATTTTTTCTTGACTGCTGTAGTTGTCATCATAGTTTGTACGGGTATGTTCGCTCAACTAAACTCGGCTGTCGCCTTCGGCTCTGCCTCGTTAAGGTTCGTGAATTATAATCCCTCAAAAATTTCAATATCTTTGCTATCCTCTGTAAGAGTTACGATAGCTTTCTTTGTCTTAGCTGTTTTTCCGAAGGTCATTCCTCTTCTCTTTGTCTTACCATCTAAGTTCATGGTGTTGACAGATTTTACTTTTGTTCCTTCGAACATTTTTTCAACAGCTTCTTTGATCATGGTCTTGTTAGCCTCTGTGTGTACTAAGAAAGTATATTTCTTTTCGCCCATGGCTGCCATGCTCTTCTCTGTTACAATCGGTTTCAGGATTACATCATAATACTGTACGTTTGCCATTATGCGTATACCTCCTCAATTGCTGCTGCAGAAGCCTTTGTCAGGATCAGAGTATTGTATTTCAGTACATCGTATACATTGATAGTACTTGGTAATGCTGTGATCACATCCGGAATGTTTCTTGTAGATAATACTACGTTCTGATCATTGTCAGCCAGTACTACCATTGCTTTAGAAACGTTCAGGTTATTTAAAACATTCTGCATTGCTTTTGTCTTTACTTCATCTAACTTCAGATCTTCCAGAACGATGAGCTTGTTCTCCTGTACTCTGCTTGTAAGAACAGATTTCAGAGCAGCTCTTCTTTCTTTCTTATTCATTTTCTGAGAATAATCTCTTGGTGTTGGTGCGAATACTACACCGCCGCCTGTCCACTGTGGAGCTCTTGTTGAACCCTGTCTTGCATGACCAGTTCCTTTCTGTCTCCAAGGTTTTCTTCCGCCGCCAGATACTTCAGAACGTGTTTTTGCTTTCTGTGTACCCTGACGATTATTTGCAAGCTGGCGAACAACAGCTAAATGTACTAAGTGGTCGTTGATTTCTACACCGAACACCGCATCGTTTAATTCCATTGTTCCAACTTCTTTGCCTTCCATATTATAAACAGATACGTTTGCCATTTGTATGGTCCTCCTTTCCAACGAAAACTTTATTTGCCGGCTTTCACTGTTTCTTTAATTGTAACTAAGGATTTCTTAGGTCCTGGAACAGCGCCTTTAACCAGAAGCAGATTGTTTTCAGCATCTACTCTTACGATCTCAAGGTTCTGTACAGTCACTTTTACATGTCCCATCTGTCCTGGCATTCCTTTTCCTTTGAATACTTTGGACGGATCAGAACAAGCACCGTTGGAACCTGCATGACGATGGTATTTAGAACCGTGAGTCATAGGTCCTCTGGACTGTCCATGTCTCTTGATAGCACCCTGGAATCCTTTACCTTTGCTGATTGCAGTAGCGTCAATCTTGTCGCCTGCAGCAAAGATGTCAGCTTTGATTTCCTGTCCTAAGGAGTATTCGCCTTCCAGCTTTAACTCTCTTACATATCTTCTGCAGGAAACTCCGGCTTTGTCAAAGTGTCCTTTCATTGGCTTGTTCACAAGGTTTTCTCTCTTGTCGCCAAAGCCAACCTGTACTGCTTCATAGCCGTCATTGTCCATGGTCTTAACCTGTGTTACTACACAAGGACCAGCCTGCAATACAGTTACTGGAGTTAACACTCCGTCTTCGTTGAAGATTTGAGTCATTCCGACTTTAGTAGCTAAGATTGCTTTCTTCATTTTTTACCTCCTGTGAATCTACAGCGGATTACACTGTGTTGTGCAATCATCCTAGACAAACAGTCGATATATATTTCTATATCAACCTTGTAAGGATAATCTCTTCATCAAACAGAATTATTTCTGTTTCATCTTGATATCAATGTACACACCTGCAGGCATCTCCAGTCTTGCCAGAGCGTCTACTGTTTTCTGTGTTGGTGCGATGATATCGATCAGTCTTTTATGAGTCCTCTGCTCGAACTGTTCTCTGGAATCTTTGTATTTGTGAACCGCACGCAGGATTGTTACAACCTCTTTCTTTGTAGGAAGGGGAACCGGTCCGCTAACAGTTGCTCCATTCTTCTTAACAGTTTCGATGATTTTGCCTGCAGACGCATCTACTAACTGATGGTCGTAAGCTTTTAAAATGATTCTCATTACTTGACTTGCCATAAAAAAAGTCTCCTCCTTTTCGCACTTTTTGTAGTACGACAAGCGGCGACTGTACACATTCCCGTGTGTGTCATCTCAAATCTGCACACACTCCCACTCATTCGTGGTAAGTCTCTTGATGTTATACAGTGACTTGTCGTCAGTTTCCTAACTTGACATTCGCTCCACGGAAAACCTGCCACATAGGCAGCAACCTCGCGCTTCACAGCTATCATGTCACAGCACTTGTTAGTATAATAGAAGTTTTTCCAGATTGCAAGCTTTTTTTCTTCTGTTTTGTATTTTTTTTGTATTTTTTCTTATACATAAAAGAAAGCACCGGAAAGGAGAATTTCTCTTTCAGATGCTTTTCTTCTATATATAATATATTGTTCGAAACATAAGTGGATGAAATCAAAGGATGTCTGAATAATCCAGCAGTGTCACCTGATTATCTTTATCTTCTTTTACTTCCGGTGCATCTCCTGCAGCTCTTGCCTTTGCCAGGAGTTCTTCTACAGAAGGAGCATTTGGAACAGCTTCCGGATTTAGCATCCTTTCTTCCTCCTCAACCTCAGGAATCATGATTGTATCGCCTGGATCTTCAGAAGATTCCGGCTCTTCTATCTCATCCTCAGCCTCATTCTCAGACATATCCATTTCCTGAGCGTCCTCAAGTTCTGTCTCTGGCTCAGTTTCAGGAACTTCTGTTTCTACGGTTTTTGCAAGAACTTCTTCAGGGCTTTCTTCTGTCTGCTCTATTTCCTGGATATCCGGCATGACAATGGTCGCATCAGGTACCTGCTCAGGCTCACTTATCTGTGAAATTCCCATAGCTACAGAGGACATGGCCTCTTCCATTGCCTTATCAAGCTCTTCTATCTGAGAATCTCCTTCCCCGCTCTCTTCTGTCTCTGTCTCAAAAGTTTCCGGAATGTTTTCTTCCAGCTCAGCTGCTGTTTCCTCTTCCTCTTCGTCCTCCAGATAACCTTTCTTCTCCAGCTTTCTGCGGCGCTTCTCTTCTTTCTTCAGTCTTCTCCGCTCTCTCCGTGAAAGTACTTTCTCTTCATCCTCGTCGGATTCTTCCTCTTCCTGGGAGTCTTCCTCAGACTCATCTTCCTCTTCGTCCTCATCCTCTTCTTCATCTCTATCTTTTCTCCAGATTTCAGAAAGAATGAAAAGAATAATAAGAAAGACAATTCCCAATCCTACTACAATAAGACCTTCTGTACTCTGAAGAGCTATAGCCCCATATCCAATAAATGGAACTACAACTATCACACGTGAGATTGATTTCTGAATCGTAACGCTCTGGTCATCACTATTTTCATTATATGGATCCCTGACTCTGTAAGCTCCTGCACTGGCATCCATATCTGTAATCTCATAGACATAATCGCTGGAGCCTTCGCTGTAAATGATACGGTCTCCAACCTCAAGTTCCTGAGAGTTTATAGTTCTGCCGTAAGCTACAGAGCCCACAGGCAAGTTTGTATCAGTTTCTGTATTATCATTCATAACTGTATCAATGCCTGCAAAGGGCGGTACCAGCAGGGCAGCAGCTACTGCAATAGCCGCAATAACGACTAGATTCACAATTATTTTCAAAAATTTTGACATTTCTGTACTCCTTACCTTACAGCCTGGCTGCTATTTTTTGTAATTTGTTTTATCTTAACATTTTTCAGCCAAGATGTATAGAGTGAATTTTCAGTCTGAATTTTGATGGTTACATTTCTTTCAGGAAAGCACAGTAGCCTTTGTAAGCTTCATAGATGTCTACCTTGCTGGCAATTTCCCATGGAGAATGCATGTTCAGAACAGCTACGCCGCAGTCAATTACTTCCATATTATAGTTTGCCAGAATATAGGCGATGGTCCCGCCGCCTCCCTGGTCGACTTTCCCCAGTTCCGCAGTCTGGAAAGCTACCTGATTTTCTTCCATGACTTTCCGGAGTCTTGCTATGTATTCTGGATTGGCATCGTTGGAGCCGCTCTTACCTCTGGAACCTGTATATTTATTGAAAGTAATACCATGTCCCAGATAAGCTGAATTCTTTTTCTCCATTACTTCCGGATAGTTGGGGTCAAAGGCCGCACTGACATCAGAGGAAAGCATCATAGAATTTTTCAGGGCTCTTCTCAGACTCAGCTCGCTGTACTGTCCTGCTGCGTTCATAACCTCTGCTGTTGTATTTTCAAAGAAACGTGACTGCATTCCTGTAGCGCCCACGCTTCCAATTTCCTCTTTATCAACCAGAAGACACACGGAAGTATATTCCACCTTATCCTGGGCCAGCATAGCCATAAAAGAAGGATATGCGCAGACACGGTCATCATGTCCGTATGCCATGATCATACTTCTGTCCAGGCCGTAATCTTTTGCAGGCCCTGCAGGAACTACTTCTAATTCTGCTGATAAGAAATCTTCCTCTTCGATTCCATACTGTTCTTTCAGAAGCTCCAGTATCTGAGCTTTTACCGGTTCTTTTTCCTCATCGGTCAGAGGAATGCTTCCCACCAGGACATCCAGATTTTCACCTTCTACTACTTCTGCAGCATTTTTCTGCATCTGCTTACCGGAAAGATGGATCAGAAGATCGGAAATTCCTACTACCGGGTCATCTTCCTTTTCCCCGATCACTACCTGGACCACTTCGCCATCCTTCTTAACTACTACGCCGTGAAGGGCCATTGGCAGAGTCACCCACTGGTATTTCTTCACGCCTCCGTAATAATGGGTATCCATCATCGCCAGTTCTGTATCTTCATATAATGGATTCTGTTTCAGATCCAGTCTCGGAGAATCTACATGAGCTCCCAGAATCCGCATTCCCTTTTCCATAGGCTCCTGGCCTACAATGTACATGGCAAGGGTCTTTCCCATATTGTTGGCATACACTTTGTCTCCCGGCTTCAGTTCTATTCCCTGAGCAGTAATCTCATCCAAGTCTCTGTATCCTGCCTTCCGGGCCATATTTATCATTTCAGCAATACATTCCCGCTCTGTCTTACAGCGGCTCATAAACTCCTTATAGGCTCCGCAGAAGTCAAAAATTTCTTTTTTATCCGTATATTTTTTCCATGCATTTTCAGTCTTCATCCTTGTCTGCCTCCTGTCATTTGTTTTTCAGAACTATCTCGATTCTACTACAACTTCCTTCTGAATGCAAGGCAGGGCTTGCTTCTTCCTTCCTTATCTTATATAATGGGCATTAATCCCAAATGAAAGGTGGAATCTGTTTTGAAAAATAAGATTAAAACCATTGAAGACCTGTCTCTGAATGCATGGCCTTCTCACCAAATGCAGATTTATGACGGCTGGATCCTTCGTTTTTCTTATTTTTATACCCACCGGACCAACTGTATTGAACAAATCGGCCCCTCCTCTATCCCCTTGGTGGATAAGCTGGATTACTGTGAGGAAGTTTACGAAAGGTGGGGAACTCCCGCCATTTATAAGATTACTCCATTGATCAACAGTTCCTTTGATCAAAAACTTACAGAAAGAGGATACCATATTGCCCATATTACAGAAGTCATGACCATGGAGCTTGGCGGCCCTCTTCCCGGACACATCTCCTGTGAGGTAGTCCTCAGCCCCCATATCACTCCTCAGTGGCTGGAGGCACTTTTCAACATGAAAGGAACAGTTAATCAGATTCACAGAAAAATCGTCCCTTCTATGTATGCAGCCATTCCTAAGGATGTTATCGCTGCTTCTGTGTATGATAAAGGAGAGATGATCGGCACTGGACTTGGCATATTGGACCGGGACTATGTGGGACTCTATGCAATACATGTGGCAGATAAATATCGAGGGTCCCATATTGGCCGCTCCATCTGCCTTTCCCTTTTAAACGCAGCCACCAGGCAGGGGGCTTCTTCCGCCTATCTTCAGGTAGTGCAGGGCAATATACCAGCCAAAAACCTGTACCGTTCCCTTGGATTTGAAGATTTCTATACTTACTGGTTCCGGCAGCAGTATCCTGTAAAAAACTAGTACATAGCAAAACCCCGGCAGCAGCAGAAAGAATTTTCATCTCTTCCTGACTGACTGCCGGGGCATTTTTTCACATTATTCTATATCAGGGCTGATTGGTCCAAGTAAGACATTCCACCATTATTTATGGGACTTCTTGCTCAGGTATTCCTCAATTCCTTTCATGGCCTCTTCTTCATCTGCGCCTTCAATGGATACCGTTACCTTTTCTCCAGCATCAAGTCCAAGGCTCATCATTCCCATAATACTCTTCGCGTTTACCCTCTTCTCCTCATTTTCCAGATAAATACTGCTGGAATACTGGCTGGCAATCTGAACGAGCATGGCAATCGGCCTTGCCTCTAGTCCATTTGAAATTCCAATAGTTATCGGTTTCCTAATCATACTTGTTCCTCCTTGAATCCTCTAAGCTGTTCTGCTATGCTGCTGATCTTTCTGAGTCTGTGATTCACTCCCGACTTACCTATGGGAACCGAGAAAAGAGCTCCCAGCTCCTTCAGGGACGCCTGAGGGTATTCCAAACGCAGCAGCGCCGTTTCCTCCAGATTTTCAGGCAGTCTGTGAAGACCTACCGTATCTCGGATATACGCAATATCCTCCATCTGTTTTACCGCAGCATTTACAGTCTTGTTAATGTTTGCCGTTTCGCAGTTCACCTTTCTGTTCACCGTGTTCCGCATTCCCTTAAGTATCCGGACATTTTCCAGATTCATCAGAGAAACACCAGCTCCCATAAGGCCTAAAAGTTCTACGATTTGTGCGCCTTCTTTCACATAAACAACATCATACTTTTTGCGTTTCACAATCTTGGCATCAATTTCAAAAGACTGAATCAGCTCCTGCAGCTGCCGTGCCTTTTCCTGGCTGGTACAGACAATCTCAAAATGATAAAATTTTGTAGGATCGCTGATAGACCCGGAGCACAAAAAAGCCCCCCGCAGGAATGCCCGCCTACAGCAATTCTTCTGAATCACCATTTGACTGACCAGGCCCTGTACAGCCGCCGGCCTCCTGTCTGCAGTGAATAATTTCACAGTCTGGAGAACCTTTACCGTAATATCCTGATTTCCCACGTCAATTGTAAACCGGTTGTTTTTTTTGACTATTCTTTCATCAATAGAAACTTCGCCATTTATTTTAAACGTTTTTTCCAGCAATGTAAAGCACTTTCTTACAATAGCCGAATTTTCCGAGGATATTCTCAGATTTATTTCTCCCTGGGGGTCTGTATATATTTCCCCACTAAAAGCTATGATCGCAGACAATTCCGCTATCCTGCAGTGTCTGGCGCTGTCTATTTTCTTCAGCAGCTCTTCTTTTACCTCTCTGGAAAAAGACATTACTTCCCATCCTTTTCTATATCTCTATGTTCTATACGCAGTCCATATTCTTCGCTCTTCTCCAGGCGGCGGTAAAGTTCATTTGCCAGAGTCACAGAACGGTGCTTTCCTCCAGTACATCCCACCCCGATCACAAGCTGAGTCTTTCCCTCCGCAATATAATTAGGTATGAGAAAGCGTATCATGTCCTCCAGTTTATCGGAAAACTCATGGGCAAGGTCAAACCCCATTACATAATCCCGCACATGCTGATCATTCCCGCTCAGAGGCCGGAGCTGTTCTATGTAATAAGGATTTGGCAGAAAACGTACATCAAAAACAAGGTCCGCATCCTGAGGGATTCCATACTTAAACCCAAAGGACAGTACCGTCACCATAAGGTTTTTAAAGTTCCGGTTGTCTACAAAAATCTTTTCCAGCTCTTCTTTCAGTTCTCTTGTAAGGAGTTTACTGGTATCCAGGATATAATCTGCATACTGCTTCAGATCTTTCAGCCGCTCCCTCTCTCTTCTGATACCTTCGTCCACCCGTCCGCTGCCAGCCAGAGGATGGCTTCTTCTTGTCTCTTTATAGCGTTTTACCAGAGCCCTGTCATCGGCATCCAGAAAAAGGATTTCCACTTTTGTTCCCGGATACTTAATATTTTCCAATACAGATTCCAGCTCATCCAGTGACTTGCCGCTCCTCACATCAATTCCTACGGCAACCCTCTCGATTTCTCCAGGACCACCGTCTCGGATAAGCTGGATAAATTTTTCAATCAGAGGCACTGGGAGATTATCCACACAAAAGTATTCCATATCCTCCAGCATTTTTAATGCCGTACTTTTGCCTGCCCCTGACATTCCTGTAACAATTACAAACCGCATAGCCCCTCCTAAAATTCTCCCAGAAATTTCACTTCTGTTTCTAACTCCACTCCAAATTTATCCCGAACACGCTTCTGTACTTCCCGGATCAGTGTCAGCACATCATTTGCTGTGGCTTTACCAGTATTTACCACAAATCCACAGTGCTTCTCAGATATCTGGGCGCCTCCCACAGAAAAGCCCCTGAGACCTGCATCCATGATCAATTTTCCGGCAAAGTATCCCTCAGGACGCTTAAAGGTGCTGCCGGCACTGGGCATATCCAGCGGCTGTTTCTCTACCCTTCTCTGCTTCAGCTCATCCATCTTTTCTTTGATTTCTTTCCTGTCTCCTGGTTTCAGTTCCAGTGCAGCCGCCAGAACAATATATCCCTTTTCTTTTATAATACTGGTTCGGTAACCTAAATGCAGTTCTTCCTTTTTCAGAGTAAAAATTTCTCCCTGTTCATCCATGACCAGAGCTTCCTGGAGAATATCTTTCATCTCTCCTCCATAGGCTCCTGCATTCATTACTACTGCCCCTCCCAGAGTTCCGGGAATTCCTGCTGCAAATTCCATTCCGGTGAGCCCTTCTTCCAGAGCTTCCCCGGCTATTTTGGCAAGACTGGCTCCGGCCTTGGCCCGTATCCGGCATCCTTCTACAAGAATATCGCTGACATTTTTCCAGAGCTGGATCACTACGCCTCTGTAGCCCTGATCACTGACCAGAAGATTGCTGCCATTTCCAAGGATAAAATACGGCAGCTCCTCTTCCCGGCAGATTGCCACTGTCTTCTGTATTTCTTTTGCGCTGTGGGGGCAGAGATAGAAATCTGCAGGACCTCCAATGCGAAAAGTGGTATGTTTTCTCATAGGCTCATTTCTATATACATTATCGCTGCCCAGACAGGCGCAAAATTTATTTTCTATTTTATTATAATCCATTTTCCTATAATAATCCCCTTTTATCATTTTTAAAAACCAGGTCTTTTATGACTTCTCCCGCAATCATAAGGCCTGCCACTCCTGGAACAAAGGACACACTGGCCGGAACCGGCCTTCCTGTACCGCCTCTTGTCTCGGCAGGAGCTTCCTGCTCCTTTTCCTGCTGTCCCTGGCGTCTTTTTCTTTCTTTCGGCAATGGCTCTGTTGAAAAAAGAACCTTTACTTTTTTAATTTTACGCTTCTTCAGCTCTGCCCTCATTACTTTCGCCAGAGGACACACGCTGGTCTTGGAAATATCCGCGATCTGAAAACTGGAAGGATTCAGTTTATTGCCTGTTCCCATACAGGAAATAACCGGAACTCCTGCCTCTTTCGCTTTTTCTATCAGCAGCAGCTTTGCAGACACGGTGTCCACTGCATCCACAATATAGTCATAGGATGAAAAATCAAAAAGATCCGCAGTCTCAGCCCCAAAAAAGGTATCGTATGTATGCACTACCGCATCCCGATTAATATCCATTATCCGTTCTTTTGCCACCTGGACCTTCTTTCTCCCCATGGTAGAACGCAGTGCAACCAGCTGTCTGTTCAGGTTCGTCAAGCTCACTACGTCATGGTCTACTAAAGTAAGGCTCCCTACTCCGGCCCTTGCAAGGGCTTCTACTACATAAGAGCCTACTCCGCCAATCCCAAACACAGCAATCTTGGCCTCTGCCAGTATTCTTAATCCTTCTTTTCCCAAAAGTTCTTCTGAACGTGAGAATGCATGGAGCATCTTCAGTTTCCTCCCGTAAATATAGTTCAAAATCCAGCCGTGTATAAGGGGTTGCCACATGAACCCCTGCTCTATCCGCTCATGTGACAGCCCCTCTTCTCATCACTGACCTTTATACTGCTTTTTATTATACTATCATTTTGAAAAAAAGTATAGCTTAGTTTTTCATCTTAGGTTTAAAAATAAGGCTGGCCAGATATCCGAAAATAAGGGCCGCCGAAATTCCCACCGCACTGGCAGTAAAACCGCCCATAAAAATCCCCAGAAATCCGTGTTCCAGTACTGCTTTTTTCACACCATTAAAAAGTGTGTTTCCAAAGCCCAGCAGCGGTACACTGGCTCCCGCTCCGGCAAAATCAATAAGCCTGTCGTAAATTCCCAGGCTGCCCAGAAATGCCCCTGTACATACCAGAAGCACCATAACTCTCCCCGGAAGCAGCTTGGTCTTGTCCAGAAGGATCTGGACCAGGGCGCAGATAAGTCCACCTACCCAGAATGCCTGAATATATTCCATTTTCTTCTCCTTTAACAATGTTCTACTACTACAGCCTGGGCAATGCCCGGGACACTTTTTCCCTCATTATAGCTGACTTTTGACAGAAGAGCCCCTGTAGGAATAAAAAGAACTCTTTTCCATTCTCCCTTTTCTACTTTCGGAAGGATATAAGAGGCAAATGTAGCTGCGGAACATCCGCATCCGCTTCCCCCGGCATGAGTATCCTGGGTTTCATTGTCAAAAATTTCTATGCCGCAGTCCATATGCTGTCCTTCTATATCAATTCCCTGCTTTTTCAGCAGGTCGAAAAGAATCTTCTGGCCGATTTCTCCCAGGTCTCCTGTAATAATCCTGTCATAATCCTCCGGCTTTCTTCCAAAATCCCTGAGGTTTGCCTCTATGGTGCTGGATGCTGCAGGCGCCATACAGGCACCCATATTATAAGAATCTTTCAGTCCGAAATCTACAATTTTACCAGTAGTGATGCCGGTTATCCTGGCACGGCTTTTTCTGGTTCCCAGAATACAGGCGCCACTTCCTGTTACTGTCCAGGTGGCTGAAAGAGGCCTTTGGCTGCCGTAGGCCAGGGGAAAACGGAACTCTTTTTCCGCACTGCAAAAATGGCTGGAAGTAACTGCACCTACATATTCTCCATATCCTCCCGCTACCGCCATAGATGCCAGAGACAGAGCTTCTCCCATGGTGGCACAGGCACCATACAGACCATATACCGGTCTGTGAAATCCCATGATCCCGAATGATGAGGCTATAGTCTGGGCCAGCAGGTCTCCCGCATAGATCAGGCGCAGCTTCTCTTTTTCAATCCCGGATTTTTCCATAGCAATGGTAAGAGCATCTTTCTGAAGGGTACTTTCTGCCTCTTCCCAGGATGCACACCCAAAGAGGCCATCCTCTGGTCCAACCTTATCAAAATATTTACCCAGAGGTCCCTCTCCTTCTTTTTTACCCACAACTGACCCGGCGCCCAGAACATATACACTAGTGTCAAATTCTATACTTTGTGTTCCTATGGTATGTCCCATTATACAATCCCCCACATATGAAGAAAATAATAAATCAGTCCCAGAAAAGAAGATACCAGTATTCCGTAAAGAATAACCGGACCGGCGATAGTAAATATCTTACAGCCGATACCGAATACCTGGCCTTCCTTCTGATACTCAATTGCAGGCGCCGCCACAGAATTGGCAAAACCGGTAATCGGCACCAGTGTTCCGGCACCGCCCCATTTAGCCAGTTTTGGATAAATGTTCAGGCCGGTAAAAAGCACACTGAGGAAGACCAGAATCAAAGAAGTCCAGGCCCCTCCTGTCTCTTTATCCATTCCCTGCCATTGACAAAAGTTCATAATGGCCTGTCCCAATGTACAGATAAGACCTCCGCTTATAAAGGCCGCCGCCATATTTTTTGCCAGATTGTGAACTGGGGTTTTCTTTTTTACATATTCCTCATATTGCTTTGCTTTTTTCTTTTCCTGTTCTTCCTGCGACAGTTCCATGGCCTTTGCCCTCCTTGTACTGATATACTGGTAGTATGCGGACTGAGGGCTGTTTTATACACAAAACTGAAGCAGACTGCCTAAAGTTTTTCCGAAAGCTATAGACAGGATAATAAGCCCGGCACCTTCCTTCAGACCCAGATGCCTGGCTGCAATGGCAAATGCATTTACCACTTCTCCCAGGGCAATGATCCAGCTACCCAGAAAAATCCCGAAAAAAAGGCCTGCAAAAGCAGCTCCTGGATTGCCTATTCGTATAGCAAGATTATATACAGAAATAAGATTTCCTGCTATGCATCCCAGAATCAGAAAATCTTCATACAAAAGAATATGCCTTCCTGTATGAGTAATGCCTGCATATCTGGGAATAATACCCAGTCCTATGATAAAAGCTGACAGGGCTGCAGCAGCCACAGCTCCGCCGCAGAGGCCTGTGATCCCGGTAAGCAGCAGTCCCAGACTCATGTCTTTTTCTCCTTTCCTCCTCTGTTTTTCTCTGCGATCAGTGCTTTGTCCACATCCTCCTCATAGGTTCGCATCTGCACTTCTATGGGAGAAGGATCTTTTGTAGTCTTTCCATGTCCAAAGTGATTGAAAAAAAAGATAACCCCAACGCCAATTCCAATAGAATAGGCCGCTTCCAGGATTGTCCATCCCTGGGGAGTGGTTCCGGTAAGCTGATAATAAAGCCGGGGGAAAAGGGTCTGGATGTCTACATCCGTATTAAACGTCATAATAGAAAAAGCAGCGCCAAAAAAAGATAGTATACATACAAAAGCCGTCTTCATATGGTCTTTCCATCTGCCTCCCGACGGCGATTCCTTATAGGTAACTATGATATTTGCCTCCCCGATGTGAGTCACATCCACATTCTTTTCTTCCCTGGCAACGGCCCTTACCAGATCTACTGCAGAAACCACATATCTTCCCTGGGCCTTTCCCGGTATAATCATAATCCGACGTACCCTGTTCCGGTCCAATACCTTCTGGTCATTACAGGCCAGCTTGGCTACATCACCCAGGCATATCTGGGGACTGTGGACTTCCACGTTTTTTTCTGTTTGAATATACAGCATTTCGCTCATAGAAAACCTCCCTGATTTACTACGAATAGTATCTCTGTTCAGGGAGGAATTATTCCTGTCCGTCTAGAGTTTCTCTCTGAGACGGCTGAGTATTTTTTTCTCCATCCGGGAAACCTGGACCTGAGACAGTCCCATTTTTTCTCCAATATAGGCCTGTGTCTTTTCCTGAAAGAAACGCATATAAATCAATTCCCTCTCTTTAGCGCTGAGGCTTCCCAGGATTTCTTCCAGAAACATTTTGTTCAGGATTTCCTCCTGCTGGCTTTTCTCCTGAGGCAGTTTGTCTTCCAGAGAAATATCGCTGCCGTCGCTTTCATAAATGGTTTTCTGAAGAGATTCAATCTGAGCTCCTGACTCCAGGGCCATGACCAGTTCTTCTCTGGATATCCCCACTTCCCTGGCCAGTTCCTCCATGTCCGGTTCCCTGTTGTTTTTCTGCAGAAAAATTTCTCTGGCCCCGTAGGCTCTGGCCGCAGTTTCCTTCAGAGAACGGCTGACTTTCACCATCCCGTCATCCCGAAGATAACGTTTGATCTCCCCTGTGATCATAGGCACTGCATAAGTAGAGAATTTCACATCATAAGAAAGATCAAATTTATCAATGGCTTTCAAAAGTCCGATACTTCCAATCTGAAGCAGGTCCTCCATCTCTACGCCCCGGTTCTGGAATCTCCTGGCAATGCTGTGGACCAGTCCCATATTTTTCTCTACCAGTATATCTCTTGCTTCCTTATCACCTTGGTGCACACGCCCGATAAGGGCAAGGATATCGTCCATACGCCCTCCTATTCAAAAACCGGATTCTGCCGTCCTATAACTTTTTTCATGATTACCGTAGTCCCCTTTCCGGGAGTAGATTCTACCGTTACCTGATCCATAAAGGCCTCCATAAAGGCAAATCCCATTCCAGACCGGTCCTGTTCCGGCCTGGTAGTATATAAGGGCTCCATAGCCCTTTCTATATCTTCTATCCCTTTCCCGGTATCCTTCACCACCACAGTCAGCTCTCTCTTATTATTCCTGCACTCCACCCGGATTTTTTCCGTGGACGTATCATAGGCATGTACGATACAGTTGGTGATTGCTTCAGAAACTGCAGTCTTAATATCCGCTACCTCTTCCAGTGTAGGATTCAGCTGTGTGCTGAAGGCCGCCACTGCAATACGCACCAGCCCTTCATTACAGGATCTGCTCTCCACTTCTAAGATCATCTCATTTTTATTCTCCATGTTCCTCTCCTCCTATCTTTTCCTGTAATTCCATACGGGTTCCTGGCTGATCTCGATGTGTTTATAAATCCCTGAAAGCTGCATGATCCGCAGTATCCTGTCATTGACATGAATGGCGCTGACTGTGCCTCCGCTGTAGCTCAAAAGTCTTTTTCTTCCCATGATCATTCCGATTCCCGAACTGTCCATAAAATCTGTATTTGAAAAGTCAAAAACCAGCTGCCTGACCGCTCCCCTTTCCAGCTCCTGATCTATGGCTCCGGTTATCTGTTCCGCAAAATGATGATCCAGTTCTCGCGGAATATAAATAATAAGCATGGTCCCTCTTTTTTTCATATATTCTTCCATAACCCATTCCCCTTTCTATACTCTCCTCCGATTTTAAAGTCTGTCTCCTTATGTACGGAAAAAGGAGCCTTCCTTCTTTGGAAAGCCCCTTTATCTCAAGGTTTCTCTTATGCATCTGTTTATTTCAGATTATTCTTCTGTTGTTCCTTGAACGGCATCTTCATTTCCGGCAGTACTGCTGCTGTCACCCTCATTCTGGGTATCATCTTCACTGTCTGCAGAACTTATTTCATCGCTGTGGGCATCTATATAGTCCTGGGCATCCAAAGCATTCTGGGTTCCCGGATAGTTGTCCACCACCTTCTGATACCAGGCAGCAGCATTTTCCACATCGCCCTTCCCTGCATACGCCTGGGCCAGGTAATACATGGACCTTCTGTCCTGGGTTCCGATATTCACAGCTTTCTGCAGACTCTCGATGGCCGAGTCATAGTCCCCTGCATTTATATAGTTGATTCCTTTATTCCGATACTGCTGCTTCAGCGTATCTCCCACCTGGTTCATGATAGTGTCATAGATGCTCTTCCCTTCTACAGAAAGATTATCCGAATTTACCTCTGCAATGGCATTGGCTGCGTTGGTAAAATTCCCCTGCTGATATTCATCCCAGGATTTTAAAAGGTTTTCATAGTCTGTAGTCTGCTGCTGCGCCGCTTCAATCTGGCTCTGGGCTGTATCCACAGACTCCTGGGAGGCATTCATCTGCTCCTGAAGTCGCTCCAGCTCCGCTGCCTGTGTAGCCATCTGGTTGCTGTAGTCCACCACCTTTTCATTAGCCGCCTCGTTTACATTCTGAGTAATGGCAGGCACTACCAGAAACCAGAGAGCGGCAGCTCCTACAACCAGTCCAAGGATCAGGTTTATCAATGTATTGGTAATGGTCTTTTCCCGGAATTCTGGGGGCTGGATAACAACATCATTTCCCGATTTATAGATCAGACTTCCGTCTTTTCCTTCCCTCACTTTTTCTCTCATGCCGAACCTAGGTTCCAGATTAGTCCTTCTTCCTGTCTGTTCTTCCACTTCTCTCAGAAACCGGAGAGTGGTGGTATTGCTTTTATCTATTTTAGCTGCTGCTTTCAGCTGTCTTCTGGCTTTCTCATACTCTTCCTCATGGATATAGATCAGAGAGAGGAGATGATACCCTTTGATCAGCTTAGGATTGCTGGCCAGCACTTTTTTCAGCTGCAGTTTTGCCATATCTATATTGCCGCTTCTGCAGTATTCCAGGCACTGATTATATTTCTTTATGCTGTTATTTATTTCTTCCAGCCGGTTTCCGTCTTTTTGAAGCTTCTCGATATAGCCTATTGCAACATTATTCTGAGGCATCATATTCTTACTGATTACCCACTGGCTGAGAGCCGCTACCACTTCTCCGGTCTCAAAGTATACCAGTCCGAGGAGATTCCTGGCCTGTATATTCAGTTTGTTCATTTTCAGGCTTCGCTTCAGACAGGTAATGGCTCCTGACAGGTCCCTTACCTGAGCCTTCTCCAAACCCTGATTATAATAAAGGCCTGACAGAGCCCAGGCTTTTTTCTGGGCTGTCACTTTGCATCCACACTTTGGGCAATGGTCAGAGGCGTTTAGCGGCGCGTTGCATATCATACAATTCATAAATTTCACCCCTATTTATCTGAAGTGCTGCTGTTATCTTTTATCATTTCTTTCAGAATATCAATGACATCTGTCAGGTCCTGCCTGTAAATGGCGCCCTCTGCATCATCCACTTCCAGACATGGCTGAAATTTTTTCAGTTCTTCTTCAAAATTAATCATGGAACGTCCTCCTTACATAATCCTTTATCTCCCCTGCAAGATAAAGAGAACCGGCCACAAACATCAGGCCTTTTCCCTTCTGAGCATATGCCCTGTCGAAAGCTTTTCCCGGATCCGGCTCTGCATGAACATCTTCGCATCCCTCTTCTTTAAAAAGCTCTGCAAGTTCTGCTGCCGACTGCTTTCTGCTTCCCCATATCTCTGTAGTCACTACACTGGAGAAATGAAGACCCCTGCAGATTTCATGGATCATATCCCGGAAATCTTTATCTGATACTGTGGAAAACAGTAAAGTAATCGGATAGTCTTTCTGAAAATATTCCACAGTCTCCACAAATTTTGCGATTCCGTCTTCATTGTGAGCCCCATCTACGATCACTCCGGGAAGTATGGTCTCCATTCTTCCCTGCCAGCGGGTATTCCTCATTCCTCGTATCAGAGTATCTTTTTCCAGATGATGGATATTTTTCAAAACTCCCATAGTCTCAAGAGCCAGAGCCGCATTCATCATCTGATACCTGGCGATAAAAGGAATAAACAGTTCCGTTTCTCCATACACTCTGGAATCAGATACAAACTCTATGCCTTCGGGGGTAAAGTCCAGCATTCTCTGATTCTCTTCCTTCATGGCATACCACGGGCATCCCAGGCTTTCTGCCCTGGCTCTTATTACCTCAGCAGCCTCAGGATTATTTCCATCAAAGATCACCGGAACTCCTGGCTTTATGATTCCTGCTTTTTCCCCGGCTATCTGTCCTATGGTATTTCCCAGATATTCCACATGATCCAGACTGATCGATGTGATCACACAGGCTACAGGCTCTCTCACGGAATTGGTGGCATCCAGCCTTCCTCCCAGACCTGTCTCCAGTACAATATAGTCTACTTCTTCTTTTTGAAAAATCAACATGCCCATAAGGAAAAGAAATTCAAAATATGTGGGATGGTATTCTCCTCTCTCTACAAGAGAATCTGACATTTCCTTTACTCTGGAAAAAGCCTCCAGAAAGGTTTCATCAGAAACCATGACCTCATTGATCTGAAAACGCTCGTTGATCTTCATAAGATGAGGAGAGGTAAAGAGTCCGCATTTATAGCCCCCTTCCTCCAGCATGGTGGAAATAAAGGCACAGACACTGCCTTTCCCATTGGTCCCTGCTACGTGTATGATCTTCTTCCCTTTATCGGGACTTCCAAGAAGATCCAGGCACTGTCTGGTATGTTCCAGTTTATTCTTTGTTGTAAACTTTGGTATATCTTCGATATATTGAACCGCTTCTTCATAAGTGAACAAGCCGTATCCCTCCTGTTCTGTGAAATGGTAAGCAGACCTCTCGTCTCAAAAACATAGCCGTCCTGGGCTGCAAGCAGCCCGTCCGTCTCTGTTTTGAGACTTTCCGCTGCTATGAAAGCCCACGGATTGCTCCGCGCTCTGCGCTCCTGCAATCCTATCCATATTCGCAATCCGGCCTACCAGCCTTCTTGCTCATATGGATTAGCGTCTCGAAAACACAGCCGTCCTGGGCTGCAAGCAGCCCGTCCGTCTCTGTTTTGAGACTTTCCGCTGCTATGAAAGCCCACGGATTGCTCCGCGCTCTGCGCTCCCGCAATCCTATCCATATTCGCAATCCGGCCTACCAGCCTTCTTGCTCATATGGATTAGCGTCTCGAAAACACAGCCGTCCTGGGCTGCAAGCAGCCCGTCCGTCTCTGTTTTGAGACTGGGCTTTCATAATAAAATCACCACTTCTGTTATAATGGTTTGGCCCTGGCGGGCTGCCGGGGTCACTTATCATTATAATGAAGTGGTGATAATATGCAAGCAAATTATGTCGCCTGAGAAAAAAAGCTTTCTATTCTTCCTGGGTCTCTTCTGTCTGAGAATCTGTTTGAGATTCTTCCGCTGTCTGTTCCTGACTGTCTTCTCCCTCATCTGTAATCGGAGTCAGAACGGCCTCCTGGCTGCCTGCTTCAGGCTCGTGATAAATATAGCTTTCTGTTCTGGTCAGGACTCTGTGGGTAGAACTGTTGCTTCTGGTAGCAATATCCACTTCATCTCCATCCTGGAGAAGGTCCGTAAGCACAAGCAGGGTGTTCTCGTCAATAAAGGTAGCTTCTACAAGTTCCCCGTTTATTTCCAGATAAGAAGACTGGGTAAAATTAGCGCCCCGTATATAGTATCTGCCATCTGAAATTTCCTCAATGCCCTCAAACTGGGTATCCACAACGCCTAATTTCATAGCTGTTTTTTCATACGGAGTCTCTCCGTCATATACATAGTGCTCTCCGTAGAGGATATCATACTGGAGCATTTCCAAATCCACCTGATAATCCTGTGTATTCTTTCTTGCCTGATGGAAACGGAAAACATTTCCTTCATGGATTCCTACCCGGTCCATAACTTCTGCAGCCATCTGGTAGGCAGCTAAATTCTTATCCTGCTTTTCCAGTCCCATATTATCCCAGATTACATATTCTGTCTGGAAAAGATAACGGTTTTTCACGTCAGTGACTGTAAGATCCATAGTCGGCAGGTGGTCTCCATACATAACCAGTACTACATCTTCATCAATTTGAGAAAGGGCATCGATTAATTCTCCGATGAACTGGTCCATCTCATAAATCTGGTTGCAGTAGTATTCCCATTTATAATCCTGGGCCTCTGTGCTGCTGCCGGATACTGTAATCTTTGGATCTTCCAGCACCGGCTCTTCCGGATAGTCTCCATGGCCCTGTACAGAAATAGTGTATACATAATCCGGTCCTTCTGTGGATTCCATAGCCTGAAGAATGTATTTCGTCAGGTTCCGGTCACGGATCCAGTCGTTAGGGTTCGTATCATCCTGTTCTGACATATATTCTGATGAAGTAAAGGTGTCAAATCCCAGATTGGCAAACACACGTCTTCTTCCGTAGAAGTTCGCTTCGTTATTATGGATGGCATGGGTGCCGTATCCTAGTTCCTTAAGTACATAAGCTGCACTTTCACAGGTCTCTGTTTCCAGGATTCCCTTATAAGGATACTCGCCAGGTCCAAAGTAATGCATACTCATTCCTGTGATTGATTCAAACTCTGTGTTAGCCGTACCGGCTCCAACAGAAGGCACTTTATAATATCCGGAAGAATATTCCTCCATCAGTTTCCGGAAGTTCGGAATGGGATCCTCTGAAACATTCAGGTAATTTACCAGGGTAGGATCAAAAAAGGACTCCAGCTGAAGAAAAAGGATATTCGGTCTGCTTTCTCCTGTCTCCGGCAGAGACTCCGTACTCTCTGTGATATCAGCCATAGCCTCCTCTGAATAATCTCTGGGGCAGCTGATTCCTGTGTTAAAAATCGTTGTAGCCAGACAGTAGGGATAACCGTAATCCTCATAAGCAAATGCAATATTTCCAAAATAGTTGGACAGTACCCTTTTTTCCAAAGCCAGCTTTGTGGTTCCTGCAAAGGCCAAAGCTCCCACAATGATCAGGGGAATATTTACTTTATATCGAAGCTTTCCTTTATACTTTGGCCCTTTTATGAACAACAGGACCAGACCCAGCACAGCCAAAACTGCCAGGACAACCACTACCCAGAAAAAGAAAGCCGGCAGATACCGGTCCGCGATCTCAAAGGCATCTGTGATCATATGCAGGTCCGGCCCGGTAAAGGGCGTTACTCTGGTAGTCAGAAGCACGCCATTGATAATACCAAGGCCCATCCAGAAGATGGTAAGGATCACTCTCCAGAAAACTCTTCTTCTGAAAAGATATACGATCAGGGTCGTTGTAAAGATTAAAAATGTGTTATACAGAAAGACCAGAGGCCTCTCTGTCAAAAAATCCATGGCTTCCCATATAGAATGTCTGGAAATCGCTTCTATAAAGAAGTAGCCCACAAATACCGCCAGGAACTGCAGCGGTACAGAAAACATATTCAGATATTTCAGGCATAATACCTTCCTGATTTCTTTCATACTCTCTCTCCTAAACCTCTATGTGGCAGCCCCCCTGCGCATTACTGCAGCTGCGCTAATCTCTCTTTTACCTGTTCCATCATAGCGGTATAGCGTTCCAGTTTGGCCCGCTCTTCGTCAACCTTTGCCTTAGGCGCCTTGCTGATGAAACGTTCATTACCAAGCATGCCGTTTACACGAGCCAGCTCTTTTGTCAGTTTCTCTTCTTCTTTTTTCAGTCTCTCAATCTCTTTTTCCACATCAACCAGTTCTGCAAAAGGCATGTAGATTACTGCCTTAGCTGTAACGGCAGATACCGCATCATCCTCAATGCCTGTCTTATCCTTCTGAACGATTACCTGGCTTGCATGAGCCAGAGGCACAAAGAAGATTTCTCCGTTTTCAAAGATTTTCCGTATCTTCTCATCCTCGGCTGTTACAAATACCTTCGCTTTTTTGCTTGGAGGAACATTCATTCCTGTGCGTACATTTCGGATGCTTCTTACAGCCTCCTTAATGATTTCTACAGCTTCCTCCTCATTGGCAAAATTCCACTCTTCTTTAAATACCGGCCAGGAAGAGATCATAATGGATTCTTCCTCTGGATGAAGAGTACAGTAAATTTCCTCTGTAATAAAAGGCATATAGGGGTGCAGCAGCTTCAGGGCATTGCCCAGAACTGTCTTCAAAGTCCAGAGAGCTGCCCCTTTGGTGCTGTCTGTATCGCTGTAAAGCCTTGGCTTCACCATCTCAATATACCAGTCGCAGAATTCTTCCCAGATGAAATCATATACTTTCTGAACAGCAATACCCAGTTCATATTTGTCCATGTTTTCTGTCACATCTTTTGCCAGAGTATTGACTTTGGACAAAATCCACTTATCTGCTCCTGTAAGTTCTGCAAGGTTCATTTCTCCAGGAACTTCTGCTTTTTCCAGGTTCATCATAATAAATCTGGAAGCATTCCATACCTTATTGGCAAAGTTTCTGCTGGCTTCTACTCTCTCCCAGTAGAAACGCATATCATTTCCAGGAGCATTTCCTGTGATCAGAGTAAGTCTCAGTGCGTCTGCACCATACTTGTCGATAACCTCCAGAGGGTCGATACCATTTCCAAGAGACTTGCTCATCTTTCTTCCCTGAGAATCCCTCACTAATCCGTGGATCAGCACATGATGGAATGGTGTCTTTCCAGTCTGCTCCAGACCGGAGAATACCATACGGATTACCCAGAAGAAGATAATATCATATCCTGTTACCAGCACATCTGTAGGATAGAAGTACTCCATCTCCGGAGTCTTATCCGGCCATCCCAGGGTAGAGAAGGGCCACAGGGCAGAGGAAAACCAGGTATCCAGAGTATCCTCATCCTGGTGGAAATGGATACAGCCGCATTTCGGGCATTTCTCCGGCATTTCCCTGGCAACTATAGTCTCACCGCATTCGTCACAGTAATAAGCCGGGATCCGGTGTCCCCACCAGAGCTGACGGGAGATACACCAGTCTCTGATATTCTCCAGCCAGTGAAGATAGGTCTTGTCAAATCTCTCCGGTACAAATGTAAGATTTCCTTCTTTTAAAGTATCAATGGCAGCCTGAGCCATTTCCTTCATCCGTACAAACCACTGAGGCTTGATCATAGGCTCTACGGTAGTACCGCAGCGGTCATGGGTTCCTACACTGTGTGAGTGAGGAACTACCTTTACCAGAAGTCCCTGTTCTTTCAGATCTTCCACCATGGCTTTTCTGGCCTCATACCGGTCCATGCCTGCATATTTGCCTCCCAGCTCATTAATGGTGGCGTCATCATTCATAATGTTGATCTCTTCCAGATTGTGACGTTTTCCTACTTCAAAGTCATTAGGGTCATGGGCCGGAGTGATCTTTACACAGCCGGTTCCGAACTCTTTATCTACATACTCATCAGCGATCACAGGGATTTCTCTGTCTGTAAGAGGCAGCTTCAGCATTTTTCCGATGAGATGTTTATATCTTTCATCTTCCGGATTCACTGCCACTGCAGTATCGCCCAGAAGCGTTTCCGGACGGGTGGTTGCGATTTCCACAAACTGTCCTTCTTCTCCTACTACCGGGTAATTGATGTGCCAGAAAAATCCGTCCTGATCCTCATGCTCTACTTCTGCGTCAGAAATAGAAGTCTGGCATACAGGACACCAGTTGATGATCCTGGAGCCTTTATAGATATAGCCTTTCTCATAAAGCTTGATAAATACTTCCTGAACGGCCTTGGAGCAGCCTTCGTCCATGGTAAAACGCTCTCTGTCCCAGTCAGCAGAAGCCCCTAATTTCTTTAACTGATTGATGATCTTTCCGCCGTACTCTTCTTTCCAGGCCCAGGCATGTTTCAGGAATTCTTCTCTTCCGATTTCGTTTTTATCAATCCCCTGCTCTTTTAACTTTTCAATAACCTTTACCTCTGTGGCAATAGCCGCATGGTCTGTTCCCGGCTGCCACAGGGCTTCATAACCCTGCATCCTTTTAAAACGGATCAGGATATCCTGCATGGTCTCGTCCAGGGCATGTCCCATGTGAAGCTGGCCAGTTACATTTGGCGGGGGCATCACAATGGTAAAAGGTTTTTTATCTTTGTTTACTTCTGCGTGAAAATATTTGTTATCCAGCCATTTCTGATAAATGCGGTCTTCCAGACCTTTTGGGTCATAAGTTTTTGCAAGCTCTTTGCTCATAGTCTCCTCCTCTTAGTTATGTCCGGTATTTTATATCCAAAAACTTTTTTGGGAATCTGCATAAAAAATACCCTCCATAACCATCTCATTAAATAGTTACAAAGGGCGACAAAGCCGCGGTACCACCTTTTTTTATCACTCAAAGGTCCTGTAACGGGGACAAACCGGGAAAACCTACCAAATCTTACCTGCTGTCAGGTGATTTCCTTCAGTATTCCGGTTCAAAAGCTACCTTCCGCCCTTTTTCCTTAAACAATCTTTCAGCCGACGAATTGTTCTCTCTGCAAGTTCCCAGAGCGTACTCCTCTTTCTCATTACCTTTTTCTTTCGATGTCACAGATTTCTCAGCACTGCCTGCTTCCGAAATCTTTACATCTTTTCATTTCATTTATCATAGACATATTGAAAAATTTTGTCAAGATGGGAAATTGTGAATTTTTGCGGAAATTTAACAGAAGATAAACAAAAGATTTTCAAAAGAATGAGATTTTTTCCTTTTCCTATGTTACTATAATTCCATGAGGAGGATGAGCATGAAATCGAAAAAACTTTTACAGAAAACCGGGGAAAAATTCATACTTTCTTGTCTGACCGGGGCTCTGGGGGCCCTTTCCTGGTATACGCTGCGTGAATATCGCCCCCAAAAGGCAGAGTCCCTATCCCCGCCCAAAGGCCGCCGGCTCCTTTCCCCAGCAGATCCATTCCGGCTGCTTACCTGGAATATCGGATTTGCAGGTTTTGACAGTTCCATGGATTTCTTCATGGACGGAGGAAAAATGGTACGCCCCAGAAGTAAAAGTCAGGTTTTCCGAAATATGAAAGAAATTGGAAAAATCCTGACCTCCTGTACAGCCGATGCATATTTTCTCCAGGAGGTAGATCTGGATTCCTCCCGTTCCTATCATATGGATCAGCAGGATTATTTTGAGAAACGTATGGGCCTTCCTGGCGTCTTTGCCTGGAACTATAAGTGTGACTTTATCCCCTTCCCCCTTCCCCCTCTGGGAAAAATGAGCAGCGGCATCAGTACTTTTACAGATTTAAAGGTCCGTTCTGCCCGGCGTCTTGCTCTTCCCGAATCTTTCTCCTGGCCGGTAAAGACCTGTAATCTGAAACGCTGTATTCTTGAAGCCAGAATACCTGTCAAAGGCAGCAGCCGGGAACTGGTACTCCTGAATTTTCATCTGGAAGCCTATGATAAAGGAGAAGGAAAGCTGGCTCAGAGTCGGCTGCTCTCCCAGATCCTTTCCCGGGAATATGAAAAAGGCAATTATGTCATCGCCGGCGGGGATTTCAATCAGATTATAAAAGGAGAGGACAAATATCCTCTCCGTAAAAGCAAGAACTGGACCCCTGGTCTCCTGGAAAAAGACTTTCTTCCGGCCCACTTTTCCATAGCCGCCGATGATACCTGGCCCACCTGCCGGCTTCTGGACCGGCCTTACGACGGTTCTTCAGGGAAGTCCCTGGCATATGTGCTGGATGGGTTCCTGGTATCCGATAATCTGAAGATATCCCGTGTTTCTGTGATAAACACAGATTTTGCATATACGGACCACCAGCCTGTGATCCTGGAAGTGCAGTTTCTGGACAAAAACCCATACTGCCCTCAAAGTCTTTAGGATTTTCCTTTCCCAGATGTTTCTCTATACCCTACTTTGCTGGTCTGCTGGCGGAATAAGAGCAGCAGACCTCTTACGCATAATTCAATACACATTGCAGTCCACACTCCATGAAGTCCCCATTTTTCCACCAACAGCAGAGCCAGTGTAATACGCACGCCCCAAATACTGATCAGATTCAGGATACTGGGGACCAGGGAGTCTCCTGCTCCCCGGAGAGCTCCTGCAGCCACAATGGACACTCCATAAAGGGGCTCTGCAAAAAGCTGTATCCGCAGTACTTCCGCGGCAAGCTGCCGCACCTGAATATCCGGTGTCATCATATGAAAGATCCCAGGACATATGAAAAACATCAGAGATCCCGTTACTGCCATGATTCCGCCTCCCAGAAGCACAGAAAGATTGGAAAAACTTTTTGCAATCTTTTCCCTCCCGGCTCCCAGGCTCTGTCCTACCAGAGCAGTAGCTGCCTCAGCAATCCCATACCCTGGCATATAGCAGAGGCTCTCCGCTGTTACTGCAAAAGAGTTTGCTGCAATAGCCACAGTTCCCAGGGGTGCAATGATCCTGGTAGTAACGATCATAGCCCCACAGACAGCCACATGTTCAAAGGCCAGCGGAGCTCCCACCTGAAAAGCAGTGGTAAAAATCTTCTTATCCATTCCTCCCTTTTCTCCTCTGAATCGAAACACAGGGGAGCGGAAGCAAACCGCCCGGAGCATAAAAATACATACTACAGCCTGAGCAAGGGCTGTTCCTATTGCTGCTCCCAGCACACCGTAGTGCCGTATAAAGATCATATTGAAAACAATGTCCAGAAGACACATACTGGCGTTTAATATACTGGGCGTCCGCATATTTCCGCTGCACTGAAGCATGGAGCCTGCCAGCCGGTTTATCTGCACTGCAGGAAGAGAACATGCATAGACAAAGAAATAGCCTGATGCATCTGTCCAAAGCTCTTCTCCTGCTCCCAGCCATACAGGAAGTTTCCCGCTGATGGCTATTCCCACTGCCATGAGGATAAGGGAAAAACAAAGGGCTGCGGCAAGTCCGTGTTTCAGGATTTTTCTGGCATTGGCCTCTCTGCCCGCTCCAATCTGGTGTGCAGCCTGTACAGAAAAACCTGTAGCCACGCCGCTGCACAGTCCGCTAAGAAGCCAGGTGCTTGTGGAGACAACTCCAATAGATGCTGACGCCTGGGCCCCAAGGTTTCCCACCATTGCCTGGTCAATATACTGCATTAAAATAGAGGTTATCTGAGCCATGATGGCGGGAACGCTCATCTGCCAGACAATCGACAGTTTTTCCCTTCTTGTTATCTCTCCCTTTTGCCGAAAAAAAGCGGCAAGCCGCTCTTCTGGTCTGATTTTTCTCTTTTCTGTATATTCCGTCATTTTATCTGTCTCTTTCTTTTCCTTATCCTGCCCTCAATACACTAAGGACCTCTGTACAAAAAGAAGAGGGCGATAATGACCTCTTCTTTTCATAAATAAGAAATAATATGAAGTTTCCGGCGTTTCTCCCGGTTTTGTCACGATTTCTCTGTCCTGCGGAGGATGTGTATGTTCCGTTTGTTGCGGGAAAACGGATTGGATATACAGGACAACATTTAGAAACCGGGAGAACCGTCTGCCATTTAATCATGCATAATTCTATAAATTCAGGCGTTTACCTTTCGGCACTATTCCATAAAAAATTCCGCCTTCACATGAAAAGCGGAAACATATAGCCCCATCCAGGGCTACAGGGATTTCAAACTTTGCACGGAAGTTTTCACCTTACTGCTATTAAGCAGGTTTCCTGACTTATGGTTCTCCGCTTTGCCTCTCCTTCTCATACTTTCGTACAATGGATTTTGCTGACATTGCTCCCCAAATACAGTGACCGGATCGCTCAGGATTCTCACCTGATTCCCTTTTCACCAGTGTTGTGCGGTCAACGCTGATGCACTCAATAGGTTTATGGAATTACACACTTGTATAATACCACCAGCAGAGATTTGCGTCAAGAAATATTACTGTTTTCATCCACTTTTTCTTTCATCTTTTCCTCTCGTCTTCTCTTGGTCATAAGTCCTCCAATCCGTCCAGTTTCCTTAGCGGACAGACTTTTCCAGCCCCTTTCCAGAACTTTATCCAGAACCCCCAGTTCTTCTGCTATCTCATATTTCAACTGTTCCTCCTGAGGAATCTTGTTTAAATCAATTTTTTCTTCTTTTTTCTTAGACATCAAAAGCCACACTCCTTTTTCTTAGAGTATGGCCCTTTTCTTTCCCTTTATTCAGCTTTTTCTGCTTTCTGTCATATATTCTTCTATTTTGGAATAACAATGGCTGCAATAATATAAGCGATGATCCCGGAGCCAAAACTCATACAGGTCACAATAACCCAGGCAAGGCGGATCAGGGTAGGATCTATGTTAAAATACTCCCCGATCCCTCCGCAGACTCCCGCCAGCATATAATTTACAGAAGAACGATATAATCTCTTATCTGACATGACACATACTCCTTTCTATTGATCCTCAAAATCTATTCTGATATTTCCTGCATTGTTCTCTATGTCCATGGTCTTATCTGAAGATACTGCTCCAAATGTTCCTTCATGAAAGCCATCTATACTTTCTCCGCCCAGGTCCAGGGCGCCGGAGTCCACACGGACATCTGCCGTATAGTCCTCCAGTCTTCCGGTATATTTTATCCGTAGCCGTCCGGCGTCACAGTTCAGAGTGGAATCGTCAGCCTCCATCAGTTCCACCTCCAGATTACCTGCCGCCACATCTATATCACAGCTCCCGGCCGCAAGTTTTCCTTCTGCTTCCAGGCTTCCTGCGCTGGAGTTCAGGTACAGCTCCTCAAATACCTTAGCCTGAGGGATCTGGATCAGTAAAGACCTGCTGCTGTCCACAAGCCCATCGCTTCTGGATACAGTAAGGACTCCTGTATCAATGTCAAAATCTGCCACATACAGACTAGAATCCAGTCCGGAACCTGAAACCCATATTTTTTCATCCGGAGAGGGCTGTATCCGGATTTCTCCCGCTTCTGCTGTCACATAAAGACTTTTCACCCTTGAAGCCTCAATGCTGCCCCTCTGGCTGGCCTCGGACCAGTCCATATTGCGGACACCGGTTTCATCAGACCAGTCTCTGGTCCAGGATTCTCCTCTTTCCTGCCAGTAATTTTCCCATTCCTCTCCCATCTCTTCCAGATCGTCCAGGTCCGTCAGCCGTTCCAGCCAGTCAGTTCCAAACCAGCGGTAAAAAACATGATTATTTTCTGTGCTTCTTTCCAGGCCGTCCAGAAATGCCTTTGGGGAAGCCCCGAAAAGGATTCCCCCTGCTGTCAGGATCCCTCCTGTGACCAGCATGACAAGAGCTGTGATCAAAGCAATTTTTGTAAACTTTTTCATGAATTTTCACCTCCCCGGATACCTCTGTGCAGGACCCTCTGGATCAAATCCACCGCCCAGCGGAATACAGCCGGAAACGCCCGGAAGATCAGCCAGATGAAAGCCAGAAGCAGCAGAATACCAACTGCCGTCATCATAAGAGCCCCTCCCACACAGGCAACTGCCGTAGGGGGAGAAGCCAGCTGGAACACCAGGCTGTGAATCAGAAACATAAGGCCGCCTACGGTCAGGCCGATCCCTCCTGCCAGGAGTCCGATGATCCCTCCGATGATTCCTATCAGCAGGCCCAGGGCCCCCATTCCGAAACCAAACACAAAGGGGAGGGCCACTACAGCAAAAATGATCAGCAGAATCCAGCCGGCTCCGCTTCTGGAATGTCTTGGATTCTGTCCGTAATTTCTTCCGTATCCGGCTCTGCTGTAAGGGCCGTCATAGCTGTGCTGCCTTCTCTCCCCCTGGGGATCTCTGTATCTGGTGCCGTCCCAGTTATTTTCTTCCTGGCCGGTTTCAGATCTCTCACTGTTTTCTTTCATTTCCGAAGGTTCCGGCACCTTTTTCTCCTGGAATCTCTCGTCCGTATATCCCGTCTCTGTATATTCTCCGTACTGTATCCCTTCATTTTCCAGATCTGACCGGATGATGGCCGCTACCTTACCGGGGCTTCCCAGCTCCTGGATCACTTTTCCTTCATTCTCTGCTCCGGCGTCTTCAAAGTAATCCTGATAATATTCCAGAGCCTCCTTTCTCTCAGACTCCGGTATATCCCACAGCAGCCGTTCCAGCTGCTCTAAAAATTCTGTTCTGTTCATTTCAGTTCCCCTCCCTCAAACAATCTGCTGATTTTCGTTGAGTAGCTTTTCCATTCTTCCCTGTATAGATTCATTTGTACCATACCTTTTTCGGTAACTTTATAATATCTCCTGTTCCTGCCTGCGAATTCCCGGTCATAGGTTTCCAGGCACTCATCTTTCTGAAGGCGCCTCAGAACCGGATACAGGGTGGATTCTGAAACTTCCAGTACCCGGCGCACATCCTGAGTAATCTTATAACCATAGGTCCCCTCCTCCTCTCTGGACACAACTGCCAGAACGATGGCATCCAGAAGGGCTGCACCTGTATTGAAAATCATTTCCTCACCCCTTTGCTATTTCTTATTTAATACTATATGTCATATAATATAATTTTGTCAACAATATTATATTAAGAATTTCTAAAGATTTATGGAAGAAAAGTAAAAAACCCCGGCACTCTCACACCGGGATTTCTTTTTTCAGATAAAAGGAGTAGATGTATTTTTCTTTTACTTTTTTCCCTGTCATACGCTCCAGGGCTTCCTGATAATACAGAAGCTGTATCCTGTATTTTTCTGTCAGCTCCTGGGGATTTCCTGAGGGTATTCGGTCTGTCTTATAGTCTACCAGCACCAGGCCGTCTTCTTCCTCAAAGAAAGCGTCGATAATTCCCTGGACCAGGATTTCTTCTTCTGATTGATACTCCCTGCTTACTGAAGAAGCAGGCACTCCTATGACAAAGGGCTGTTCTCTCTTTAAGAGCCCTTTTGCCGCTGCTGCTTTCATTCTCTGTCCCAGGCTGCTTTCGGCAAGGTCATAAATATCTTTGGGCCATACGGAGCTTTGCACTGCCTGGGAAATCTTTCCCATACGGCAAAGTTCCTGTATCTGTCCTCTCACCTCTTCCAGACTGCCAGTTTTCTCATAATCCAGCCGTTCCAGAACTGCATGATAGGCAGTCCCTCTTTCTGCACCCTTCAGCTCCTCCTGCTCCGTTCTCATAAATGCCGGAACATAACCCTCTTCTGGTTCTTCTTCACCAGAAACCGTTTTCTGATCTTTCCCGCTGTCCGGATAGAGATTCAGACTTTCCTCGTCCTCTTCTGTCTGAATCCTTTTTACCTCAGATACCGTCACCTTGGCCGGAATCCTGGCAAGGTCTTTATAAGGATACACATAGGAAAAACTTTCTTCCAGTTCTTTCTTCGTATCAGAGTCGTAGACTTTTCCAGTATCCCAGTTCAGGTATCCTTCCTTTTCTTCCAGCTCTCTGGTTCTGGCATCCAATTCTCCCCTTACCAGCTCCAGAGGCGACACCTTCCGGATCTTAAAATCTCCGGAGCCTTCATAAAGTGGGTTCAGGGGATATACTCCAAGATTCACTGACTGGTACAGCTCCTTCATAACTCTGTGTCTGGCCAGGGCCGACAAAATCCAGTCCAGATAACTTTTGCCCTTCATCCGCACCCCATAGGGCAGCCGGGTCTGTTCCCGCCGCTTCAGCATTTCCTGCTGGGAAAGCCTCTCTGCCAGCTTTGAAATCGTCCCTGTAAGAATCAGTTTTTCTTTTGCCCTTGTAAGGGCTACATAGAGGATCCGCAGCTCCTCTCCCAGACTTTCCAGAGTAATCTCCTGCTGAATGGCCCGCTGGAGAATGGTTCTGGTCCGGATTCGCAGTTTTTCATCTACACAAGGCGCACCGATCCCCAGATCCGGATGGAGTACAATACTCTCTCTGGCATCCTGCATATTCATCTGTTTTCCCATACCTGCCACAAATACCACAGGGAATTCCAGGCCTTTGCTGCCGTGGATACTCATGATCTTCACCGTATCCTCTTTTTCTGAGAGAATGTTGGCTTCCCCAAAATCCACCTGATATTTTTTCAGATTTTCAATATACCGGACAAAGTTGAACAGCCCCCTGTAGCTGGTGCTCTCATAGTCCCTGGCTTTTTCCAGGAGCATGAGAAGATTGGCCTTTCTCTGCTCTCCGGAAGGGAATGCCTGCTGCCAGAGAAGAAAGCCTGTCTGGTCAAAGAAATCCCAGATAAGCTGATGGATAGGAGTATAAGGCACTTCCCGGCGCAGTTTCCGATAGGTTTTTAAAAAACCTATCACCTTATCCTGGAGGGGATTGGGAACCTTTTCTGTCTCCAGCAGCGCCTCATAAAGAGTAATCTTCTCTCCTGCGTTTCCCAGATTCCGGATCTGGGTCAGTTCTTCAAAGGTAAATCCCTGAGACTGGTTTTTCAAAGCCCCTGCCAGAGGGATATCCTGAAAGGGATTGTCCAAAATCTGCAGGTAGTCCAGCACAGCCGCTACCTCAGGGGCAGAGAAATATCCTGTCTTTGTGGTAACACTGGCCGGAATATTGCAGGAATTCAGGATCTTTTTAAAAGTCTCGGACCAGCCGGTCATGGTTCTGAGAAGAATGGTGATATCCGAATATTTCACCGGTCTTAACTCTCCGGTTTCTTTGTCTGTCACCTGCCCTGTCTCTCTCAGTTCCCGGATACGCAGGGCAATCATCCTTGCCTCCAGCTCCCGGGCAGTTTCCGGACTGTCCTGTTCCTGCCATACCGGGTCGTCTTCCTCCAGAAGAAGGACTTCCGCTGCAGGCTCTGTTTCCTTTGGAAGCTCTGGAAACTGTCCCTGGGGATAAAGCGCTGCATCTTTATCGTACTCTACCCCGCCCAGGTCCTCTCCCATGATCTGGTAGAAAATATAATTCACACTGTCCAGCACTGTTCCCCGGCTGCGGAAATTTTTATGAAGGTCGATGCGGTAAGTCTTTCCTCCCGGGATCACCGGATAACTGTGGAATTTTTCCATAAACAGGTCCGGACGGGCCAGTCGGAACCGATAAATACTCTGCTTTACATCTCCTACCATAAAGATGTTGTATTCCCCTTCTTCCACACGGGAAACAGAGGTAAGAATCTTCTCCTGGACCAGATTGCTGTCCTGATACTCGTCGATCATGATTTCCGCAAACTGGTCTGCCAGTTCCCTGGCTGCCCCAGTCCGCTCATCCTTTTCCGGGCTGTGATTTACCAGGATTTCCAGAGCATAATGTTCCAGGTCTGAAAAATCCAGGATATTTTTCTCCTGCTTTTTCTTTTTGTAAGCTTCCATAAAAGCCAGTGTCAGATCCACCAGCACTCCTACGGGCTGGGCCGCTGCCTGAAGGTGTTCCACCATTTCCTCTGGGGATTCCTGGAAGTACCTGGCCTTCAGATCATTTAATAGATCTTTTGCCTGGCTGCGAAGGTTCTTGGCCAGCTCCTGTTTTTCCTCAGCCACCAGCTCCTTCTCCGCCTTTTTCCCCGGAGGAAGGCGCTTAAATTCCAGATGATCCGCAGCCTCTTTCCAGTCAAAAAACTTCTCCATAGAAAGAAGCTTCTCCACAGATTTTTTTTCTTCTTCCAGGAGAGGGATATAAAAGCCGGGACCGTCTCCCTCTTCTGCCACTTCCAATGCCTGAGTAAGAAGCTCCCCTGCTTCTTCTATCTGCTTGCTGATTTCTCTTTTTACTGCCTCCATCCAGGCGGAATTTTCCAGGTCCTCCTGACTCTTTACATCATAGGCTCTGCGGCAATCCTCCAGCCATTCTTCCGGATAGGGATAACTCATGGAAAACTCATAGAGCTTCAGCACCAGGTCTTCAATATTCTCATCGGATTTTCCCTGAGAAAAGCCCTCTACAAAAGAAGCAAATTCTCTATAATCCTCTCTTCCATAGGCTTCTTCCAGGATTTTTCCTGCCACGTCTGCTTTCATCAGCCGCATCTCCCCTTCATCTCCCATACGGAAGGAAGGGTCCAGGTCAATCAGATGGAAATAATTCTTTACCACATAGGAACAAAAGCTGTCTATGGTAGTGAGCTGGGCATGATGGACCAGAGTGCTCTGTCTTAAAAGGTGTTCGTTTTCGCTGTCCTCCTCCAGTCTCTGCTCAATAGCTCTGGCAATCCGCTCTTTCATCTCTCCTGCTGCCGCTCTTGTAAAAGTCACTACCAGCAGCCGGTCAATATCCACAGGCCGGTTCTTATCCAGGATCCGCTGAAGGATCCGCTCTACCAGCACCGCAGTCTTTCCGCTTCCTGCAGCGGCGCTGACCAGAATATTGCAGTCTCTGGTGTCAATGACCCGCTGCTGTTCTTCTGTCCATGAAACTGCCATATCTATTCCTCCTCCCTGTGGGTTGTATTTTTCAGTGCTGCTTTCATCTTTTCCCAGATTTCCTCTGGCTTACAGGTTCCAAGCCTCCGATAGGAATATCCTGGGATTTTCTCATCAAAGCCGCAGACATTCCGGTAAGGACAGTAATCACAGGCACATTCCTTTTGATAGGCAAAAGGATTCACCTCCACCTTTCCCTGAAGGATTTCCTGACCGATTTCTGTAGCTTTATAGTTTACATAATTCATAATTATAGAGAACTGTTCCTGGTCTGCCACCCTGGAGTTTCCGGCCAGGGTGCCTTTTGCCGTATATTTTACCGGAACTGCCAGAGACTCTATACTTTTTCCTGCAGCCAGGTCTTTGTCCAGCCGCTCCAGGATCTCCGGCTCCCGGGCTGCCAGACCGTCCATCTTCAGCTTCTTCAGGATTTCCCGATCCGGATGCTCCGGGTCTTTTACATCTTCCCGGTTCAGCACCGGATCTTTGATATTATAGTAAAAAATTCCCGCAGGAATGATTTCTTCGTTTGGAAAGCGCCTCTGTTCCAGCTCCACTGCCGCACTTAAGTACAGGGCAAGCTGTAACTGAAGGCCATAATACATTTTTACCGGATCTAACTGGGTATTTCCAGATTTATAATCAATAACTTTCACATAGACTTTGCCATTTTCTCTGCACAGGTCGATCCGGTCAATCCTTCCTGTAAGATGAAGGATTTCCTCCGGAGAAAGCTCCAGATCCAGGCTGGAAATATTATCCCAGGGACCGAAAGCCCATTCTGTAAGGGCCGGGAAAAACCGTCCCTGGCGAAGCTGGAACTGAAGGGCCCACACCGTTCTCTTTACCATTCTTTTCGCACGTTTTACGGTATAGGCGTTTCTTGCAGAGGAAAGAAGCACCGTCTCTCCTGCCTGGGCTACTACCTGATCCACACAGGCCTCTGCCAGCCGGTCTCTCTCCCCATCTTCCAGCTGAGTCCAGGAAATCCCTTCTTCCCGAAGCTTTCTGGCAAAAAGGTCCAGACTATTGTGAAGAAGGGTTCCTAGATCTGCCATAGTAAACTGGTACCGGACGCGTTCCTTAAAAGCCAGGCCGTAGGTCAGAAAATGGGCACAGGCGCACCGGGCAAACTGTTCCAGCCGGGTGGCGCTGTTTTCCAGCTCTCTGCCGTAAAGGATCTGAGCCGCCGCCTTTCCAATGGCGTCCTGTGGGTTGACATAATAGGCAGTCTCCACCAGCCGGTCTGCCCAGGTCTTCCACCTCTCCTCTTTCTGAAACCATGTATACAGTTCCTGAAAAACCGGGCTTTTCCCCTGTCTCCCTCCCAGTTCCCTGGCCACCTGCTCCAAAGCTCCCTGGATATTTTCTGTATACATAGGAACTTCCTGGGTCTGCCTTGCCTGGGGGAACAGCTTTTCTGTCTGGCTGACCAGATAGGAAGGAGAAATCACATCTCCATTGCCGTTTAACCGGCTATAAGTAAGGTATACTCTTTCGCTGGGCTTTGTAAGATTCAGATAGAGATAAAACTTCTGGGTATAAAGCTCCTCTCTAGCTGTGGGCGCCAGAGCCAGTCCCAGTCTTTCAAGAGGTCCTTCCAGTTCCTCCCTGTTTAAATCCGAGAGAATCTTGCTCCCAGACTTTTCTTTGGGGATTTTCCCCTCATTGACTCCCACAAAAAAAAGAATCTTAATATCCTTCAGCCTGGTCCTTTCCATATCTCCTACCAGAACCTGGTCTGCGGCAGGAGGGATCACGCCCACCTTTGCTTCGGAAAGCCCTGCCTCCAGAATCTCCTTAAAGGCCCCTGGCCGTACCTGCTCATCTCCCAGCACTTCCACCAGCTTATCCAGAAGGTCCATGACGATCTGGTAGATCTGACTGTATTCTTTGGCCATGGCCATTTCCCCGGCTGCGGTAAATCCTTCTTCATAAAGCTTCAGCTTTTTCTCGATCTGATTCCTGCAGATAAATTCATAAAGAGCCTGGCAGCAGGTCCTGATGGTACCCTGAGGACTCTTCAGCCCTTCCGCAAAAGGCCGCCACATATCCACAAGACGCTGTCTTACCGGGTTCAGTTTTACACATTCTTCCGGATCTTCTCCACGATAAGAGCGCACCCACTCCTGGTCCCACCGGTCAAGTCCCCGGATTCCCATAGCGATGACATAATTCTCCAGCCGGTCTGTTTCTTCTTCGGTTATATCTGTGAGACCACAGCGTAAGAACCGAAATACACTTTCATAGGTAAAATTTTCCACCACCATATCCACGGCGCTGCGGATATATTCAATAAAGGGATTCATGAAAAGAGAATGTTTCTCATCTACAAAACAAGGAATCCCATATTTTTCAAAAGCTCTTCTGGCTGCCGGGGAATAAACCTCCATATCTCCTGTAACCAGGGCAAAATCCCCGAAACGATAGCCTTCCTTCCGGACCATATGACGGATCCGGCAGGCTGTCTCCTCCATTTCTTCCTGGGGGTTCAGAGCTTCCCGGATAAAAACTGCTTTTTCTTTGCCTGCATAAGGCCGGTAATTTTTTCGGAAAATATTTCTTTCCAGATAGTCCAGGGCTTCATTATTCCGGAATCTCCCCTGATACTTCTCACCTTTTTGGGGAATCCAGATTTCACTCCAGGAAGTCCCCGTCTCCTCTGCAAGTTTACATAATCTATTCACCGTCTGCCGGGTAAGGTAAAAAAGTCCATAAGGGCTTCCCAGACGATAGGGATCCTCTCCTCTTCCCATAGTGAGGGGGATATATACCTGCCTGCAAAGCTTCAGCAGCTTTTCCATTACCTGAATCTGGATAGGAGTAAATCCAGTATAGCCATCCAGGACCACTGTGCTGTCCTTCAGTTTTTCTGACTGGTCCGCCCGCTGGGCCAGAACATCCAGGACTTCCTCCTGGGTAATAAACTTTCCTTCCAGATAATCAAAAAAGCCTTTGTACAAAGTCTGAATATCTTTCAGCTTGTAAAAAAGCTCTGGTTTATCCTCCACATCCTCCAGAAGTTTATCCAGGTCCTCTACCTGTATCTCATACTGCCGCAGTTCTGAAACCATAGATTTTAACTGGGAGACATAACCCTGTTTATTCATCTTAGAGCCCAGTATCTTCAGCTCCTTCTTTTTCTCCTGGGCTACCTTCCGAAGGACCATACTCTTTCCGGTTTCTTCCAAAAGCTCCTGTGAAAGAGCTCCTGTCTCCTCCAGAACCCGGAAGGCCAGACGCTCAAAGCTCAGAACGTCAATATTCATGATCCCCTTCCTGGGATGGAGCATGACCAATTCCTTCTGGGTCTGCATGGTAAACTGCTCCGGCACCAGTATCAGATACTGTCTTTTGGGGTTTTCCAAAGATTCCTCTATGATTCTGTTGTAAATATAATGGGATTTTCCCGAACCAGAGGGTCCGAAAATAAACTGTAACGCCATTCTGTTCTTCCCTTCTGTCCAAAAGCAGCCTCGTAAATAGACTGTTAAGAATATTTATTCATGGGCTGCTACTGAAAAAATTTTTCAATAACTTCTGCCACACCGTCATGGTCATTGTCATTTACAGTAATATAGTCCGCCACATCCTTTACTTTCTCCTGGGCGTTGGCCATAGCTACTCCCAGCCCAGCAAACTGGATCATGGACACGTCGTTGAACCCATCTCCGCAGCATACCATCTCCTCCCTGGAAATTTCCAGAATCTCCAGAAGGTGACGGAGGGAATATGCCTTGTCCACATTCTTGGGAGTAATCTCCAGGAAATAAGGCTCCGAGCGGAATACCTGAGCTTCATGCTGATACTTTCTGGCCATCATAGGCTCTAAAGCTTCCAAGTCCTGGGGTTCTCCGGTAAGCAGACACTTATTGACAGGGAAATCGATAAAAGTGCCAAAGTTCTTCCGGTATTCAATAGGAATCTGGTTGATCCTGGATTCAATGGCCATGTACTGATCCGGCTCCGTTCCAGAGTAGATCACATCTCCACGGTAAGTAATGATCCCGATTTGATTCTCCAGCGCATCTCTCCACAGTCTGGCCGGAAGGCTTAAAGGCAGTGTCCGCTCAAAAACACACTCCTTTGTTTTGAAGTTCAGGATCCTTGCTCCGTTAAAAGGCAGGATATAACTTCCATAAGTCTGAAAACCCAGAGCCTCTGCCACATAGGAGACTCCCTGAGGGGGCCTGCCGGAAGCGATTGCCACAGGCACCCCCTGCTCCTGAAGGCGGATTACCGCCTTCCTTGTCTTCTCACTTACCTGTTTCTGTGAATTGGTCACAGTACCATCTATATCTAAAACCAATAATTTATATTTCATAATCTTCCTCTTTTTCTGCCGATAAATATTGTACGGAAACCCTGTTCAGCAAATCCATAATATGGATTAGTTCCTATTTGCTGTACTTAGATTCCATACTCCTGGAATAGTTTTTCCAACAGCTGGGGATCGGACGCAGCCTTTACCATTAAAGATGTCTTTCCATCTTTATCCAGACACAAGATCAAACGGTTGTATCGTTCCTGGTTTTCCTGTCTTCCCTCTATCCTGCCCTCTTCCATAAAATCTTCTCTCAACATTTGTCCCAGTATTGTCATTTTGACTTCCTCCTTTATTTTTTCCAGTTCTGCTCTGCTAAGCAATTTGTTAGCCAGTGCATAGAGCATGGCTTCCATTTTTTTCGCTTCTTCTCTGCTGATCAGCTTATCCTCTCTATTTATGGTTTTAATTCCCTCAAGTATCCTGGTTTTGATCTCAGATTTACCTCCCATAAGAGGGCTTAGGAGCATTGGAACGAGGTCTTTTCTTTTCAGATTTTTCTTCTTTTGTATTTTTCGGAGAATTTTATCCCCATCTTTCTTCTTCATTTGTATCAGCTTAACCCGATAGGTATTAATCCCTTCAGTAAGCTCAGTGCGTATGTGTTTCCCGTTTGCTGTACAGATCACACAGGTAAGCACTTCTACACCATAGGTTCTGCTGGTAGCTGCTTCGTACTCCCGGAACCTTCGCAGATCATCTTTTGTAATGGGATCGCTTTCGAATTCAATATGATACCACCAGCCATTTTTCATTACATAGTTAAAATCCTGATACATTTTCCTAGTTTCCAGATCTACCAGCTCCGTAGGGGCGATTCCTTCTACAGGTTCTTTTACGCCCAGCCACCTCAGTAATTCTTCACCGAAAAACTGAGCTCCCGTCTTCATGATCTCGTCTTCTACCTGTCCCAGGGGTTTTGATGGTTCCTGACAGTTTGTTTCCTTCAAAAGGCCTCCTTTCGGGCCTGCAGAAACTGTATCTGTAAAATCATTATACACAAAAGAAATGGTCCTGCCCAGATTAATCTTTGTTTTCCTGATTGTTTTATTATTTGAGAAATATGTCCGAATTGGACGGATGTGATATAAAAATACTATTAGACTGTTTTGAAAATTTTACAGATACCTCTGCTTTTCCATTTCCCGTAATTAAATGGTAGCACAGATCACACGGAATGTACAGAATTTCTGCCCTCCATCCCCTCCGCTGGAAGAATCAAAACTTCCGTCATATTTTCCCCATTTCTATAATATGCTATAAAAAGAAATGCAGGAGGTGCAGCCATGAGCTCAAAAACAAAAATTGTGGTACTACATATGAAAGAAGTTATCTATACCGGTATTTTCGTGGTCTTTGCCATTGTACTGGCTGTTCTGCTCTTTATGATGTTCGGAAAAAACAAAGAGGCGGATCCGGCCAGCGCAGATGCAGTTTATCATGCCGGTGTATACACAAGTCCCATAACCTTAAACGACAATACCTTTGACGTAGAGGTCACTGTGGACGAAGACCACATTAATTCCATCTCTCTGAAAAACCTCAGCGAGACCACCACCGCCATGTATCCTCTTATGGAGCCAGCCCTGGATGCCCTCTCCACTCAGATCTGCCAGTCCCAGTCTACGGAAAACATCACTTATTCAGAAGAAAACAAATATACCTCTATGCTGCTTCTGGATGCTATCAACAAGGCGCTGGATAAGGCAATAATCACAGAATAGAAAGGGAGCTTTCACAGCTCCTTTTCTGCTTCTCTGTTCATTTCTCTCCCATTTTCTCTCATACTCCCCAGTATACAGTCCCACCTACATTTTCCATAACAGCCAGGCTGAATTTCAGGCGATATTTCTTGAGCCCTTAAGTTCTTAATGCTATACTGCTTTTATACAGAGGCACTGCCCTCTCTGTCAAAAGTATTTGCCCAGCATCAAGGTGGTGAGATTTATGTGCGGAAATAGAAAAAAGAAGAACCAGGCTTATCTCCACGCAAAGCCAGTATCCTAAGCGGCCTTTACGTGGAGTAACCAGAGAAGCCGCTTATGTAAAATTGCTGGCTTTGCTCCTTGGCATGATCAAGAAGGAGGCCTGCATTTGAAATATATAAATGCAAAGACAATTCTTCCCAAAGCATTGATCGAAGAACTGCAGAACTACGTTCAGGCCGGCTATATCTATGTACCGGCAAAAGAAGAGCAGCGAAAATCCTGGGGAGAATTATCTGGTTATCGAAAAGAGCTGGAAAAGCGCAATAGAAAGATTCGCGCCGAATATGACCAGGGCATTTCCCCAGAGGATCTAGCCTGCCGCTATTGCCTTTCCATATCTGCTATACGTAAAATTATTTATCAAAAATAATAAAGGGACTGCCGTATCAAAGAAATCCAGAGATGCGGCGGTCCTTTTCTACAAAACAGTACCGTATTATTCTGTAGATTGCAGAAAAGAAAGTCCTCCAGGTAAAATATTCTCAGAACATTCCCCCAGGCAGCCAACGATATAGGACTTCAGAAATCACTGACTGCGGGGAAATCTTTTACTTAAGGAGGGTATCAGAATGGCTACGGCAGATAAAGTCTATCCCCGGACTGGAGATGGGGAAACTGTTTATTTAAAAAATGTGATCACAGATTCCAATATCGAAATAGGGGATTTTACTATCTACAATGATTTTGTCAATGACCCCAGAGAATTTCAGAATAACAATGTTCTGTATCACTATCCCATCAACGGAGACCGGCTCATTATTGGAAAATTCTGCTCCATTGCCTGTGGTGTAAAGTTTCTTTTTAACAGTGGAAATCACAAAATGTCATCTCTTTCCACCTATACTTTTCCTCTGTTTTTTGAAGAATGGGGACTTGAAAAAGACAAGGTTACTGAAGCCTGGGATCACAAAGGGGACATCGTAATCGGCAATGATGTGTGGATCGGTTATGAGGCTGTGATACTTTCAGGAGTTTCTATAGGAGACGGCGCCGTTATTGGCTGCCGGGCTGTTGTTACCAGGGATGTTCCCCCTTATACCGTTGTAGGAGGAGTCCCTGCAAAGCCTATCCGAAAACGATTTGATGAAAACATCATAGAGGAACTCCTGGAAATAAAATGGTGGGACTGGCCGGAAGAAAAAATCGCCGAAAGGATTAAATCCATACAAAATGGAGATTTAAAAGGATTAAGAAAGCTTCCTGTATACTATAAATCAAGGAGTTGACCAAAGAAAATACCTCAAGTAAATTTAGATTATTACTGACCTGGCGAGTTGGTAAAATCTAAAAACACAAGAGGTATCTGAAA
>NZ_NFIF01000008.1:0-169971 GCF_002161645.1 Blautia sp. An46 | reverse complement strand
ATATCTCCGGAAAACTGGAAGAAAGAACTCACATCTTCCCAGTTGTTTTCCCAGTTACTGATCGCATAGGGATATTTCTTTCCCCATTTCTCCTTGATCGTTTCCAATTCCGAAAGAGCTGCGGATTCATTGGGCGCGTTATAGACAGCCCTGAAGTCTGCGGAAAACTTCTTCAGATCGTTATAATTCACATATTTAAAAGAATTGCGCAGCATATGGATGACACAGCGCTGGATCTGTGCCTGTGGGAAAACGGCCTGAATTGCGTCTTTAAATCCGGGGAGACCGTCTACGCAGAAGAACAGGACATCCTGCACGCCACGGTTTTTCAGGTCGTTGAGCATTCCGAGCCAGAATTTACTGGTCTCATTCGCTCCTACGGTAATACTGAGAATATCCTTGTATCCTTCCACGGTAACTCCCAGTACAATATAAGCAGCGCGGCTGAGGATCCTGCCGTCTTCCCGGACTTTGTAATGGATACAGTCCATAAAAACAAAAGGATATACAGGGTTCAGTGGACGAGACTGCCACTCTTTCACTTCCGGAAGGATTTTGTCCGTGATTTTGCTGACCATTTCGGCGGAAAGTTCAATCCCATAAAGTTCCTGGATCTGGTCATGAATATCCCTTGTACTCATTCCGCGGGCATAGAGAGAGATTACTTTCTCCTCAATCCCGGAAATATCCCGCTGATATTTAGGGATCAGCTTTGGTTCAAACTCACCATTGCGGTCACGGGGAACATCGATCTGGAATTCCCCGTACTGGCTTTTGAGTGTTTTGGGAGAGTGGCCATTCCTCTTATTATCGCTCTTAAGATCACCTTTACAATTTTTTTCATAGCCCAGAGTTGCATCCATCTCGGCTTCCAGAAGCTCCTGCAAAATATCTTTGAAGCTGTCTTTGAGAAGGGAGTAAACATCAGCCACACTGGTAATGTTGTTTTCTGTAATAATCTGTCGGATTTGGTCTTTTGCTACTGCCATAAATAAACTCCTTTTCGATAAGAATTGTCATATCTGTAATTCTTACCAAAAAGGAGCCATTTTTTACCAAAGCCACAAAGTTTTTTACACTACCTTATGGAAAGAGGTGTTTCCACAACGACAGCGTCCTTTATTCCATTATTCTTCACCTTTGTTGTCTATAGTTTTCACGCCAGTTCCTCCGGATCTTTATCCGGATTTTCCAGCTCTTTTATGGCAAGCTTAAAACCGTTCTGGGCAGCCTTCATCCGCCAGAAATCTGACTTTTCCTCATCTTTTTCCACTCCTTCTCCGTAACGGTAGAGTACAGAGAGGTTGTACTGGGCAGCAGGGATATTGGCATTTGCAGCTTTTTCAAATAGCTGGAAAGCTTTGGCCGGGTCGTATGGAACAGGTTGTCCGGAGAGATAGTAGCTTCCCATACAGCACATAGCTCGGAAATCTCCCTGGCCTGCTGCTTTTTTGTACCAGTCAAATGCCTTGGAAAGATCTGGTTTTGTGCCAAGACCTTCCTCATAGCACCGTCCCATATTAAACTGGGCGTTGACATTTCCGTCTTTGGCCGCCTGTTCCATATACCGGAAGCCTTTCCGCTCATCTTTTTCCACACCTTTTCCCTGGAAATACATAAGCGCCAGATGCATGGCTGCTTCGGCCTGCCCCTTTTTTGCCGCTTTCTCATACCAGACGGCGGCCTGGGCCAGATCTATGGAGGTGCGGATTCCGTTTTCATAGTAATAGCCTACTCCATAAATAAAATCTCTCTGGCCGTTTTCCGCCAGAATTTTTAGTTCTTCTACACTGAGATTCAGATTTTTAACGTTCATAAGTAACTCCTTGAAATTTAGTAAAGCCGATATATCGGCGGGTTATTTTCTGATATCTTAGTATAGCATAAGACAGGATATTTGTGTATAAATAAAGAGACAAGTATTTTGGAATACATGTTATAATACAGACAGAAAATAATTTAACAGTCTGCTCGCTGAGAAAGGGCGTGATTACATGAGTAATAAAGAGCGTATTATGGAGTTGATAGATGGGATACCTGACAGAAGACTGGTGTTTATAGTGGATATGCTGGAATCTCTAAAGGCTTATGCGAGAGAGGAGATTCCACCAGATGAATGGGATCTTCAGATGATTCAGGAAGCGGAAAAAGAAAATGATGGAAAAACTATAAGTTTTGAAGAAATATTTTGAAGGCGATATCTGAATTGCCAGAAGGAACAGATATAAAACGCCTTCAGGGGTATGATCTGTTTAGACTCAGAGTAGGTACTATCAGGGTGATTTACTCCATTGATGAGGAAATGAAAATTATTAATATTGAAAATATCGGAAATAGAGGAGACATCTATAAAAGATATTAGAAAATCTTAGAGGGCATAAAAAGCTTAGAGGAGTAACAAAGCTTTTTATGCCCTCTTTATGTTCAGCCGCTGACTATGGACAAAGAAGCAAAATCGTATAAAATCAGGGAAAGCAGCAACAGTCCAAAGGAAACAGATGTAAAAATGATTTCAAGGATAAAAAAGTTACAGTGATGTTTTTTCTTACGGATCAAAAGTATAAGGACAAAAAGGTTAAGGACAACCCACAGTCCCCAAAGACCATAAAACCAAGTAAAGGGAGCAGTCAGAAGATAATCTCTGCTGTATCCACTGAAAGTAAATAATCTCAAATAAAAGGCTGTGAAATAAAAAACACCATGGAAAAGAAATAATGCGATATAAAAAGTATTTGATTTTTTCAATTTTATCACCTTCTGATTTCAATGGCGCCGATTAAAGAATGGCTGTGTCAGCCCCATGCCAGGCAAATGATCCGAAACTGTCTTATATATATCATCTGACTGCGGGTCTGTCAATCTATATTCTAAGATAGCTCTGTTTTCTTATGGAAAGAAAAGTAAAAATAGAGTTTACAAGAGCCGGACAGGCGTATATAATAGAAACCGGACAAAAAATATCTATATTCATATATAAACGGAGGAAAAACAATGCTTGAATTAAGAGATGTTTCTTTTCGTGTAGACGACGAAAAGGACAAGGAGAAGGATATCCTGGAGCATGTAAGCTTTACCCTGGAGGACAATAAGTTTGTTGCCATTACAGGACCGAACGGGGGCGGAAAGTCCACTATGGCCAAGATCATCGCCGGTATCCAGAAGCCCACGGAAGGAAAGATCTTCTTTGACGGAGAAGACATTACAGACTGGAGCGTTACAGACAGAGCCAAAGCCGGTATCAGCTATGCTTTTCAGCAGCCGGTGCGGTTTAAAGGCGTGACGGTCTTTGACCTGATCAATCTGGCTGCAGGAAAAGAGATTTCCCTTTCAGGAGCCTGTCAGTACCTTTCTGAGGTAGGGCTTTGTGCGAAAGATTATATTAACAGAGAAGTAAATTCCAGTCTTTCCGGAGGCGAGATGAAACGTATTGAGATCGCCACCGTCATGGCCAGAAATACTAAATTATCTGTTTTTGACGAGCCGGAGGCAGGAATCGACCTGTGGAGCTTCCAGAATCTGATCCATGTGTTTGAAAATCTTCACAAAGAAAAACACGGTTCTATTCTGATCATCTCTCACCAGGAAAGGATCCTGAACACAGCAGATGAGATCCTGGTGATCGCAGAAGGCAAGCTGGTGAAGAGAGGAACCAGAGATGAAGTGCTGCCGGGACTGTTAAATGCGGCAGACGCTCCGGAAGATACTGCAAACTGCGCCATTTGGAAAAAAGGAGGACTGAACTGATGGATACAATACAGAAAGAACTTTTAGAGGCGGTTTCCGGACTCCATGAGATTCCGGTGGGAGCCTATAATATCCGTACAAACGGCAAGACGGAGGCCAGAAACAGCACAGAACATATTGAAATCCTGCCAAGAGAAAGCGGAGATGGCATTATCATCAAGATCAAACCGGGAACAAAAAATGAAAGTGTGCATATTCCCGTAGTGCTGTCCCAGGCAGGCCTGAAAGAGACCGTTTACAATGACTTTTATATTGGTGATGACTGTGACGTGACCATTATTGCAGGCTGCGGTATCCACTGCGGTACTGATGACGGAAGCCAGCATGACGGTATCCACAGCTTCTTTATCGGAAAAAATTCCAGAGTAAAATATGTGGAAAAGCATTACGGAACCGGTGATGGAAAAGGTCAGAGGATCATGAATCCGGAGACTATCATCGAAGTGGGTGAAAACAGCTATATGGAAATGGATACTGCTCAGATTAAAGGTGTGGACTCTACTATCCGTAAGACCACCGCAAAACTGGCGGACCACGCCAGCATTAAGGTTATGGAAAGACTGATGACCCATGGTACCCAGAAGGCAGAGAGCCGTTTTATCGTAGATATGAACGGAGAGGATTCAGGGGCCAACATTATTTCCCGTTCTGTAGCCAGAGATGACTCCTACCAGTTATTCCAGTCTGTATTAAACGGAAATGCCAAATGCAGCGGTCATACAGAATGTGACGCCATTATCGTAGGCAACGCCAAGATCAGTTCTATTCCGGAGATTACGGCCAACAATTCCGATGCGGCCCTGATCCATGAGGCAGCTATCGGAAAAATCGCCGGGGAACAGATCATTAAGCTGATGACGTTGGGACTGACCGAGGAAGAGGCAGAAGAGCAGATCATCAGCGGATTTTTGAAATAATCAGACGTATTTTAGACTCTTTCTCTGATAAAATAGAAGCAACTATAAAACGATAGGGACTGTGATATGAAACAGATCAATATTCATGATTTGGTTTCGTGCCACAGTCCCATGGATATTGGGAATGAGGGTGTTTCTATGGTTTATAACAATGTAAGACATGAGTGCAATCTGTACAATTTCTTCTTTGCTCCCAGAGGGAACAAAAGAATGATGGAATTGGGGAGAAAGATTACCCAGATGTATCTGAATCCCTTTGACCGTATCATCGGAATCATTGGGGCAAAGGACTCAGGAAAGAGCTGGCTGATCAAGGGGATGTTTCCTGGAATCCAGACAGTAGAGGAAGACGATGAATTCGATATTCTGAACATGCCTCTTTTAAATTCTGAGGAAGTGGGATTTTACACGCCAAAGACCTTTCATGTAGATGTGCGGACAGCAAAAAAATATGTGTCTTTGGAGGAGATCGCAGAGGCTGTTCGCCATGTGACCTCCCAGCATAAACGGGTAATTGTGGAGCATTTTGAGATTTTATATCCAGCTTTAAAGAGAAATGCAGACCTGCTGATCGGAATTGGAGAAGAGGTTATCGTTACCAGACCTTCTCTTTTCGGACCGCCGCCGGACAATATTGCCCAGATTGCTTTCAGCTCTCTTATATATCGGAAGATGGCTCACAGTGCTGAAGATCTTTTTGGATACTGTGTGAAGGACATTCCCAGGCCAGACTATCACCGCTCGGATATCCGCCATGGATTTGCCATAAATTATCAGAGCAGGCCGGAGTTTGATCTGGAGGAAATAGAAGCAAAGATACTGGATATAATCCGGCAGGACCTTCCTATAGTTCCCTATGATGAAGAACATGTGAAAATCGGAGATTATCTCATGCACTGTACAGGTCCTTTGATGCATGTGGAGAGTACAGGGAAGATAGAGAACTTTTCTCTGATGAAGGAATTCTATTATGAACCCAGGTTCAACTATTATGTGGTGGCTGGAACAGTGGGAGTAAAACACACGGAGAATGAGACTGACGAAGAGGTCAATAAGATAGAGATAGCTGATGAACCTTTGTAAATCAGGTATTGACAAGTTCCTGAAAAAAGAGTATTTGTATTAATAGAGTTAGTGATAACTAAAAAGACTCTCAGGAGATGGATAAGATGATCGCAGATATATTGGTACTTACAGTAATTGGGATCTGCTGCGGATTTGTGATCCGCAGGCAGATCAAAATCAGGAAAAATCCCCAGGCTGGGTGCAGAGGCTGTTCCGGCTGTGGCGGAAACTGTCCTGGGAGCAGAGAAAAGGATTATTGTGATATGAAAAATCCAGGAAAGTAGGGACTTGTTATGACAGATGCAATTATATTGATAATTGTGCTGATCGTACTGATTTTTGCAGTAAAAGGCACGGTAAAGCATTTTAAGGGAGAAGGAGCCTGCTGCGGAGGCGGAAGCAGTACGGTGAAAGCCAAGAGAAAGATGCTGAAGAATCCTAAAATAGGAGAAAAGATCATCCAGATTGAAGGGATGCACTGTGAACATTGCAGGCAGAGCGTGGCCTCAGAGCTGAATAAGATTGACGGTGTGGCTGCGAAAGTGGATTTGAAGAAAAACAGAGCAATTGTCTCTTTCGACAGACCGGTAGAAGATGAGACCTTGCGGCTGGCAGTGGAAAAAGTCGGTTTTAAGGTGGTTTCTATCGGCTGAGAGAAGCAGAAAGGATTGAAGCAGATGGGACTGGAACTGAGGTATGAAACCTATGTCAGGAAGCGCTATTCTTGATTTGGTTTTATGGGCAGTTCCAGTCCCTTTTCTAAATTTTATTCTATATTCCCTAAAGAGGGAACTTTGACAGTGCAATACTCGGATAGTACAATGGAGATATACAAAAGCTGATAAAAAGGAGAGATTTCTGCCAGAGAAGAAAGGAAGGATGAATATGGCAATACATGTACTAGATGAGGCTAAAAGATGTTTGAACTGTAAAGTCCCCCAGTGCCAAAAAGGGTGCCCGATCCATACTCCCATTCCCCAGGTGATCCAGCTTATGCTCAACGGAGAGCTGGACAAGGCGGGATGGATGCTTTTTGAGAATAATCCACTGACTACGGTATGCAGTCTGGTCTGTAATCACGAAAATCAATGTGAGGGACATTGTGTCCTTGGTAAAAAGGGAGCTCCGGTACACTTTTCCACCATTGAAAATTATATTTCCAGTACCTACAGTTCAAAAATGGTAAAGGATGTGGCCAGAACAGCCTTACGTAAAGGTGTACGCTGGCTTCAGTGCTTTTCCAGAACGTCTACAGTAGCGGCCAGCCAGCATGAATATAATTATGCACTGCTGGAAGGGGTAGAATTTGTCTATTGTAAGATACCGGTAGAGATTACCGATGAAGGGGTCATCTTTGCTGATGCAGAGGAAAAAGAAGACGGCTCCATTGAGCAGATTCCGGGAACAGAAAAGCTTTACCCTGCGGACAGCGTGATCATCTCCATTAGCCAGGGTCCCAGAAATCAGCTTGTAAACACTACAAAAGGGTTGGATGCCAACCAGAGAGGACTGCTGGTGGCAGATGAGGAGGGACATACCTCACGTCCGGAAATCTTAGCCAGCGGTGATGTAGTAAATGGCGCAAGAACTGTAGTGGAGGCAGTCGCCCATTCCAAAAAAGTGGCAGAGGCCATGGATAAATATATGCAGGGCTTAAAAGAAGAAGAATAGGAAATCGCTAAAACTCCAGGCGGAAATTATAGTCATGAAAGCCTGGAGTTTTTTGCTGTCTACAGTATTTTTTTGTTAAAAATAAAAAAAGTATAAAGTATTTCTTGACAGAATCAATTAGTTAGAATATACTAATCATTGTGAAAGGTAGCGATACCTAACTTAACAAAAAGAATTTAAAGAGACTTTTTGTATTTAGTTAGAAAGGACAAAGAATATGACTTTATTGGATGCCAAAGAAGGCGAAGAATATATTATAAAAGACATTGCCACAGACGATGAGGAACTGGAGGCCTTCCTGTTTTCTCTGGGATGTTATACAGGGGAGCCTATTACGGTAGTTTCCCATTTAAAAGGCGGATGTGTGGTCTCCATTAAAGATGGCAGATATAATATTGATACTGATTTAGCCAAGGCTATTTCAATATAAAATAAGCAGTGATCCTGTTCACTGAAAAAATTTAATAATTGGCCATAGGTTAGTAAAAACTAATTTTTGTTTGCGCCAACTAATTGGATGAAGGAGGAACTTTGTATATGAGAATTGCTTTTGCAGGAAATCCTAACAGCGGAAAAACCACCATGTACAATGCGTTAACAGGAAGAAATGAACGTGTTGGAAACTGGGCCGGTGTTACGGTAGAGCGAAAGGAAAGCCCGATCAAAAAGGCTTACTATGATGGAGGGGAAGAATTGGTCGCAGTGGACTTGCCTGGCGCCTATTCTATGTCTCCCTTTACTTCAGAAGAGAGCATCACCAGCAGTTATGTGAAAAATGAACATCCAGATGCGATCATTAACATTGTGGATGCCACAAACTTAAGCCGAAGCCTGTTTTTTACCACACAGCTTCTGGAACTGGGCGTTCCTGTAGTAGTAGCTTTAAATAAAAGTGATATTACAGAAAAGAAACAGACAAAAATCGATGTAAAGCGTCTGTCTGAGAAGCTGGGCTGTCCGGTGGTGAAGACCGTCTCTACTTCCTCGGGACATGAAGGGTTGAAAGAGGCTGTAAGCCAGGCTGCCGCCTTATATGGAAAAGGGCAGAAGGCGCCTTATGTCCAGGCAGATATCGACCTTCATGACAAAAGCGCAGTAGAAGCTGCGGACAGAAAACGTTTTGATTTTGTAAACAATATTGTAAAGGAAGTAGAAAAGAGAAAAGTCTTTACAAAAGATAAGACTATTCAGGATAAGATTGACGCGGTGATCACCCATAAGATCATTGGTATTCCCATTTTTGCCGTGATTATTTTCCTGGTTTTCTACATATCTCAGACTACACTGGGAACCTGGATCGCAGACTGGCTGGTTGCCTGGATTGAAACCTTCCAGGGATGGGTAGGCGGAATGATGGAAAATGCCAATCCTCTGCTGTATGCAATCCTGGTTGACGGTATTATTGGCGGTGTTGGCGCAGTAGTAGGTTTCCTGCCGCTGGTAATGGTTATGTATTTCCTCATTGCCCTTCTTGAGGACTGCGGTTATATGGCCCGTGCCACTGTTGTACTGGATCCGATCTTTAAAAGAGTAGGTCTTTCCGGTAAATCCGTAATTCCTATGGTAATCGGTACCGGATGTGCGATCCCAGGCGTTATGGCCTCCCGTACTATCCGCAATGAGAGAGAGCGGAGAACAACCGCTATGCTGACGCCATTTATGCCCTGTGGAGCTAAAATTCCTGTAATCGCATTATTTGCCGGAGCTTTCTTCGCAGACGCATGGTGGGTATCTGCAACTATGTATCTGGTAGGTATTGTACTGGTCCTTCTGGGAGCACTCCTTGTAAAGAGGATCACCGGACAGAAATATCGTAAATCTTTCTTCATCATCGAGCTTCCGGAATATAAAGTTCCTAGCTTAAAGAGAGCCTGCGTATCCATGCTGGAGCGTGGTAAAGCATATATCATCAAAGCCGGAACCATTATCCTGGTCTGCAACACAGTGGTTCAGATCATGCAGAGCTTTAACTGGCAGTTCCAGGTTGTGGCAGAAGGTGCAGAGAGCACTTCTATCCTGGCAAGTATTGCCCATCCGATATCCATTTTATTTATTCCTCTGGGATTCGGCGTATGGCAGCTTGCAGCAGCAGCAGTTACCGGTTTTATCGCCAAAGAGAACGTAGTAGGTACTCTGGCTGTTGTTTATGGTGTGACAAACCTGATCGATACGGAAGAACTGGCGCTGGTGGGAAGCGGCAGCGATGTAGCAACTGTTATGGGACTTACAAAGGTTGCCGCCCTGGCATACCTGATGTTTAACCTGTATACGCCTCCTTGTTTTGCGGCTCTGGGAGCTATGAACTCGGAAATGAAGAGCGGAAAATGGCTCTTCGGCGGTATCTGCCTCCAGCTTGCTACCGGCTATACAGTAGCGTTCCTTGTATATCAGATTGGTACCCTGGCTACTACTGGCGCTCTGGGAACAGCCTTTGTTCCAGGACTGATTGCTATTTTAGTATTTGCAGCTATTATCATCTGGAGAATACGCAAATCCGATCAGGAATTCGCAGCAGAATACAGTCTGCATGCATAAGAAAATAATTTTTCAGCCGGCAGGAAATTCTCCCGCCGGCTGCTTCTTCTTAGTACAGAGAGTTTTGAATGGAGGAGAGGACAGTATATGGAAAATGTGATTGCACTTCTTGTTCTGGTCATTATCTTAGGTCTGGCAGTTTCTTATATTGTGAAAGCCAAGAAAAAGGGCGTGAAATGTATCGGCTGTCCAGCTGGCGGAAGCTGTCCCAGTGCTGGGAAAATGAAGAAAAAGAAACTGGAGGGTCCGGTACTGGGCAAAAAGATCATGGAGATTTCCGGCATGAGCTGTGACCACTGCGTGATGAATGTGACTGCAATGCTGAACAGGATCGACGGTGTCAGCGCTGAGGTGAATCTTTCTAAAGGAAGAGCCGTAGTTTCCTATGACCGGGAAATCGGAGATGATATTTTGAAGGATGCTGTGGAAATGATCGGGTATCAGGTTACCGGGATCAGACAGAAGTAGAAGTCAATAAAGAGAAGTAGTTTAAAAGGCTGCAGTACAAACAAGGTTTGAAAGAAATTTTGCCTTGTTTATACTGCGGCCTTTTTAAATATTTCATAGGCGCTTTTGGTAAATCCACTGGAGAAGATTGATCAATGCGTAGAGCAGTATTGCCATGACGCAGAGTATCACAATGGCCATGATCATGGTGGTAAGCTGGAAGACCTGGCTGGAATAGATGATCAGATATCCCAGGCCTCGCTTGCTGCCGATCATTTCCCCGATCACGATACCAATGAGAGAAAGGCCGATATTTACTTTCATAACGCTTAAGATCAAAGGGACCGACCCGGGAAGGATCACTTTCAGCAGTTCATCTTTCTTGTTTCCTCCTAATGTTCGGATAAGCTTTAGTTTATCCGGGTCTGTCTCGCAGAATCCCGTATAAAGATTCATAATGGCTCCGAAGACAGCCACAGAGATTCCTGCCAGGATAATGGTTTTCATATTGCTGCCCAGCCACACAATGAGAAGAGGGGCCAGAGCAGATTTTGGAAGACTGTTCAGCACTACCAGATAAGGCTCCAGAATGAGAGACAGCCGGGGAAAGGCCCAGAGGAGCACACCGCAGCCGATTCCCAGTATGGTTACCAGTGCAAAGCTTATGAGAGTTTCCAGAAGGGTAATGGAAACGTGGTCGGTCAAGGTGTGGTCCAGAAGCATTTCCCACATCTTTTCCAGGATCTGCCCCGGGCTTGAAAAGATAAAAGAGTCAATGAGCCCGGTTCTTGCAGATATCTCCCACAGTCCTACTAAAAATACAAATAGAAGAACTCTGGAGACCTGTATAAGAATGGAATTCCGTCTAATGGACAGAAGATATTTTTTCTGCCGCAGGGAAACCGGCTCAGAGTTCTTCATGGCGGTTCAGCTCCTTCCAGATTTCATTAAAATAATTTTTAAATTCCGGAGCACTTCGGGAGGCCATGGGAGTCCTGCCTTCCATATCAAACTCTATGGGGATGATTTTCTGCACAGTGGCAGGCCGCCTGCTGAAAACAATGACCCGGTCTGCCATGCTCACGGCTTCTGAAATGTCATGGGTTACCAGTATGGCAGTTTTTTCTTCCTTTTTGATGATCTTTCCAATATCGTCCCCTACGGAAAGCCTGGTCTGATAATCCAGGGCGGAGAAGGGCTCGTCAAGGAGGAGAAGCTCCGGATCAAGAGCAAGGGTGCGGATAAGAGCCGCTCTCTGGCGCATGCCTCCGGAAAGCTGGGATGGCCGTGAATCCTTAAACTTATCCAGTCCGTAATCGGTAAGGAGATGTTCTGCTCTTTCAATATTTTCTTCGGATTTTTTCTTCTGTATCTCAAGACCCAGCAGAACATTGCTGTATATGGTGCGCCATTCAAAAAGATGGTCCTTTTGAAGCATATAGCCGATATTGGTGGCGGTCTCTTCCATAGGCTTTCCCTTTAAGAGGATTTCTCCTTTTTCAGGCTTCAGAAGTCCGCAGAGCATATCCAGGAGGGTAGATTTACCTACAGAAGACCGGGGGAAACAAAAAGGGCCAGGAGGCATAGTATAGCAGAGAGAAGGAAAAGGCGGGAGAAGAATGAGAGACCGGGAAATCCCAATGGAGATCATAGAGCAGGGAGAACTGCGCCGAAAAGAAATCCTGGACTTCTGGGCTGTACAGATTGGAGAAAAGTTGAGGGAAGAAGTGCCGTCAAAAGAAGAGAGAATAGAAATCCTGGATCAGATTTTGAAAAATCTCAGCTACCCTTCTGAATGCCCTTGATTTTGCAGAAAAAGAGGTTGGATTTGCGGAATAGAGATTGTTTTTCGACTATTATGGGGTACAATATAATTAGAAACTACATACGGATAATATCATTTCCTTACAGAGAAAGGCGGCAGACCGCCAAAGGAGGTGTTCCTATGAAGAAAAATCGGTGGCAGCAGTTAAAATACGATAATGAAAGTAAACAGTGGAAACTGGAGCAGGAGAACCAGGAAACACTGGAAGAAATTATCCCTTTTCTTTATCGTAAAGTAGGGATGGTAGAAAGTGAGCTGATCCGCAGGGATTTGATCAGTATGGCTCAGGAAGCAGAAAAAAACGGAGAAAAATTAAAAACCCGGCTGGGTGATATAGAAGCTTTTTCCCGGGAACTTGCTTCAGAGAGGAAGAAATACTGCAAAGAAGAAAGGCTTTACTACTGTCTTTGGCAAACAGGGAAATGTCTTTATATTTTTTGGGGCATTCTTGCTGGAACAATATTTTTAGGCGAACTGTCAATGATAGTGGCAGGCTTAGACCCAACTGTGAAAGGAACGAGTCTTCTTTTTATTCCCGTTTGCATTTTATTCGTTTTCTTAATCTATTTTTGTGATATATATGTCCCAATCCCATTTCCTTTTAAAGGAAAGGCAGGGAGAATTCTGAGGGGGCTCCTGTTTGTGGGATACCTAATTATCCTGAGTGTGCTGGTTCGTTTATCTGCTGCTCTCTGGAGCTCAGAGACTCTGGAGATACTAAGGGTGCCAAACCTGATCTACCTGCCGCTGATCCTGGCAGCCTGGCTGGTTTCAAGGTGGGGGTATCTGCGGTTCAGCCAGTATGTGGAGAGAATAAACCTATAAACAATATACATTACGGAATGCCAGCTTTGGGTGTACAAGGAGATCTTTGTCCCTGGCGCACCCAGGGCAGAGCCGCGAAAAAAGAAAGAAGCAGGAACAGTTCAGATAGAACTTCCTGCTTCTTTCTTCTACGGCAGATATATTCAGAAATTCTCTGGTCTTACAGAAAAAGGGATACTGCACAATATACCAGCAGTAAAGCCATGACCAAATTTACGGCCTTTGTATGCCGGGCAAAGAATCTGCAGAAAGCAGAACCGAACAGGGCCCATACATAGGAACTGGAAGCGCCGATGATGGTCAGGACCAGGACAAAGCCGAAAAGGATCAGAGGAGAGGAATATAAGGGCAGGATATAAAGGGACATGGCGGTAATGGCATAGATGTAGATTTTGGGATTCATAAACTGCAGGAGCATTCCGGCAGTGAAGCTGGCTTCTTTGCCCCCTTCTGCCTTCAGGTCTCCGGAGCTTTTCCATACTTTCCATGCCAGATAGAGCATATACCCGGCCCCCAGTATCTGCATAAGGAGCTTTACTTTGGGAAGAAGGGTATATAAAGTGGCGCTGAACAGGGTACAGATGCTCATAACAAAGAAAAATCCAGCAGTAATCCCGAAATTAAAGGGAATACTTCGGCGAAAGCCCAGCCGGGCTGCATTGCTCATAGAGAGCAGATTGTTAGGGCCTGGAGTATAGGCGGTAATAAAGCAGTAGATTAAAAAATCATACAATTGGAACAATGAAACCACTCCTTCTTTCTTATAATATTTTCATCTTTACAAACAGAGGGTATAATTTTATAATGTAATAAAACGTATACTATACTGTTGAAATTACAATATAATAATATATCTATATCAATATAATGTCAATAGGGAAGTGATATTTTGGACTCAATGAATAAGATTGTTGCAAGAAACGTGAAAGACCTCCGGGAAAAGAACAATCTGAGCATGGATGAGCTGGTCAGGCTCAGCGGAGTCAGCAAGAGTATGCTGGCCCAGATCGAGAGGGGGGACGCCAATCCTACGATTTCTACTTTATGGAAAATTTCCAATGGATTGAAGGTGCCTTTCGACGCCCTTACCCTGCGGCCAAAATCCGATTATGAAATTGTAAAAACAGAGGAGGTCCAGCCTCTTTTGGAAGATGAGGGAAAAGTCAGAAATTATTCTCTCTTTCCTGATGATGAGAACCGGAGATTTGCAGTCTATTATCTGGAACTGGATCCGGGCAGCTTCTGGGAATCAGAACCTCATCTGAAAGGAACTGCGGAATTTATTACAGTTTTTGCCGGGAGCCTGGAGGTACGGACCGGGGACCGGGTGTTTACTGTAGCGAAAGGAGAGAGTATCCGCTTTCCGGGAGACAGGATCCATTCTTACAGAAATACAGGGCAGGAGATGACGGTCCTGCATATGATCTTATACAATCCATGAGAAATGAGAGAAAAGCTATGAAAAATATTATGATCATAGGAGCGGCTGTGGGAGATGTGCTGGTTTATCCGGCGTCTCCTGAGGTTTTTGCCGCAGGTTCCTGGCCGGCCAAGGAAATCCTCTTGTCTACAGGGGGAGACGGACTGAATGAAGCCACGGTTCTGGCAGATCTGGGAAAAAGTCCCTACCTGTGTACTTTACTTGGAAAGGACAAGATGGGAGAAATGGTGAGGGCTCACTGTGAAGCAAGAGGAATCCGCAAGGATTTCCTTCAGTATGACCAGGACATTCCTACGGGACTAAATGTGGTACTCGTCCAGGAGAACGGAGAGAGAAGCTTTCTGACCAATCCGGCCAGCTCTCTGCGGAAACTGAAAAGGGAACACATTCCCCGGCAGTTTCCCGAGGACGTGGGTATCCTCTGCCTTGCCAGCATTTTTGTCTCTCCCTGTCTGGAAAACCAGGAACTGTCAGAGATTTTTGCCAGAGCAAAAGAGCAGGGGCTCACAGTCTGCGCGGACATGACCAAGAGGAAAAAAGGAGAGACAGCCTGGGATATGAAGGAGACTTTCTCCCAGGTGGATTACCTTTTTGCCAACCAGGAGGAGGGCCAGCTGCTGACTGGAAAATCTGCACCGGAAGAGATTGCCCATGCACTATTAGAATGTGGGGCAGGCTGTGCAGTGATCAAGACGGGAGGGAAAGGCTGCTATATAAAAAACAAAAAAGAAGCTTTTGCCATTCCCGGATTTTCTGTAGAATGTGTGGATACCACCGGAGCAGGAGACAGCTTCTGCGCCGGGTTCCTTTACGGACTGTCTGAGAAGAAAGATCTGTATACCTGCGGACTGTACGGAAATGCCTGCGGTGCTCTGGCCGTCCGGCAGGTGGGAGCCTGCAGGGAAAAGATTTTATGGAAAGATGTGGATAAAATAATCAAAGAACAGGGGAAGAAAAATGGATAAGAAACTCTATGAGGCGTATATAAAGATTCTGGAGGAAGAGCTGGTACCTGCCATGGGCTGTACAGAACCCATTGCCATTGCCTATGGAGCAGCTCTGGCCAGAGAGACTCTGGGGAGCCTGCCCCAGAAAGTGATCATCAGCGCCAGCGGAAATATCATTAAAAACGTAAAGAGTGTGGTAGTGCCAAATACCGGCGGCCTTCGGGGAATTCCTGCCGCAGCAGCAGCGGGAGTTGTGGCCGGAAAGGCAGAGAAAAAGCTGGAAGTACTGGCAGATATTACTTCAAAGGAAGTAGAAGAGATCAGCGCCTATCTGAAGGCGGCAGCTTTTGAGGTGAAAACTGTGGAATCCGGCTGTGTTTTTGACATTATCGTAGAGCTTCAGGGAGAGGGACATCAGTGCTCTGTGCGGATCCAGGGACATCATACAAATGTAGTCTATGTGGAGAAAGACGGAGAAGTCCTGCTGGATAAGGATTATGCAGAAGGACAGGAAGGAGAGCGGACAGACAGAAGCCTGCTCAGTGTGGAAGAGATCATCCGGTTTGCAGACCAGGTGGAGATTTCCCATGTAGAAAAGGTGATCCAGAGGCAGATTGATTATAACACGGCCATTGCCCAGGAAGGTCTCAGTGGAAAATGGGGCGCCGGAATCGGAAAGATCTTACTGCTGTCTTACGGAAACAGTGTCCATAACCGGGCCAAGGCCATGGCTGCTGCAGGCTCTGATGCCAGAATGAACGGCTGCGATATGCCGGTAGTGATCAATTCCGGCAGCGGAAACCAGGGAATGACCGCCTCTCTTCCGGTTATTGTTTACGGAGAAGATATGAAGGTATCCAGAGAAACACTGATAAGGGCCCTTGTGGTTTCCAATCTGGTGACCATACACTTAAAATCCGGCATCGGTACGCTGTCCGCTTACTGCGGCGCTATCAGTGCAGGCTGCGGAGCCGGAGCGGGGATTACTTATCTCTATGGAGGCAGATTTAAGGAAATCGCTCATACTATTGTAAATGCTCTGGCCATTAATTCCGGAGTTGTCTGCGACGGAGCCAAAGCAAGCTGTGCGGCAAAGATCGCCTCTGCAGTGGAGGCCGGTACTCTGGGAATGAAAATGTATCAGTTCGGCAGTGAATTTTATGGGGGAGACGGTATTGTGGCCTCTGGAATCGAGGAGACCATCGAAAACGTATCCCAGCTTGCCAGAGACGGCATGAGAGAAACCGATAAAAAGATCATCGACATTATGATCCGCAATCAGGGAAAGGAGAAACAGAAGGAAGATCCTCTGCATATACTATAAGGAACCCAAGGAAAAGAAGGGATTCCTGTGCGGATCGCTGTTTATGTGAGAAAGTCAAAATGGACAGGCAGAGGAGAGAGCATTGAAAATCAGATCTTCCTGTGCCGGGAATACATAGAAAAATATATAGAAAATTCCCGGGAAGCCCAGATCCTGGTCTACAGGGACGAAGGGTTTTCCGGGAAGGACACCAACAGGCCTCAGTTTCAGAAAATGTTAGCAGACATGAAACTAAGGCCTTTTCAGTATCTGGTCTGCTACCGGCTGGACCGTCTGGGAAGGAATCTGGCAGATCTGGCTCTGCTCATTGAAAAGCTGAACCGGGAGCATACAGAATTTGTCAGTATCAGGGAACGTTTTGATACCTCCACCCCTATGGGAAAGGCCATGGTGTATTTTTCCGGGGTTCTTGCCCAGATGGAGCGGGAGCAGATCGGAGAGCGGGTCCGGGACAATATGTATCTTCTTGCTAAGAGCGGGAGATGGCTGGGAGGAAATACGCCTCTGGGCTTTCAGGTCCGGGAAAAGCTTTACGGAGAGGGGAAGCTTAAAAAGGCCTTTTATCTGGAAGTAAAGGAAAAAGAGGCAGAGATTCCCCGGCTCATCTTCCGGGAGTTTTTAGATTCCCATTCTCTGACTAAAACGGCAGAACTGCTGGCAGAAAGGCAGATTTTTACAAGAAGAGACAGAATTTATACTCCTGAAGCCATAGGGGAAATCCTGGAAAATCCTGTATACTGTCAAAGCGGAGAGAAGGCTTATGAATATTTTGCTTCTCTGGGCTGCCAGATGGGGTTTTCCAGAGAGGAGATCAGAGAGGAAAAGGGGCTCATAAGCTATGGAAGAACGGTATCTTCCAGGTACCGGGGCCAGGAGGCGCCTCCACAGGAATGGATCATCGCCCAGGGAGAACATGAAGGAATGATCTCACAGGAAGACTTTTTAAGAGTACAGAAGCTTCTGAAAAGACATCGCCTGGGAAAACCAGGGGAGGGCCGGGTCCAGAATGAAGCCTGTCTGCTGTCGGGATTTTTATTCTGTTCCTGCGGCTGCAGGATGCGTCCTAAATATTACAGAAGGGAGCAGATTACCACAGAAGGACAGCGGAAATTTTCCTATCGGTGCCCCTGCCGGGATAAAACCAGAGGACGGGATTGTCAGGAGATCCCCCTTTTGGGGAATCTTGGAGACTGCCTGGTGTGGAAATTTCTCATGAAAAAGACAGGCGAAGAGTTTTCTCTGGAAGAAATCTTCCTGGAAATCAGAAGGCGAACGGAGAAGGAAAAATCCCGGGAAGGAGAATGGGAAAAGATACGGAAGGAAGCTCAGGGACTGGAGAGAGAAGCCCGGCGACTGACCCAGAGACTGGCAGAAACAGAAGATGGGGACCTGGCAGAATTTCTAAAAAAAGAGATTCAAAGCCGGCTGGGCCAGAGAGAATATTTGAGAGAAAAGGCGAATGGGGAAAAGAATTCTTTCAACAAGAAAGAGAGAGAAAACATTGCTCGCCGGTATTCGGACCCGAAATTTTTATCCTCATGTTTGTCTGTTCCAAATAAGCGGGCTTATCTGGGACTTTGGGCGGAGAAGCTCATCTGGGAGGGAGGAGTGCTGAAACTTTACCTTTTTGTTTCTCCTGAACTGCCGTAGCATTACCGCAGCCTGAGGGACCTACCACGGCTACGAATTCTCCGGGATAAACCTGAAAAGATATATGAGAAAGGGCGGGAGTTTCCCCGGATTTTGTGTGATAAGCATAACTGATATCTTTAATTTCTAAAAGAGGTGCAGCCATAAGGCACTTCCTTTCCTGTGGGAACCAGAGTTCCTTTTTTGTCATATACCATATGATATGTGGATTTTCCGGTACTTGACAAATATAGTACAAATTATTATAGTATAGAAATAGAAAATGAGGAAATCCTTTTGATGACAATATAGGAGGTGCAGAAGATGAAAATCTTATTTTTTGATACAAAAAGTTATGACAAGGAATCTTTTGAAAAACAGGCACTTAATTATCCAGGTATTGAAATTGAATATCTGAAGACGGATCTGGCTCCGAAGACCGCTCCTCTGGCAAAAGGCTATGATGCGGTATGCGCTTTTGTAAGTTCTGATGTTGGAACACAGACTATGGAAGTCCTTCATCAGGCAGGAGTAAAGCTGATTCTTATGCGCTGTGCCGGATTTAACAATGTAGACCTGGAAAAAGCAAAGGAATACGGCATTAAGGTCATGCGTGTGCCGGGGTACTCTCCGGAAGCTGTAGCAGAACATGCCATGACACTGGCTCTGTCGGTAAACCGCCGTATTCATAAGGCCTATGTGAAAGTTCGGGAAAATGACTTCAGCCTGGGGGGACTTATGGGCTTTAACTTCTACCAGAAAACCGCTGGTATCGTGGGAACAGGTAAGATCGGCGCTGCCATGGCAAGGATCTGCAGAGGCTTCGGTATGAAGGTTATTGCCTATGACGTATATGAAAATCCTTCTTTAAAGGATTTTGTGACTTATGTGTCCTTAGATGAACTGCTGGCACAGAGCGACCTGATCTCTCTTCACTGCCCGCTGATGGACAGCACCTATCATCTGATCAATAAAGATACTATTGCCAAGATGAAAGACGGTGTGATCCTGGTCAATACCTCCAGAGGCGGTCTGGTAAAGACCAACGATCTTATCGATGGAATCCGGGCCAGAAAATTTTCCGGCGTAGGACTGGATGTATATGAGGAAGAGACCAAGAATGTTTTCGAGGACCGTTCTGATGAGATTTTGGAACACTCCACCACAGCCAGACTTCTTTCTTTCCCGAATGTTATGATCACTTCCCACCAGGGATTCTTTACTCAGGAAGCTCTGGAGGCTATTTCCAGAACTACTCTGGACAATGCCGTGGCCTTTGAAAAAGGGGAGACTACAGGAAACGAAGTGGAGGCACAGTAGAAAAAATATATTAATCATAGGGGCTGCCGCATTAAATACTTAGGATTCTGATTAATGCGTCAGCTCCTTTTTACAGGAGAAGATATGAATAAAAGAAATTATCAGAAAGAACTGGAAAAGATCATAGAGGAAAATCAAAAAGAAGGCAGAGTTCCCCGGCTGTTCCTTCATAGCTGCTGCGCTCCCTGCAGCAGCTATGTGCTGGAATATTTAAGTCAATATTTTGAAATCACAGATTTTTTCTACAATCCTAACATTTCCCCAAGAGAAGAATATGACAAAAGGACCAGAGAGCTTCAGCGGCTCATTGAGGAAATGCCTTTTCTCCATAAGCCCAGGTTTGTAGAAGGGAAATACGACCCTCAGGAGTTCTTTCAGATGGCAAAAGGTCTGGAAGAAGCGCCGGAGGGAGGGGAGAGATGTTTTAAGTGTTACCGGCTCCGGCTGGAAGAGGCGGCCAAAATGGCTTCCAGGGGAGGCTACGATTATTTCACCACCACCCTTACCATCAGTCCCTTAAAAAATGCCCAGAAGCTCAATGAAATCGGAGAAGAACTGGAGCAGATTTATCATGTGAAGCATCTTCCTTCGGACTTTAAGAAGAAAAACGGCTACAAGCGTTCCACAGAGCTTTCCAGGGAATATGGTTTATACCGTCAGGACTACTGCGGCTGTGTCTTTTCTAAAATGGAACGGGAGAGACAAAAAGCGGACAGTCAGCAGCAGTAAAGGGCGAAGCATTCCGGAAATGGAGGAGCTGCCAGAGGAAAAGTCTTGCGGTTAATACTATAAAGTGATAAAATTTTACAGAAGTTAAAAACAAAAGAAATGAGGATAGAATATGGCACAGTTATGGGGAGGCCGTTTCACCAAGGAGACGGATCAGTTAGTATATAATTTTAACGCTTCACTTGGTTTCGATCAGAAGCTTTATAAACAGGATATTACCGGAAGTATGGCCCATGCTTCTATGCTGGCAAAGCAGGGAATCCTTACGGACGAGGAAAAAGAGGAGATCCTGGACGGACTGAAAGGGATCTTAAAGGATATTGAAGAGGGAAAACTTTTATTTTCCCCGGAGTATGAGGACATTCACAGCTTTGTGGAAGCAAATCTCATTGACCGGAAAGGGGATGTGGGAAAGAAGCTCCATACAGGAAGAAGCCGGAATGACCAGGTGGCCCTGGATATGAAAATGTATGTCCGGGACGAGATAAAAGAAATGGATCTGCTGTTAAAGGAACTGCTGGAATCCCTTCTGAAGATCATGGAGGAAAACCTTCACACTTATATGCCGGGCTTTACCCATCTTCAGAAGGCCCAGCCGGTAACTCTGGCCCATCATTTCGGGGCGTATTTTGAAATGTTTAAGAGGGACAGAAGCCGCCTGGCCGATACAGGAAAAAGGCTGAATCTCTGCCCTCTGGGAAGCGGCGCCCTGGCAGGGACCACTTATCCTCTGGACCGGGAGTATACGGCCAAAGCTCTGGGCTTTGACGGCCCTACCCTGAACAGCATGGACTCTGTATCGGACAGAGATTACCTTATTGAAGTTCTTTCCGATATGTCTCTGATCATGATGCATTTAAGCCGATTCTGCGAGGAAATCATCCTGTGGAATTCTAACGAGTACCAGTTTGTAGAGATTGATGACGGTTACAGCACCGGAAGCAGTATCATGCCCCAGAAGAAAAATCCGGATATTGCAGAGCTGGTAAGAGGAAAGACCGGAAGAGTTTACGGAGCCCTGATGTCCATACTCACTACCATGAAAGGCATTCCTCTGGCATATAATAAGGATATGCAGGAGGATAAAGAGTTTACTTTTGACGCCATTGACACGGTAAAAGGCTGCATCGCTCTGTTTAACGGCATGGTTTCTACCATGGAATTTAAGAAAGAAAATATGGAGAGAAGCGCCAAAAACGGATTTACCAACGCTACAGATGCGGCAGATTATCTGGTAAATCACGGGGTGCCTTTCCGTGATGCTCACGGGATTGTGGGTCAGCTTGTCCTTCACTGCATTGAGAAAAACATTTCACTGGATGAGATGTCCCTGGAGGAATATAAAGCCATCAGTCCGGTGTTTGAGGAAGATATTTATGAGGCCATCAGCATGAAGAACTGTGTGGAGAAACGAAATACTATCGGGGCCCCGGGTACAGAAGCCATGAAACAGGTAATCGAGCTTCATAAAAAATATTTGAAAGAAAATTCTTGACTTTTCTGAAAAGTTTGATATATTAGAATCTATGAAAAATGTATGCGGAAAGAAGACATATGTCTTTCTGGGAAAGGATAGAGGGCTAAAATATGAGTGAGAAATTAAGAGTTGGAATTTTAGGTGCTACAGGAATGGTTGGACAGAGATTTATTTCTCTTCTGGAAAATCACCCCTGGTTTGAGGTTGTAACTGTGGCAGCCAGTGCAAGAAGTGCAGGAAAAACCTATGAGGAAGCAGTAGGCGGACGCTGGAAAATGGATACACCTATGCCGGAAGCAGTGAAAAAGCTGGTTGTGATGAATGTATCCGAGGTAGAGAAGGTAGCTTCTACTGTAGACTTTGTATTCTCTGCAGTGGATATGTCCAAAGAGGAAATAAAAGCTATTGAAGAAGAGTATGCAAAGACAGAAACCCCAGTTGTTTCTAACAACAGTGCACACAGATGGACTCCCGACGTGCCAATGGTAGTGCCGGAGATCAATCCTCAGCATTTTGAAGTGATCAAATATCAGAAAGAGCGTCTGGGAACCACCAGAGGATTTGTTGCTGTTAAGCCAAACTGCTCGATCCAGAGCTACGCGCCGGTGCTTACTGCATGGAAAGAGTTTGAACCATATGAAGTAGTGGCAACTACATATCAGGCAATCTCCGGAGCCGGAAAAACTTTTAAAGACTGGCCGGAGATGGTGGAAAACATTATCCCTTATATCGGAGGAGAGGAAGAAAAGAGCGAGATGGAGCCTCTTCGTCTCTGGGGCGAGATCAAAGACGGTCAGATCGTTCCAGCCAAAGAGCCGGTGATCACCTGTCAGTGTGTTCGTGTTCCTGTATTAAATGGACATACTGCAGCAGTCTTTGTGAAGTTCCGGAAGAAACCTACCAAAGAGCAGCTTATCGAGAAGCTGGTAAGCTTTAAAGGAGTTCCTCAGGAACTGGAGCTGCCAAGTGCGCCTAAGCAGTTCATCCAGTATATGGAAGAGGAGAACCGTCCTCAGGTAAAGGCAGATGTAGACTATGAGAGGGGAATGGGAATTTCTGTAGGCCGTCTGAGAGAGGACAAGGTTTACGATTTCAAATTTATCGGTTTATCCCACAATACAGTCCGCGGAGCAGCAGGCGGCGCTGTACTGTGTGCAGAGACTCTGAAAGCTCAGGGATACATTACCAAGAAGTAAGAGGACTACAGGGAAAATACTATGAAAGCGATCATGCTGGTAGAAAATCAGTCCGTGGGTGAGTGTAAGGCCGCCCACGGGCTTTCTCTTTACATAGAGACCCCGGATCACAGGCTGCTCTTTGATCTGGGACCGGACCGTACCTTTTTGGAAAATGCCGGGAAACTGGGAGTTGATCTGGAAAAAGTAGATACTGTGATCATTTCCCATGGCCATTACGACCATGGAGGCGGTCTGGAAGAATTTCTGAAGCTCAATTCCAAAGCCAGAGTCTATATACAGAAAAATGCCTTTGAGCCTCATTATTCCACAGCTCAGGGAAAAGCAAGGAATATCGGACTGAAGCCGGAGCTGGCCAGTCATCCACAGGTCGTATTGCTGGAAGGAGACTTTCAGATTGACCGGGAGCTGGAACTTTTTACTGTTACAGGTCAGGAAAATTGCCATTCCCAGGCCAATGACGTCCTACTGGATGAGAAGGGGAGAGACGCCTTTGCCCATGAACAGAATCTCCTTATCCACGGGGAGGATCCTGTACTTATTATGGGCTGCGGACATAAGGGAGTAGTAAATATCATGGAAAAAGCTTCCAAGTGGAATCCCAAGGTGTGTATCGGCGGATTTCATCTGAATATCCCCGCCACAGGAAAGGCAGTTCCCCCAAATGTTCTGGAGGAGATCGCAGGCCAACTGAAAAAATACGATACCAAGTTCTATACCTGTCACTGCACCGGACAGGAAGCCTATGATTATCTGGCCCAGAGAATGAAAATCCAGTATCTGCGCTGCGGAGAAGGGCTGGAAATATAATCGGGTATCGGGATTTTAAAAGCTTTGCAGTATATAGGAATTATAGGGGGGCCGAGCATACAGGGGCGTACCGCCGGAAATTGGATTTTATCACGAAATTTTATTGGGGCTCTTCCTGGAGTTCTGACTGTGGCAGCATGGGTGGCAGCCTTTATCGTAAGTGTTGGACTGGCACAATTTACAGTTCATAAGATAGAGGAGACAGACTTCTAGAAGAATAACGTCATAAGAAAAATAATTCTGGCAGAAGTCTGTTTTGTGCCGATTTCATTTTAAGGAGATGAACATGAGAAAAAACAAATACATTCCAATCGTTACCCTGCTCCTTATATTTCTTCTTGCAGCACCTGTCTGGGGAAGAGCAGGAGGAGGGGGAAGCTCCGGAGGCGGCGGCTCCTCAGGAGGGGGCAGTTACAGCAGCCACAGCAGTTATCGTAGTGGAAGCAGCAGAGGTTCCAGCCTTGCAGGGTTTATCATGCAGGCTGGCATTATGGTCTTTGCAGCCAGCGGCGGCACCATTATCCTGATCCGAAAAGCAAGGGCAGCCAGAGCAAAGAGCTGGAAAGCTATGGAAATTTTCTCCCAGCTGGGAGATAACTGGGATTATCGGGAGGTCCAGAAGCAGGTAGAAGAGACCTATTTCCAGGTGCAGGAATGCTGGCGGCGGATGGATGCGGCTTACGGCGCACCCTATCTCAGTGAAGACATGCTGGAAGAATTTAACAGTAAGCTCCAGTGGATGCAGGTCCGGGGAGAGGCGGTGATCCAGAAAAACGTAAAACTTTTAAGCGCCATGCCCGTGTATGTAGAAGACAATCCAGGAGAAGAATATGATATGATCTGGTATCTGATCCATGGGAAAATGATCGGTTATTACATAGATACAAAAACCAGAAAGGTAATCCGGGGAAATACCAGGCCGGAAGCTTTCTTTGAATATTGGAAGTTTGTTTACCGGGGAGAACGGTGGGTGCTTCAGGAGATCAGACAGAAAGAAGAGATGGATATAGATGCCCTGTCTCAGGGAATACTATGAAATATTGGCAGCAGGTGGGTCTGAGAAATTTATCCGTAAATCTTAAGGAAAAAAAGATAGACCTGACCTGCTGTATAGTCTATAATCAACTAGAAATCTTACATGAAAGGAAACGACTATGAAAAAAATATGGAAAAGCCTTCCCTTTCGGCTGATTCTGGGAGTGATCATCGGTATTATATTAGGACAGGCAGCAAATGAGACCTTTATGAATGTCATTGTGTCCCTGCGGTATATTCTCAGCCAGGTGATCAATTTCTGTGTTCCGCTGATCATTATCGGTTTTATCGCACCGTCTATAACAAAGCTGGGAAGCAGCGCCTCCCGGATGCTGGGTGTAGCCCTTGTCTGCGCCTATGCTTCCTCGGTGCTGGCAGCATTGTTTTCCATGGGGGCCGGATATGGACTGATCCCACATCTGTCTATTGCTTCACAGGCAGGGAACCTGAAAGAACTGCCGGAAATGGTATTTCAGCTTGATATTCCTCCCGTGATGGAAGTAATGAGTGCTCTGGTGCTCTCGGTGCTTATCGGTCTGGCCGCTGCCTGGACCAAAGCGAAAAATACGATCCGGCTTCTGGAGGAGTTTCAGAAGATGATCCTTCTGATCGTGACAAAAGTGGTGATACCCATCCTTCCCTTCTTTATTGCGGCAACCTTCTGTACCTTATCCTATGAGGGGACCATCACAAAACAGCTTCCGGTATTTATCCAGGTGATCATAATCGTGTTGATAGGCCACTATATCTGGCTGGCCCTCTTATACGGAGTTGCCGGTATTTACTGCAGGACCAATCCTCTGAAGGTATTGAAAAATTATGGCCCGGCCTATATTACGGCTATAGGAACCATGTCTTCTGCGGCTACCATGGCAGTGGCTCTGAAATGTGCAAAGAAGTCTGAACCTGCTCTTCGGGATGATATGGTGGATTTCGGGATTCCTCTTTTCGCAAATATCCATCTCTGTGGTTCTGTGCTGACGGAAGTGTTCTTTGTAATGACGGTATCCAAAATCCTTTATGGAAGTCTTCCGGATCTGGGGACTATGGTGCTGTTCTGCTTCCTGCTGGGTGTTTTTGCCATCGGAGCCCCTGGGGTTCCGGGAGGTACGGTTATGGCTTCCCTGGGGCTGATCACAGGAGTAGTTGGATTTGATGAGACGGGGACAGCTCTGATCCTTACGATTTTTGCACTTCAGGACAGTTTTGGAACTGCCTGCAACATTACCGGAGACGGAGCTTTGACCATGATCCTTACCGGATATGCCAGAAAACATGATATTAAGGAACAGAAGATAGAGTTGGAATTATAAAGGAAGATAAAAAATGGATCTGAAGGAACTGGAATATTTTAAAATCGTGTGCGAGCAGAAGAGCATTACCAAAGCGGCTCATGCTCTGTATATGACCCCTCAGGGACTGAGCAGGATCATAAAGAATGTAGAAAATGAAATGGGAGCCACTTTGCTGAACAGAACAGCCTCAGGAATCAGCCTGACCAGGTCAGGAGAATATCTTTATGAGCATCTGAAAGATTTTATAGGGCCTTACCGGATGGTGTGCAGTGAAATCCGCTGTATGGAGCAGCAGGAGAAACATGAGATCGACCTTCTTTCTGCCTATGGGATCCTGCGTCTGGTGACGCCAGAATGCATTGCAGACTTCAAAGAAAAGTATCCCCAGATCAGTCTTCACTACCGGGAATATCCGGATCATCAGGTGGAGAGCCGTTTTTTGTCCGGGGAGGGAAACGTGGCCTTTACTGTGGGGAACCACAGCTTAAAATATATGGAAGCCACTTTTATGGAAAAGTTTGAGATCAAGCTTCTGGTGAACCAGGCCCATCCTTTAAGCAAAAAGGAAACGGTTTCTATCCAGGATCTTGAAGGCGAGAGACTGTATATTGAAAGTCCGGAATTCCACATTCACAGTCTGATCGTGGAAAAATGCCGCAAAGCCGGTTTTGAGCCAAATATTGTCTTTGAAACCAGCGGCTTCAGCCTCTGCCACAAAATGGTCCAGCAGAACAAAGGGATTTCTGTAACTGTAGATTTTATTTTTGACGATATGAAACAGGAAGATCTGGTCATGATCCCCTTTGAGGACGGCCCTTACGAGTGGGAAACCTATATGCTCACCAGAAAAGGAAGCACACCCAACCCGGATATCCGACTCTTCCACAGCCATGTAATGAAATGGCTGAAGGATATCAAAGAGAAAAATATTTCCAGATAGTATCACAGATTTGTTGAAGGGAATCAAAGCATTGTTGATTTTCCCATTGAGGAAACCGTGATATGATACAAGTGAATTCACTTATATTATATCTTCTTAAAGAAAGAAACACATCCGATTGGCGTGGGATGTGTTTCTTTTTTTGTGTAACTATTCAGCCATGCGGCTTCGGATAGAGAAAAACTGGCGCAAGCTGGCTTGCAGAAGTTTTTCTCTATCTGAAGACATATGGCTGGCCCTATCAATAAAACGTTGCAGGTACTCAATAAAACGTTGATGGGAAGAACGGAAAAGGATTGTTATAATATAGACAAACAATGATTGTCAAGCAAACATAGGAGGTTAATATGAGTACATTCAGACTTACGACTATCGAAGAATTCGAAGCCGCAACCCAAAGACTTCTGGAAACAGGAGCAAAAGTAGGTGCAGATTCCTGGCAGGCACGTGTTAAGAATCAGACTCCACACTGTAAATTCGGAGAGGAAGGTATCTGCTGCCGTATCTGTACCATGGGTCCCTGCCGTATTACAAAAAAGGCTCCAAGAGGAATCTGTGGATGTGACGCTCACGGAATCGCAGGAAGAAACTTTCTTCGCTTCACTGCCGGCGGAGCCGCTACCCATTCTGACCATGGAAGAGAGATCTGTCATACTCTTCACACCGTTTCTCCAGATGGAAACTACAAGGTAAAAGATCCGGAGAAACTGATCCGTATCGCAAAAGAGTGGGGCGTTGAGACAGAGGGCAAGGATATCTACGATCTGGCTCATGAAATGTCAGAACTGGCTCTGTTAGAGTACGGAAAACCCTTCGGCGTTCAGAGATGGCTGACCAGAGCACCGGAACATACAAGAGAACTGTGGAAAAAAGCTGAGATTGAGCCAAGAGCCATTGATCGTGAGGTTTCCACAGCCATGCATATGACTCATATGGGATGTTCATCCAAACCAGAAGCTCTGGTAAGACAGGCCCTTCGCGCCGGTATGTCTGACGGATGGGGCGGTTCCATGTGCGGAACTGAGTTCTCTGACGTTATGTTTGGAACTCCAAAGCCTGTAGATACAGAAGCAAATCTGGGCGTAATGAAAGAAGACGAGGTAAATATCATTGTTCACGGACATGATCCAAGCCTTTCTGAGATGATCTGTGAATATGCAGAAGATCCGGAAATGATCGCTCTGGCAAAATCTTTAGGCGCAAAAGGAATCAACGTAGCCGGCGTATGCTGTACTTCCAACGAGGTTGCCATGAGAAGAGGAGTGCCTATGGCAGGTAACTTCTTACAGCAGGAAAACGTAGTTCTTACCGGCGCATGCGAAGCTATTATCGTAGATGTTCAGTGTATTTTCCCGGCACTTGGACCTCTGTCCAAATGCTTCCACACTAAATTTATCACAACTTCGCCAATTGCTCAGATGCCGGATTCTGATTTTATCCGCTTTAATGCAGAGACAGCAGGAGAAAATGCAAAACAGATCGTAAAGATGGCTGTGGAAAACTTTGTAAACAGAAAACAGGAACTGGTACATATTCCTCAGTTAAAACAGAAAGCTACCGTTGGATATTCTGTAGAAGCCATCATCAAACAGCTGGATAAAGTGGCAAGCTCCCAGGGAGATGAGCTGGGAACTACAAAACCGCTGATCAACTGTATTACCTCCGGTGTATTAAGAGGAGCAGTTGCCATGGTTGGCTGCAACAACCCAAGAGTACGTCCTGATTCTGCACATATCGAACTGATGAAGAAACTGATCAAAAATGATATCATCGTTGTCCTTTCCGGATGTTCCGCTCAGGCTGCTGCAAGAGCAGGACTGATGGACAAGAGAGCCAAAGACCTCTGCGGCGACGGCCTGAAGAGAGTCTGTGAACTGGCAGATATCCCTCCGGTGCTTCACATGGGCTCCTGTGTAGATATCAGCCGTATGATGGTGCTGGCTTCTACACTGGCTAAGGACTCCGGATTAAATATTTCCCAGCTTCCTTTAGTAGGATGTGCGCCTGAGTGGATGTCTGAGAAGGCTGTATCTATTGGAAACTATGTAGTGGCAACAGGTATCGATACTTTCCTAGGTGTAGATCCACAGGTAAGCGGTTCCTCTGAGATGACTTACTGGCTCACAGAAGGCGTCAGAGACTGGGTAGAGGCTGCTTACACTGTTGAGAAAGACATCGATAAACTGGGCGACGCTATTATTGCAAGGATCGAAGAGAAGAGAGCAGCTCTGGGAATCTAAGAAAGAATTGGATAACTTATTATAAATCATAGCTTAGAAAAGAGCGGGTATGGTCTGCACAGAACATACCTGCTCTTTTCTTGTTTCCAGATTTTTCTGACCAGAAGATAAATACGGAGTATACTCCAGGAAAAAGGAAAATCGAGTAAATAAAGTGGTTGACCTGAAGTATGCTGAAGGCTTTATGATATAACAAAATATAACACAGAAAAATGGAGGGGAACCATGAGTGGAAATACTTTAAAAAGAACTTTTGGAATGAGGGAAGCGGTGACTATCACAGTGGGCACCGTAGTGGGCGTTGGACTTTTTACAACGGGAGCAAACGTTGTTGGTGATATGGGACCGGCGGTTATACTGGCTACCTTTGTGGCCATGCTGATCAGTATATATCCGGCATTGCTTTATGCAGAGATGGGAGCAGCCCTGCCTTATGCAGGGGGAACCTATAAATATGCTTCTTTAGGGATTGGAAAACCCTTTGGAATGCTTGCAGGATGGAATTTTATTATTTCTCTGGTTGCAGTTACCAGCGGGGAGGCGCTGGCCTTTAGTTTTTACTTTAAAACGCTATTTTCTGCACTAGGTGTGGAACTGCCAATCAGCGACAGGACTTTGGCAACTATTGTTGTTGTTATTTTTATTATTACAAATGTCTTAGGCGTAGAAATGACAGGAAAGCTTCAGAACGGGTTCATGTTTTTCTTCTGGGGAGTAGCTATTATCTGGTTTATAACAATGATTCCCAATGTACAGCTGCCATATTTTCTGGAAATGCCGGAATTTATACAAGGGGAGACTCCTTTAGGATTTGTGGCGGCAGTTAGCATGATCTGGTGGTGTTTTGCGGGATTTGAGACCTGCTGTGCCATGGGAGAAGAAATTAAATATCCTCAGATTAATATCCCCAGGGCTTTATTTTTAGCGCCATTTATTGTATTTGCTGTCAATGCAGCCTTTCAGTGGTTTTTAGTGGGAATTGTTCCTACAGAGGAAATTTCTGCATTATCTACAGCTTCAGCGCCTTTTGCAGAGGCCATGACAAAAGCAGGTATTCTTGGATTTTCGTTGATTCTTTTGGCTGCCGGAATTGCTTTTGGGGGCGATTTTTCTACACTGAATGCAAGTATAGCAGTACCGCCCAGATATTTATTTACTATGGCAAGGGATGGGGCAATGCCTAAAATTTTCGCCAGAATCCACAAAAAATATCAGACACCGTATATTGCAATCCTGACACTTGGCATATTATCCGCGTTTTTGATCGCGTCAAATTCTATGGTATATATTGCTTCCGTCAGCTTATTTGCAGATTTGTTTTATTACGTGATTGGAATCGGCGCGTCTTTTGGTCTTAGGAAAAAACATCCTGAATTAAACCGTCCTTATAAAGCACCGGGGATTATGATTGGAGCGCCAGTCAGCGTGATCATTTATATTGTTATGATAACACAGTTAGAGCGAGAAGCTCTGATAACAGGAGTAGTCTGGTGTGCACTTGGGCTGGTTGTCTACGGTGTATGCCGCAGAATGTACAAAGATGAGGAAAATGAGGAGGAAGCCGGTGTTCTTCAGCCGGAAATTCCTTCTCCGGAAGAAAAGAAGAAAATGGACAGAGAATTTAATATCTGGAAGACAGTTGTGGCAGCAGCAGTTATTATAGTGTTGCTCGCCTATGTAGTTCCTTTTCTTATCTAGTCTGGCGGCGGCAGCTGTCGTATTAATGCAATATTTTTGCTTAATGCGGCAGTTGTTTTTTTATCTTCTTGTATTGGAACTCTTTCTGAAAGGTGCTACAATAGTACCACAACAGAAAAAGGAGCGCAAAAATATGAACAGAGAATTTTTTATGGAAAATCGGAAAGCCCTTTACAGCAAGACAGAAGAGAAAGGGCTCCTTCTTTTATTCAGCGGCCATGCACCCAAGAAAACCAATGATGAAAATTATCCTTTTTTTGCAGACCGCAGTTATATGTATTTTACCGGCGTACACCAGGAAGATACCATACTGATGACAGAGATTTACACCAAGGAAGAGTGGAAAGAAGCTCTTTATATCCTTCCTCCTGACATGTTGGCAGAGCGGTGGACAGGAAGGCGGATCAAGCCGGAGGAGGCAGAAGCACAGTCCGGTATCCAGGAATACAGAAATACAGAGAATTTCCAGAAAGATCTGGAAAACTGTCTGATGAACAAAGGATTTACCACGGTTTATATGGATTTTGGAAAGCTGGAGGCTTCTGAGGCAGATACAGAAAGCTACCGTCTGGCAGCCTGGCTCAGGAAAGAATATCCCTATGTGCAGATTAAAAACCTGAATCCCTGGATCCGTCAGCTCCGCACCATCAAAAAGCCCTGTGAACTGGAGGCTCTCAGGAAGGCGGAATGGGTGACAAAAGAGGGAATTGAGGCTATGATGAGGGCTTCTAGACCGGGAATGTTCGAATATCAGTATAAGGCAGAGTTTGACTATGCCCTTGCCCAGCATGGGATCCTTGCACCGGGATTTCCTTCGATTATATCTGCAGGACAAAATAATTTCTGCATTCACTATTATTCCTACCGGGGACAGGCTCAGGACGGAGATATGATCTTAAACGATGTTGGTTCCGGCTGGGACCTGGAAGTCAATGATATTTCCAGGGCTTTCCCCTGCAACGGGAAATTTACAGAGAAACAGCGGCTTCTCTATGACTGCGCCTACCGGACATCTGAGCATATGTTTGAAATCCTGAAACCGGGAATCCCTATGAAGGACGTGGATTTAATTGCCAGAAAATATAACTATGAGCAGTTAAAGGATATCGGTCTTTGCAAGAGCTATGAAGATATCGGGACCTATATGTGGCATGGGGGAGCCCACCACGTTGGCTTTGATGTTCATGATGCAGTGGCACCGGATCTGATCACGGCACCAGGCATGGTATTCTGTGTGGATATCGGGATTTACTGTGAAGAATGGGGAATCGGCTTCCGTATAGAGGATAACTGTCTGATCACCGAGGATGGCTGCGAAGAGCTTTCTTATATGATTCCGAAAAAGGCAGAGGATATTGAGGCATTTATGGGGAGAAGATAGAAGATGAGAAAGATTATTTTAAGTGCGGACAGCACCTGCGACCTGGGAGATGAGCTGAAGGAAAAATATCAGGTTCATTATTATCCTTTCCATATTATCCTGGAAGGAAAAGATTACCAGGATAATGTAGATATCACGCCGGGAGATATTTTCCAGAGATACTATGAGAAAAAGGTACTGCCCAAGACAGCAGCTATCAATGTGGAAGAATATGTGAACTATTTCCGTCCCTTTGTAGAGCAGGGATATGAAGTGGTACATCTGAATCTGGGAAGCGCCCTGTCAAGCGCCCATCAGAACTGTATGCTGGCGGCCAGGGAACTGAAAGGAGTCTATCCTGTGGACTCTGGAAATCTTTCTACCGGGATCGGCCATCTGGTCCTGGACGCCGGAGAAATGATAAAAGAAGGACTGGGGGCAGAAGAAATCGCCGGGAAACTGAACCAGAGAAAGAATCTGGTCCACTCCAGCTTTATCCTGGATACTTTAAAATTTATGAGCGCCGGGGGACGGTGCAGCAACGTTATGGCTTTAGGCGCCAACTTATTGAATATAAAGCCCTGTATAGAGGTAAATAATAAGGATGGTTCTATGGATGTAGGGAAGAAATACCGCGGTTCCCTGAAAAAAGTCCTGCCTCTTTATGTAAAAGACAAACTTCAGGAATACCAAGGAATCTGTACAGATAAAATTTTTATCACCCATTCCGGCATTGACCAGGAATATATTGAGCTGGTAAAGGAAGCTATCCAGGAGGAAAAAGAGTTCCAGAATATTTATGTGACCAGGGCAAGCTGTACCATTTCCTGTCACTGCGGGCCTAACACCCTTGGAATATTATTTGAGACAAAGGAGTGAGGGAATGAGGATTTTAATCGCAGAGGATGAGAGAGACCTGAATCACATTCTCACAGAACGTCTCCGAAAAGAGCATTACAGTGTGGATGCCTGTTTTGACGGACAGGAGGCTCTGGATTATCTGGAGGGGGCAGAGTACGACGCCCTGATCCTGGACATCATGATGCCGGTCATGGATGGACTGACGGTATTAAAAAAGCTCCGCAGCAGAGGAAACTCTGTCCCTGTGCTCCTGCTTACAGCCAAGGACAGCATAGAAGACCGGGTGAATGGACTGGACGCAGGAGCCAATGATTATCTGGTAAAGCCCTTCGCCTTTGAGGAGCTGCTGGCCAGAATACGGGTTATGCTCAGAAAACCGGCAGATGCCCCCAAGACCTGCTACAGCGTGGGAGATCTGGAAGTACACCTGGATACTCATGAAGTATACAGAGGAGGAAAGCAGATCACCCTTTCCGGAAAGGAATTTTCTCTGCTGAGATACATGGTGCAGAATCCGGGTATTGTCCTTTCCAGAGACAAGCTGGAGCAGCATATCTGGAACTATGACTTTACAGGAGGATCTAATGTGATCGATGTGTATATCCGGTATCTGAGAAAGAAGATTGATGAGGGACACGATAAGAAATTAATCCATACTGTCAGGGGAGCCGGCTATGTATTAAAGGAGCAGGAATGAAAAGATGGTCCTTAAAAGTTAAACTTACCGTTTTATATACCTTTTTTATGACACTGGTCACCTGTGTTGCCTTGGGAGTCCTTTTTTCTCTCAGCAGCCAGGAGCTGCTGTCCTCAGTCCAGTCTGACCTGCGGCAGCAGGTAGAAGAAAGCCTGGAGGATGTGGAGGCAGAAGAGGGCTGGCTGAATGTGGACAATGATTTCTATGATCTGGAAGACAGTGTCTATCTTTCCCTTTACAGTGAACAGGGAGAGTTTCTCTACGGCAGGCTTCCCTATGGATACAATGCTGGGGCGGAGTTTATGAACGGTCAGATCCAGACGATCCGGGATGATCAGGAGGAATGGTACATTTATGATGTGAGCCACAGGATAGAAGGTTACGGAACCGTATATTTCCGGGGGATTACTTCTGTTACCAGGGCAGAAAACAGTATTGCTATTACTATTCGGCTCGCAGTGATCATTCTTCCCCTGCTGGTAATTTTGACGGGTATTATAGGATACCGTTTCACCAGAAGGACTCTTCTGCCCGTTCAGAAGATAACGGAAACCGTCAAGAAGATCCGGAAGGACGAGGATCTGTCTCAGAGAGTGGGCTTAGGAAATGGAAAGGATGAAATCTATCAGCTTTCCGAGACCTTTGATCAGATGCTGGAAGAGCTGGAGGAAACTTTTAAAAGGGAGCAGCAGTTTACTTCTGATGTATCCCATGAACTGAGAACTCCGGTGACAGTAATCCTGGCCCAGTGCGAGGCCATGCTTCAGGACCCGGTATTTACGTCAGGGCAGAAGGAACAGGTGAAAGTCATTGAACAGAAAGCCCGGTCTATGGCCAGGATGATCTCTCAGCTTCTCCTGCTTTCCAGGGCAGACCAGGGAAGGCAGCAGGTACAGAAGGAACGTCTGAACCTTAGCGAACTGACTCAGATGATCGCTGAAGAACAGGAAATCCTTGCCAGAGAAAAAGAGATTCAGGTCCTTGCTGAGATTCAGCCAGATATTTACGCCCAGGCAGATGAAAGCCTTTATATCCGTATGCTGGATAATCTGATCTCCAATGCTGTGAATTATGGAAAAAAGGGCGGATATGTAAAAGTCCTTCTTTTAGAAAAGGAAAATATGGTAAAGGGCGTTGTAGAGGACAATGGGAAGGGAATTCCCCAGGAAAGTCTGCCCAGGATCTGGGAACGCTTTTACAGAGTGGATACTTCCAGAACAGACCAGGAACATTCCGGTCTGGGCCTTTCTATGGTAAAATGGATTGTCCAGGCCCATGGGGGAGAAATTACCGTGGAGAGCCAGGAAGGCCGGGGAAGCAGGTTTATTTTTCAGATTCCGGAAGATTAAAAAAATAAATTTTTTTTAATCTGGTTTTAATCTTTCTGTTTTATAGTAATACTAACAAAAGAAAAACAGAAAGGGGAAATGAAAAATGATGAAAAAATATATAGTATTAACAGCACTCACACTTACACTTACAGGAGGACTTCTGGCAGGATGCGGCAGCGGCAATGATATCGGACAGGATGCGGCAAAGGAAGCGGCTTTCGCCGATGCCCAGGTCTCTGAGGATGATACCAGCAGACTGAGAGTAAGCAAGGACAGAGACGACGGAAGAAGTATTTACGAGGTAGAATTTACTGTAGGAAATACAGAATACAATTATGATATCGATGCTTCTGACGGATCTATCCTTACCACAGAAACAGAGGAAGTCCAGGGAAGTGCTAGTACTGCCCAGAGCGGAACACAGAACAGTACTACCCAGACACAGGATGACAGTCAGGACGCAGCCGCTCAGCAGGGACAGGAGACTGCCCAGAGTACTGACACACAGACAGATCAGACCCAGGCTGGGCAGAGCGCACAAAATACTCAGAATGGACAGAACAGCGGAGGTGCTGCTAATGTAGCAGTTAGTGAGGCAGATGCCAGAGCCGCAGCCCTTGAGAGAGTGTCTGGAGCCACAGACAGCGACATTAGAATGGAACTGGATTATGATGACGGCCAGTATATCTACGAAGGCGACATTATCTACAATGGTAAAGAGTACGAGTTTGAAATTGACGCCAATACAGGAAACTTCTTAAAGTGGAGCGAAGAGAGAGATTAAAAATTCGATTTCAACAGGAAAAACCCTGAGGAACTTCCAGCTGTGCAGGATACGGCGAGAAGACCTCAGGGTCTTTTTAAAGTTGATTGTAAACCATTTAAAAACCAGTGGTTGACAATATAAATAAAAAGGTGATACACTATCAGACAGAAAGTGAGGAAAAGTGTATGGCTGAAATGGTAAGACAAAAAACGAAAACCTATGACCTGGTCTATATAAGTATCTTTGTTGTGCTCATAGCAATCTGTTCCTGGATCTCCATACCGCTGACTGTGCCAGTGACCCTTCAGACCTTTGGGGTATTTATGGCAGTGGGACTTCTTGGCGGAAAAAGAGGAACCCTGGCGGTACTGGTCTATATTCTCATGGGAACCCTGGGCATTCCGGTCTTTTCAGGATTTACAGGCGGTATCGGCATAATAGCCGGAACCACAGGAGGATACATAGTGGGATTCCTTTTTTCAGCTCTGCTGATGTGGGGAATGGAAAAAGCTTTTGGAAGAAGCACAGCTGTATTGGCCCTGTCCATGGTCCTGGGTCTGGTTCTCTGCTATGCAGTAGGGACGCTGTGGTTTATGGCAGTATACGGAGCTTCTTCAGGAGCCATAGGTATCCTTACCGTTCTGGGATGGTGTGTATTTCCTTTTATTATTCCTGATGTGGCCAAAATTGTTTTGGCTCTTATATTGACCAGAAGACTGTCGGGAGTGATACAGAGATGAAAGAGCCTTTAAAACTTCGGGCCCATCACGGTATGTGCCTGGCCTTTTTTGAAGGAAAAGGATACAGCAGTGCTTTTACAGAAAACATGGGAAAAGTTCTGGAAGAGATGGAGGAGGACACGCCTTTGGAGCTGTGCCGGGAGAAAGATATTATATGCAGCGCCTGCCCAAACCTGGAAGAGGGAGTCTGCATTACCGGAGAAAAGGTAAAAGCCTATGACGAGAAAGTGCTGAAAGCCTGCGGACTTCAGCAAGGCAGCAGACTTACTTGGCAGGAATTTTCAAATGCAGTGAAGCACAATATAATAGAAGCAGGAAAAAGAAAAGACATCTGCGGCGACTGCAGCTGGACAGAAATCTGTTCCAGGAAGGAACAGATTGAAAATGGTTGTGCCGGCACACCAGAGCAAAAATAAAGGCAGGAGATATTCTGTAATAGCCGGATAGGGAATCTCTATTTACAGAATATCTCCTGCCTTTTCGCTTTTCAATTTTATCTGGTGCCGTAATCCTGGTCGATACAGATCACTCCATAGAAATTTCCAGGCAGATTGTGAATTTTGGATAAAAGGGCCTTTTCCACTTCACCAGGGGTCATGGGGCAGTTATAAGGAACCACCACATCGAAAATAAGGTTGGTATGGGAAGGGCCGGTTACCATGCGGAAGTCATGCATTTTCAGCTCCGGATCCAGCTCATTGAGAAGCTGATTCATTTTATCCCGCATTTGATTGGAAAAATCATCATCTGTCACCACTGGGTCCATATGTATGGTGGCAGTACAGTTCAGGCGCTGCTTCAGCTCCCGCTCAATGTTGTCGATCTCATCATGGATCTTCAGTATATCCCCTTTAGCAGACACTTCTGCATGAAGGGAAATGATCAGATTTCCCGGACCGTAGTCATGGACCAGCAGGTCATGAATCCCCAGCACAGAGGGATGAGCGTTTACAATGCCCATGATCTGCTGCACCAGCTCTTTTGTGGGAGGCTGGCCCAGCAGGGGATCCACAGTTTCCTTCATGGCGGTAATGCCTGTATAGAAAATAAAAAGTCCTACCAGGATCCCGCACCAGCCATCCAGGTTAAAGTCTGTAAACAGGCTGGCAATAGTTACCAGAAAAACAAAAAAGGTAGAGATCATGTCGCTGAAGCTGTCGGCGGCAGTGGCTGCCATGGCTGCACTGTTCAGTTTCTTTCCCAGTTTTTTATTGTAATAAGACATATAAAATTTTACCAGGATAGAGGCTGCCAGGATCACCAGGATCAGAGGACTGCATTCTATGGCTTCTGGATGAAGGATTTTTTCTATAGAAGTCTTTACCAGCTCAAAAGCCATGATCAGTACAGCAGCGGCTACAAAAAGCCCTGAGAGATACTCAATCCTGCCGTGACCGAAGGGATGCTGAGAATCCGGCCTCTGTCCCGCCATTTTAAATCCGATGAGAGTGATAAAAGAAGAACCTGCATCAGACAGATTGTTTACTGCATCAGCAGTTATGGCAATGGAGCCGCTTAAGATTCCGGCAAAAAATTTTCCTATGAAGAGAAGTATGTTCAGCCCGATCCCCACAGAGCCGCAGAGCATGCCATAGGCCTGACGGACCTGGGGAGAGGATGTATTTTTGTAGTCTTTAATGAACATTCTGGCAAGGAATGATATCATAAAAACACCTCCGTTTTGGTCATTGGATATTATTCTATAATAAAAGAGAATTTGGTGCAAGAGAAAGATGGCAATATATTGGAAATCGGAGAAAAATGTGGTACACTAATAAGAAAGTATGATAAATGGAGGAACAAGATTATGAGAGCTGAATTTGATGAAACACTGGTTACAGGAAATGATATGATTGATTCTCAGCATAAAGAACTTATTGACAGAATTAATCAGCTTCTGGAAAGCTGTGAGGACGGTCAGGGCAAGGTAAAAGCAGTAAAAATGCTGGATTACCTGCTGGACTATACAGTCTTCCACTTTGAGGCAGAAGAGAAGCTTCAGGAAGAGATCCAGTATCCGGGCATTAAAGAACATAAAGAAAAACATCAGGAGTTTAAACAGGCAGTAAAAGAGCTGCAGGAAATGCTGGAAGAGGAAGAAGGTCCTACAGAGGCATTTGTATCTCAGGTACAGAAAAATGTAGTGGACTGGCTTTACGACCATATCAAAGGCTTTGACCGTTCTGTGGCAGAATACAAATTCATGGCTTCCAACACAGACAGACTGTAAGGAGAGAGGCTATGCTGCTATTTGTTGAATATCCTAAATGCAGTACCTGCCAGAAAGCAAAAAAATGGCTGACAGAGCAGGGACTGGAGTTTCAGGACAGACATATTGTAGAGGAGAATCCCACAAGAGAAGAACTGGAGAACTGGTATAAGCGAAGCGGCCTTCCTCTGAAAAGGTTTTTTAATACCAGCGGAAATAAATACAAAGAACTTCACTTAAAGGATAAGCTGCCTACTATGACTGAGGAGGAACAGCTGGAGCTTTTGGCTACAGACGGAATGTTGGTGAAACGTCCAGTTTTGGCAGGCGAGGACTTTGTTGTCACAGGCTTTAAGGAGAAAGAGTGGAGAGAAAAGCTGGGAATGCCTTCAGAATAGAAAATTCAATATTATAACCAGGGAGTCTGAAAACAGGCTGCTGCACTATCTGGAGTTTACACATTTTGTGCGGCAGCCTGTTTCTTGCTTTCTGTGTAATACATACCCTCAGTGCATAAGGAGGTTTTGCTCCTTGCACAGGGAGAAAACAGGGCGGAAGAGATATATGCTGAGAGAATTATTAGACAATGTAAGAGAGAAAGCTCCTCTGATACAGAATATTACCAATTATGTCACAGCAAATGACTGTGCCAATATAACGCTGGCCTGCGGGGCATCTCCTATTATGTCTGACTGTAAGGAGGAGGCCGAGGATATGTCCCGGATCTGCTGGGGTCTGAATATCAATATGGGAACTTTAAATCCCCGGAAGGCTGAGACCATGGTCCTGGCAGGCCGCTGCTACAATGAAAAAAACAAACCAGTGATCCTGGACCCTGTAGGCGTGGGAGCTTCCGGATACAGAAAAGCTCTTGCGGCAGAACTTATGAAGAATATAAAGTTCCAGGCCATTAAAGGAAATATTTCGGAAATCCGGAGTCTTATCACAGGAGGAACAGGAAGCCGGGGTGTAGATGCGGACCAGGGAGAGGCTGTGACGGAAGTAAATCTGAAAAGCTATATAGAAATGGCTCAGGATTTCGCAAAAGAGACTGGTGCAGTGATCCTGATCACCGGGGCCATAGACATTGCGGCAGACTCTTCTCGGGCCTTTGCAGTCCGCGGGGGACATGAGACCATGTCCCGGATCACAGGCTGCGGCTGTATGCTGGGATCTCTCCTTGCCGCCTTTGAGGGGGCAAATCCGGAAAAATCTTTGGAGGCCGCAGCAGCCGCTGCTGCAGCTATGAGTCTGTGCGGAGAGAGGGCCTGCAGGCGTATGGTGAAAGAACAGGCAGGAAATGCCTCCTGCCGTACCTGGCTTATTGATGAGATGTACAAGCTTTCAGGAGAGGAACTTGAGAAAGGAGCAGACTATGAATTGTACGAAAAAGGACATGTTGTTATATGCCGTCACTGACCGTTCCTGGACAGGAGAGAAGACTTTGATGGAACAGGTGAAGGAAGCTCTGGATGGAGGGATTACCTTCCTTCAGCTGCGGGAGAAGCATCTGGGAGAAGAGGAACTTTTAAGGGAAGCCAAAGACATGAAGGCCCTGGCTGCAGCTTATCATGTGCCCTTTATTATCAATGATAATGTAGAACTGGCTCTGGCCATAGATGCTGACGGCGTCCATGTGGGACAGGAAGATATGGAAGCAGGAAAGGTCCGGGAAAAACTGGGACCAGATAAGATTATTGGTGTCTCCGCCCATTCTGTGGAAGAAGCTATAGAAGCAGAGAAAAATGGAGCCGATTATCTGGGAGCAGGAGCAGTCTTTTCCACCTCTACCAAGGAAGACGCAGGGGCTCTTTCCAGAGAAACCCTGGAGGCCATCTGCCGCAGCGTGTCCATACCGGTTGTGGCTATCGGCGGAGTTAAAGAGGAGAATATTTCCACTTTGAAAGGGACAGGGATTTCCGGGGCTGCCATTGTTTCCGGAATCTTTGCTCAGGAAAATATCAGAGAGGCCTGTGTCCGGCTGAGAAGCCTGCTCAGGGAAGTGGTGGAAGAATGAAAAATACAGAGATACAGGGAGCTATTTTTGACGTGGACGGAACCCTGCTGGATTCTATGGGGTACTGGGAACATTTAGGAGATGAGTACCTTATGTCCCGGCAGCTTCAGCCCCCGGAAAATCTGGCAAATCTCCTGGCTTCCATGACCCTTTTGGAGGCGGCAGAGTATTTCAGAGAGCGGTATGGACTTAAGGAAGATGCTGAAGAAATGATAAGAGACTTTGACAGGCTTATGGCAGTGCATTACCAGCAGGACATTCCGGAGAAAGAAGGCGTGCGGCAGGTGCTTGAGGAGCTGAAGGAAAGGGAGATTCCCATGTATATTGCCACAGCTACCCAGCGGCCACTGGTAGAAGCAGCCCTTGTCAGAACCGGATTATATGGCTATTTTCAGGGAATGATCACCTGCCAGGAAGCAGGAAAAAGCAAAAGAGAGCCTCTGATCTATCAGATTGCCAGAGAAAAGCTGGGCACAGATAAAGAAAAAACAGCGGTATTTGAAGACGCAGTGTTTGCGGCCAGGACCGCCAAAAAAGAGGGATTTTTTCTGGTAGGCATCTATGATGTCTGGGAGCCGGAACAGGAACTGCTGAAGAAAACAGCAGATATTTATTTAAAGACATGGAGTGAATGGAAATGAAAAAAGTATTAAGTATTGCAGGTTCGGATTCCAGCGGAGGGGCAGGGATCCAGGCAGATATTAAGACCATAACTGCCCATAAAATGTATGCCATGACGGCGATCACTGCCCTTACGGCCCAGAATACTACAGGAGTATACGGAGTGGAGGAAGCTTCTCCGGAGTTTGTGGGAAAACAGCTGGACTGTATTTTTCAGGATATTATTCCCGATGCAGTAAAGATCGGCATGGTATCCAATCAGGAAATTATAAAGGTAATCGGAGCCAAGCTGAGAGAGTATAAAGCAGAAAATATTGTGATCGACCCGGTGATGGTAGCCACCAGCGGCAGCGCCCTTATGGTGGAAGGAGCAGGAAAAACTCTGGTGGAAGAACTCTTTCCTTTAGGAAGTATATTGACCCCGAATATTCCGGAAGCGGAAGCCCTTTCGGGAACAGAAATTAAAAGCAGACAGGATATGGAAGAAGCGGCCAGAATCATCAGTTCTTTTACTGGCGGAGCAGTCCTTGTAAAGGGAGGCCATCTTACAGACCGGGCAGATGACCTTCTTTATGAACAGGGAAAATCTACCTGGCTGTCAGGGGAGAGAGTAGAGAATCCAAATACCCACGGCACCGGCTGCACTCTTTCCTCTGCCATTGCCTGCGGTCTGGCAGCAGGCAAAAGTCTGGAAGACAGCGTAAGAGAGGCCAAAGCATATATTACAGGCGCGCTGAAAGCCGGATTAAATCTGGGTCAGGGAAGCGGGCCGCTGGATCATATGTGGGAGATAGATTTCTGATGGCAGAATGTAAGATTTATGTTAGAACATAGCGGTATATAATAACAGAGAAAAGAGGAAATATGATGAACAAAGAAGAAAAAGATCCGCCGATAAGTGTGGATAACATTTACCGGTTAAACGGGAGGGTACCTCTTCAAAAGGCTATCCCTTTCGGCCTTCAGCATGTGCTGGCCATGTTTGTATCTAATCTGGCCCCTGTGCTGATCGTCTGCAGCGCAGCAATCGTGCGAAGTACCGGGGAATATTTAACATCAGCGGAAATCACTCAGCTTTTGCAGTGCGCCATGTTTGCGGCAGGCATCGGTACCTGTATGCAGCTTTATCCTATCTGGAAGATCGGTTCCAGGCTGCCTATTGTTATGGGCGTCAGCTTTACCTTTCTGGGAAGCCTGCTGGTAATTTGTACAAACCCTGATCTTGGCTATGAAGGAATGGTAGGCGCCGTGATCCTGGGAGGTATTTTTGAGGGGATTGTAGGACTGAGTGCAAAGTATTGGAAGCGTTTTTTAACACCGGTGGTTTCTGCCTGTGTGGTAATCGCCATTGGACTTTCCCTGCTGTCTGTAGGTATGGATTCCTGGGGCGGCGGAAGCGGAGTAGAAGATTTCGGCGCCTGGTATCATCTCCTGGTCGGAGCTTTTACCTTAGTGGTATGCCTGGTTTCCCGCTATCTTTTAAAAGGCGTATATAAAAATCTGAATATTTTGGTTGGTCTGGTTTTCGGATATCTTCTGGCTGTGATCTTTACAGTAGCGGGAGTTGCACCAATGGTAGACTTTTCCGGAATTTCCCAGACAATCCAGGAAGTGGGAGTTTTCAGTATTCCCAAGCTGGTTTTCTTTACCAGCCACAAGCCGGTATTTGACCTGGGAGCCTTTTTTACCATTGCCATAGTCTTTCTGGTATCAGCAGCAGAGACTACGGGAGCCACTACAGCGGTATGTACCGGAGCTCTGGGAAGAGATATTAAAATGGAAGAGCTTCAGGGCTCTCTGGCAGTAGACGGATTTTCCAGCGCTATTTCCGGCTGCTTCGGATGTCCTCCTCTGACTTCTTTCAGCCAGAATGTGGGACTTGTGACTATGACTGGCGTGATCAACCGTTTTACCATCTTTACCGGAGCATTGATCCTGATCCTGGCGTCACTCTTTCCGCCCCTGGGAGCTTTCTTCAACTCTCTGCCCCAGGCTGTGTTGGGCGGCTGTACGGTTATGATGTTTGGTTCCATTATGTACGAAGGGATCAAAATGCTGAAAGAATGTGAATTTGACGACAGGACCATGATCATTGTATCCCTGGCTTTCTGCATCGGTGTGGGACTGACCCAGACCTCAGGAAACTTCTTTGCAGCCTTTCCTCAGGTGGTAGGAGATGTGTTTAACGGAAATGCAGTGGCAGGGGTATTTGTAGTATCTCTTCTGTTGAGCCTTCTTTTGCCGAAGAGTAAAAAAGAGAAGAAAGAGGCATAGGGCAGCTTATTATGTTGCATATTTGATATTGTACGGTTAAAAAATCGATTTTTTGTATTTTAACCGTATTATTTAATTTTGCATAGGTGAATATGATAAGAAAAAGCCGGGTGTGGATTTCCACACCCGGTAAAAATTTGCTTTTTTTGAATTATAACTGAGGACCAGCAGATACCAGAGCTTTTCCAGCTTCGTTTCCTTCGTATTTTGCGAAGTTCTTGATGAATCTCTGTGCCAGGTCTTTTGCTTTTGTTTCCCATTCGGAAGCGTCAGCATAAGTGTCACGAGGATCAAGGATATTTGTATCAACACCTGGAAGTTCTGTAGGTACTTCAATGTTGAAGTATGGGATCTTCTTTGTAGGTGCTTTTAAGATGTCGCCGTTTAAGATAGCGTCGATGATTCCACGGGTATCTTTGATGGAGATACGTTTTCCGCTTCCGTTCCATCCTGTATTTACCAGGTATGCTTTAGCACCGCTCTTTTCCATTCTCTTAACCAGCTCTTCTGCATATTTTGTAGGATGCAGTTCCAGGAAAGCCTGGCCGAAGCAAGCGGAGAATGTAGGTGTAGGCTCTGTGATACCACGCTCTGTACCAGCCAGTTTTGCTGTGAATCCGGACAGGAAGTAGTACTGTGTCTGCTCTGGTGTCAGGATAGATACTGGAGGCAGTACGCCGAATGCGTCTGCGGACAGGAAGATAACTTCCTTAGCTGCAGGAGCTGTGGATACAGGACGAACAATGTTCTTGATATGATCGATCGGATAAGATACACGGGTATTTTCTGTAACGCTCTTATCATTAAAGTCGATCTTTCCGTTTTCATCTACTGTAACGTTCTCAAGAAGAGCGTCACGTTTGATCGCATTGTAGATATCCGGTTCAGAATCTTTGTCCAGGTTGATAACCTTTGCATAGCAGCCGCCTTCAAAGTTGAATACGCCGTTGTCATCCCAGCCGTGCTCGTCATCACCGATCAGAAGACGTTTCGGGTCTGTGGAAAGAGTTGTCTTACCTGTTCCGGAAAGACCGAAGAAGATAGCGGTGTTCTCGCCGTTCATATCTGTGTTTGCAGAGCAGTGCATAGAAGCGATGCCCTTCAGAGGCAGATAGTAGTTCATCATGGAGAACATACCTTTCTTCATCTCTCCGCCGTACCATGTGTTTAAGATAACCTGCTCGCGGCTTGTGATGTTGAATACAACAGCTGTCTCGGAATTCAGGCCTAATTCTTTGTAGTTTTCAACTTTTGCTTTGGAAGCATTGTAAACAACGAAGTCTGGCTCGAAGTCTTTCAGCTCTTCTTCTGTAGGCTGGATAAACATATTTGTAACAAAGTGTGCCTGCCAAGCTACTTCCATGATGAAACGGATAGCCATACGTGTGTCTTTGTTAGCTCCGCAGAATGCGTCAACTACGAACAGTCTCTTGTTGGACAGCTCGTTGATAGCGATATCCTTTACAGCAGCCCATGCTTCTTCTGTTGCAGGATGGTTGTCGTTTTTGTACTCGTCAGATGTCCACCATACAGTGTCTTTAGAGTTTTCGTCCATAACGATGAACTTATCTTTAGGGGAACGTCCGGTATATACGCCGGTCATAACGTTTACGGCGCCCAGCTCAGTTACCTGGCCTTTTTCGAAACCTTCCAGACCTGGTTTGGTTTCTTCTTCAAATAACTGCTCATAAGAAGGATTGTAAACAATTTCTGTAGTTCCGGTAATGCCATACTTACTTAAATTGATTTCTGCCATCTTACACTAACCTCTCTTTTCTTATAATATAAGGTAAAACTTACAGGAATCTTACCTGGGGACCCCTGCAGTATTTCCGAAGAAAGGGGCAGTGCCCACTTCCCATACCCTTAATTATACATATTTAGTGAATTAAATCAATAAAAATCCTTTAAAAATTTTAAAAACTGACAATATTTTAACGAGTTTCCATGGGAGATTCCTTACAGAGATGTATAAAAGCCTCCATATTAGGGGTCAGATACTTGCTTTTGTGGTAAATGATATTCAAGTCCCGATGGAGGGGCTGGCGGAAAGGAACAGTTTTCACCTGCCCTTCCAGGATGTCTTTTTCTACCAGCATATAGGGGAGGACTGCCACGCCCAGTCCCTGAGCTACGGCGCTGACAATAGCCTGGGTGCTGGAACTTTCCCATATGGGGTGTACAGAAAGATGGAGAAGAGCGAAACTGGCATCCAGGATTTCTCTTCCGGCGCTTCCTTTTTCACGCATGAGGAAAGGGTACCGGGCAAGCTGGGAAAGGGTGAGCCATCTCTGACTGGAAAGAGGGTGGTCTGTGGGAAGGATGGCACAGAGATGATCTTTCATAAAAGGAATCGCCTGGATTTCCGGATGTTCAGGCTGGGTTTCGATAAGACCCAGGTCTATAGTATTGTCCAGTACGTGCTGCTCAATGATCCCAGAGTTATTCACCATTGCTTCTACCCGGAGAGAAGGGTAGGCCTCCTGATATTTTTTGATAAGCCCCGGCAGGATATGGGTGCCGATAGTAATGCTGGTCCCAATTCGTATGGTTCCCAGAGTATCCCAGTTTTTAATCCTTTTTTCTATATCTTCAAAGAGAGAAACAATGTGCAGGGCATAACTGTAAAATTCATTACCTGCTTCTGTGGGGCAAATGCGTCTGCCGATCCTTTCAAAAAGACGTATCCCATAATATTCTTCCAGTTCTTTCACAGCCAGACTTACAGAAGGCTGAGCCAGATGAAGTTCTTCGGCAGCTCTTGTAATATTACTGTGGCGATAGACCGTTACAAATATTTTCATATGTCGAAGGGTCATAGAGTGCTCCTCCTTTATAATAAAAACATTATAATAAAAATAGAATAATACTATTTTACCTATAAGTCAAGAAAGGATATACTGACAGAGAGGAGGAAAAAGATATGAGAAGTAAGAAAGAAGTTTTGATAAAGTTATTTATTTCTACATTATATTTAAGTGCCTTTACCTTTGGCGGAGGCTACGTCATCGTAACTTTAATGAAGAAAAAATTCGTAGACCAGTATCACTGGATAGAGGAGAATGAAATGCTGGACCTGGTAGCCATTGCCCAGTCTTCTCCAGGAGCCATAGCGGTCAATGGCGCAATTGTAGTGGGATATAAGCTGGCAGGCATGGTGGGAGCAGTTACGGCAATCATAGCCACCATTATCCCTCCGTTTCTGATTATTTCTCTGATCTCCGTATTTTATAATGCTTTTCGCAACAGTTTTCTGATCAGTCAGCTGCTGGAGGGAATGCAGGCGGGCGTGGGGGCAGTAATCGCATCTGTGGTTTATGAAATGGCAGCAGGGGTAGTCTGCGGAAAGAACCCGGTTTCAATTCTTATTATGGCGGGAGCTTTTGCTGCCACATGTTTCTTTGGCGTAAATGTAGTCTATGTAGTCCTTGCATGCGGACTTATCGGAGTAGTCCGCACGATCATAGAGAGAAAGGGGGAAAAGAAATGATCTATCTTCAGCTGCTGCTCAGTTTTCTGCAGATCGGACTTTTCAGTTTTGGAGGAGGCTATGCGGCAATGCCTCTGATACAAGAGCAGATTGTGGATATCCACGGCTGGCTGGATATGGAACAATTTACAGATTTGATCACAATTTCTCAGATGACCCCAGGGCCCATTGCCATTAATTCTGCCACTTTTGTGGGAATCCGTATTGCAGGCATATCGGGAGCACTGGTGGCCTCAGCAGGGTGCATCCTTCCATCCTGCGTAATTGTTGTCCTGCTGGCAAAATTATATCTGAAATATGAGAATATGGATGTACTCCAGAGTGTGCTGAATTCCCTTCGTCCGGCAGTGGTTGCCATGATCGCATCGGCGGGGATTTCCATTTTGGTCACAGCCTTCTGGGGAAATAGTGCTGTCATAGACCTGACAAAGACAAACTGGAGCCTGGTGGTAATTTTTCTGGTTTCTTTAGTATTTCTGCAAAAGCTGAAATGGAATCCGGTGCTGGTCATGGTGCTGGCGGGAGTCATGAAGCTGGCAGTGGCAGTAATACAGGGACAGGGATAATACCAGACAGCTGTTTATATTGAGAAGGGCCGGGGAAAATGCTATACTTATCCATAGAATAGTGATAATTTCTTCTGGATAAGAGAAGCAGAAAGGAAAAAATATGAAACGTGAGATCAGCATTAAAGAAATAAAAGGTATAAGAATCGGGCAGGCAGAAAATACAGAGGCAGGAACCGGGTGTACGGTTTTCCTCTCTGAGGAAGGAATGGCAGCAGGTCTGGATGTACGGGGCGGAGGCCCTGCCTCCCGGGAATCAGAGCTGATGGATCCCCTGGCAGCAGCTCAGGTAATCCATGGCATTGTGCTGGCAGGAGGCAGCGCCTTTGGACTGAATGCGGCAGATGGCGTTATGGAATATCTGAGAGAACGGAAGATCGGATTTGAAGTGGGGCCTTCTCTGAAAGTGCCGCTGGTATGCCAGTCTGATCTTTTTGATCTCACTGTGGGGGACTCTCATGTATGGCCGGATAAGACTATGGGATATGAAGCCTGCGTCAATTCGGAAAGAGGAGGAAACTACAGAGATGGGAACTACGGCACTGGCTGCGGAGCCACAGTAGGAAAATTTGCAGGTATGGATTTCTGCATGAAATCTGGTATAGGCAGCTACGCCCTCCAGATCGGAGAATTGCAGGTGGGAGCCGTTGTAGCAGTAAATGCTCTGGGCGATATCTATGACTGGAAAACAGGGCAGAAGATTGCCGGTCTGCTGACAGAGGATAAAAAAGCTTTCCGAAGCACAGAAGACCTGATGTATGCAAGCACCAAGGTAGTGGAAAACAAGTTCACAGGAAATACTACTATTGGAGTAATCCTTACCAACGGAAAGTTTCATAAGGCCTCCCTTTGCAAGATCGCCGGCATGGCCCATGATGGATATGCCCGTTCTATAAGGCCGGTCCACACCTCAGCAGACGGAGACAGCATTTATGCTGTTTCACTGGGCCAGATATCTGCAGACCAGGACCTGGTGGGAACTTTGGCAGCGGAAGTTATGAGCGAGGCTGTTATCCGGGCAGTGGAAAACGCGGAGAGTGCTTATGGGTTTCCAGGGTTAAGGACTGGAGAAAAGAAGAATTATTGAGAATGAAATTTTCCCTCTTTCCGGAATTCTGAAGGGGTCTTTCCTATCCATTTCCGAAAGGTTTCTGTGTAGTAGCTGGCGCTGCCGAATCCTACGGAAAGAGCAATTTCAATAACCGGCAGATCAGTGTTCAGAAGCAGCTCCATGCTCTTAGTCAGCCGATGCTGGGTCAGATACATAGTAGGAGTCTGGAAAAAGAACCTGGCAAAGAGCTTGCAGCATTTGCTCTGGCCCACAGCTCCTGCTGCGGCGATATCTGCAAGGGAAAGCTTTTCCATATAATTGTTATTTATAAATTCAGCCATTTTTTTGACAATGTTCAAATCTTGATTTTCATAAATGGCTCTTTCCCAGGAGGTTTCCTCATGAAGAAACAGATAAGGGAAGTTCTGATTACGGATTACAGGCAGAATAAAATCCTGCTCAAAGGATGGAAGGGGAGATAACAGCATCGGATGCAAAAGGATACAGATAAAATCACATTCTGTTTTTTTCCTGGAAAACCCGAAATGCATCTGACCGGCATTTACCAGAAGTCCCTGTCCTTTTTTAGTGCAAGGATTTCTCCGTTTACACTGTATTCCATTTCACCAGATAAGACCGCGATCAGCTCAATGTCATCATGCCAGTGATTGGGAGCACTGTAATTGAGATAATGAGAGAGAAGCCCTCTGCGGATATAAACAGGATAATGGGGAACGTCATAGCATACCTTCTCTGAATTGTTTTCATTAAGTTCCATTAGGATAGGCATGAGCTCACCTCGCAGGATTGTTATGGTTTTTCGTAGATATACGATAGAAAAATTGCAAATCGGACCCTATAATTATAATCCAGATAGGGGAGAGGGTCAAGGCTGCTGACCATTGGTAAAAATGTGCTTTTCGGACCTAATGTAGCTATTTATACTGCCGGTCATCCTATTCACCCGGACAGCAGAAACTCCGGATACGAATATGGAATTCCCGTTACCATTGGAGATAATGTGTGGATTGGCGGAAGCTGTGTGATACTGCCGGGAGTAAAGATTGGAAATAATGCAGTAATCGGCGCAGGAAGCGTAGTGACAAAGGATATTCCAGATAATGTCTGTGCTGCTGGAAATCCCTGTAAAGTAATCCGGGAGATTACAGAGGAAGACCGCCCTTACTACTATAAAAAACAACGGTTTGACGATGAAATATGGGAAAAGATCAATGGATAGGAGAGAATTCAGAAGAAAACTTACATTTCTGATACTTCCTATTACTTTTCAGCAGTTTATGCTGGCTGTGGTCAGCGCATCGGACGCTTTAATGGTTGGAGCCATTGGACAGGATCTGCTATCTGCCGTATCTCTGGCAAGCCAGATTACTTTTGTATACAACCTGTTCCTGATGGCAATGACCATTGGCACCAGCATGTTTGCAGCCCAGTACTGGGGCAAAGGGGACAAGGATGCAGTAGAACGGATTTTGGGGATTGTTCTGAGAAGTTCCATGTCCGTTTCCTTTGTCTTCTTTTTTGCGGCAACTTTTTTCCAGGGCTTCTTATGAGGATTTTTACTACAGATCCCCAGCTGATCCACTGCGGAGTCCAGTACCTGCAGATTGTAGGCCTTACCTATCTTTTATGCGGAATTTCACAGGTTTATCTGTGTATCATGAAAAACAGCGGTCTGGCTTCAATGAGCATGCTCATCAGTTCTGCAGCAGCTCTGCTGAATATTATTCTCAATGCAGTGCTGATCTATGGACTTTTCGGAGCACCCAGAATGGAAGCAGGGGGAGCAGCTGCGGCTACAGCCATTGCCAGAGGGGTAGAGCTTCTCTGGGTTTTAGCAGAGCTGACGAAGAAAGGAAGGATTAAAATCCGTTTCGCCTATATCCGAAGGCCGGACCAGGGGCTCAGAAAGGATTTCTGGCATTATACGCTTCCGGTTCAGGGAAATGAGCTGGTCTGGGGAGGAGACTTTACTATGTATTCCGTAATTATGGGACACTTGGGAACCGACGCAGTGGCAGCCAATTCTATTGCTAATATCGCGAAGAACCTTATTGCCAGTCTGGCTGGAGGAATCGGAAACGGCAGCAGCATTATGGTAGGAAATGAGCTGGGAGCAGGCCGGCTGGAAACGGCGAAAGCCTATGGAAGAAAATTATGTCACATTGCTGTGGTCAGCGGAATCCTCTCAGGAATATTTCTGCTGCTTCTCAGCCCTCTGGTACTGGAAATTACGGATCTGTCTCCTCAGGCAGAAGAGTATCTGCGGTGGATGCTGGCAATGTGTGCAGTATACATGGTAGGAAAATATGTGAATGGAACTACCATCGCCGGAATTTTCTGTGCAGGAGGAGACTCCAGATTCGGCTTCTTATGCGACGCAGTGACTCTCTGGTGTTTTACCGTTCCTGTAGGACTGCTGGCTGCCTTTGTCTTTAAGTGGCCGGTGCTGGCAGTGTATTTTATTGTAAATTCAGATGAAATCGTAAAACTTCCTGCTGTTTATCGGCATTACAGGAAGTATAAATGGCTGAAGGACCTGACGGTCAGAGAGGAAGGCTTGGATTGAGCCGCCCTTTTACTTTTGCTATGGAACCCACATTACTTTGGGAGAGGGCTGCTATTTGAATATGAACTGTAACTATTACTACAAGGACCGGGAAATTGATGAAAAAGACCTTGAGGAAGAGAGAAGGCTGAGGGCGAAATAAGACAGTTGTCCTGCTGGATTTTGATAAGGGAGGAGTTGCCGCAAGATATAATTAATGGGGCAACTCCTCCTCAATTATTGTCCGAAAATCTTTGGGAGTATTTTTCGGGAAAGAGTTATTTTTGGAGCTTTTTCCTGAAAAAAATCAGTGACATGGAGCAAAATAGGACTGTGAGCCCTACGCACCAGACGAGAGAAAGAATAAGATTATTTATGTCCAAAGAAGTTCCCAGAAAAGCACTGTGCATGGCCTCTATAATGGGAGTCATGGGCTGGTAGCTGGCAAAAACTGCCAGGGGAGCAGGCATAGCTTCAAGGGGAACAAAGCCGGAGCTCAGGTAGGGGAGCACAATGACCAGTGTGAATAAACTGCTGGCACCTTCAGGACTGTTGGCAGGGATTCCAACAGCTCACCGATTTCCTGATCGTAAAGAGGAAGACCGATTTTCTCCAGCAGTTGGAAAATAAACAGATGCCGGTTATGGATTGCATCCGATGCACAAACCCTGAAGATGCGAAAATATTCTGTGAACGTACTGGAATTGATGCGTTGGCCGTTGCCATTGGAAACGCCCATGGCAATTACCCGGTGGCTCCAAAACTGGCTTTTGATGTTTTAGAGGAAATCCATAATAAGACAGAAATTCCCCTTGTACTTCACGGTGGAAGTGGAATTACGGATGAAGACTTTCAAAAAGCCATTTCACTTGGCATTGTCAAGGTAAATATTGCCACAGCCAGCTTTAATAAGTTGACCCAGCGGGCAGAGGAATACCTGAAAACTGAGGAAAAACATAACTTTTTCTCTCTGAATGAAGCAATGGTAAGGGGAACATATGAAAATGTAAAACATCATATCAAAGTTTTTAACTGCTGAGGCTGATTACAGACAGGAACATTTAATGTGTCAAATATAAAGAATATACATGAAAAAGTGGACAACCTCCTTTGCATGGCCGGGGATTTGTCCATTTTTTTATGGAAAGAAATTTTGTCTGGGTGTAAAATTTTAGCAGAAACAGGGAAAAATTGTGTAAAGGAGATGATCTTGTATGGCGCTGTATGCCCTGGGAGACCTGCATTTAAGCTTTCAGGCCAACAAACCCATGGATTCTTTCGGAAAGGTGTGGAAGAATCATGAGAAGAAGATTGAAAAATATGTAAACAAGACAGTAAAGCCTGAAGATACCCTGGTGCTGACCGGAGACCATTCCTGGGGGAGAAAGCTGCCGGAATGCAGGGAGGATCTGGAATTTATCCAAAGGTTTCCGGGGCGGAAAATTCTTCTCCGGGGAAATCACGATATGTTCTGGGATGCAAAGAAAACAGAACGGCTTAATGAAGAATACAAGGACAAGCTGTTTTTTCTCCAGAATAATTTTGCCGTCTATCAGGATTATGCTCTGGTGGGAACCAAGGGATTTACTTTTGAGGGACCTTTTTATCTGAACCGCCGTGGGCAGATCATTGGCTGGGATGAAGAGCGGGAGGAACAGGCAAAAAAACTGGTGGCAAGGGAAATGGAAAGGCTTCGGGAGTCCTTCCGCCTGGCTAAGAAAGAGGGATATCAGAAGTTTATTATGTTCCTTCACTATCCGCCTACCAATATCCTGGAAAAAAACTCTCCCTTTACAGAAATCGCAGAGGAATACAAAGTTTCCGCAGTAGTGTATTCCCACTGTCACGGAGAATCCAGGTTCGGAGACAGCATACGGGGAAATTTTCATGGCATAGAATATATGCTGGTTTCCGGGGATTATCTGAATTTCCGACCAGCTCAGGTGCTGCCCTGAATAGAACAGAAAAAACAGCAGATACGGACAGGCACTCAGAATTTAACTGGAAGTTAATAAATTTGCCTGAAGATTAAAAAGCCCTCAATATACAGCTTGTCTTCCCTCTGTTACAATAAAAGCAGGAAGGCCTTCCAAGTATAAAAACAGGAGGAAGAAAATATGCAGATGAAAGATGTGATCCGTGAAAAAAGGAGAGCCTGCGGCTTTACCCAGGAGCAGGTGGCAGATTTTCTGGGGGTGTCTGCTCCGGCAGTGAATAAATGGGAAAGTGGGACCACCTGTCCAGATCTGGCCATTCTCCCGGCCCTTGCAAGACTTCTTGGAACCGATCCCAATACTCTTCTGGGATTTCACCAAAATCTGTCCAGGGAAGAAATCGCAGCCTATGCCAATGAAGTGGCAGAAATAGCCAGGCAGGGCGATATAGAAAAGACCATGGAACTGGTCAATAAGCGAGTGAAGGAATACCCTTTATGTGGGGCCCTTCTGTATCAGATGGCAACGCTGCTGAGAGGAATCCGGATATTATTTTCATATCCGGAGGAAAAGGCGGAAGAAGCCTGGGATTTGGCGGTTTCGCTTTTAGAGAGGGCAATACAGTGTGGGGATAAGAACGCTGCAGACTGGTCCAGATATGCCTTGGCCTCCATATATATTCAGGATGAAGACTATGAGAAAGCCCAGGAGCTGATCGACATGCTTCCTGAATACCAGTCTATGGACAAAAGACAGCTTCAGATTTCTCTATGTATGAAGGAGAAGAAAAACCAGGAAGCGGCACAGCTTCTGGAACGGAAGCTGAACGGCTTGCTCCAGGAAGCTTTTCTGCTCCTTGACCAGCTTGCAGTTGTGGCTGTGCGGGAAGGAGAGAACAAGAGAGCCTGGGAGCTGGCTGACTATAGTCGGAAGGTAATGGAGATTTTTAAATGGAATTACAGCGGCCTGACAGTTTCTTTCAGCGTGGCTATGGAAGAAAAAGATGGAAAACGATGTGTAGAGATTTTGGAAGAGATGCTGGAGGCCTTAGAGAATCCTCTTTCCATGAGAGATTCTATTCTGCTTGCCCACCAGGAGAAAAAGGAAGGGGAGTCGGATTTTGGAAACCAGATTACAAAAGCTCTTCTGGATTCCATAGAAAAAGAAGATAGTTATGCTTTTCTTCGAAACAGAGAAGACTTTAGAAAATTAAAAGAAAAATATACTTCTTCATAAGTATAAAATAAAGGGAGCTGTCGCATTAATCAAAATCGAGAATATTTATACATTTTATTGCTCAGTCTGTGCCGCTTTGAGCCTATGGTCTCAAAGCTATGCTCGACAAATTCGCATAAAATGTATAAATATTCCTGACATATGACTAATGCGACAGCCCCGCTCCCGTCTCAGGCTGCAGAGCAGCCTTTCTTTTTTGCACATCTTTTTGCAGAAGTTTATAAAGAGTGGCTGTGACAGGCACAGCAAGGAGCATCCCTATGATGCCTCCCAGGCCTCCGCCTACGGTAACAGCGGCCAGGACCCAGATGCCGGGAAGCCCCACAGAAGAGCCCACCACTCTGGGGTAGATGAGATTACCCTCAAGCTGCTGGAGAATGGCGATGAAGATCAGAAAGCCTATGGCCTGCAGCGGGTTCACGGTAAAGATCATAAATGCGCCTACGGCGGCTCCCAGATAAGCCCCGACTACAGGCAGCAGGGCAGTTGCCCCGATGAGAGTTCCTACCATGGTGGCGTAAGGAAAACGGAAGAGCAGCATTCCAATGGTACACAGAGAACCCAGAATGACAGCTTCCGTACACTGGCCTACAATAAATTTTGTAAAGGTTGCATGGGCTGTTTCCAGTACAAGGCCTACTTTTGTGTAAATCTTTTCTTTCAGATAAGTTCTGGCAAGAGTCTGAAACTGGTGAAAAAGTTTTTCTTTTCCGGAAAGTATGTAAATGGAAAAGATCAGGGCTACCACTGCGGTAACTACCATGGAACTAATGGTGCCCAGTATATACACCGTAGAGGAAAAAACACTGCTCAGTCCATTTGTCAGGTATGAGGCGGCTTTCTGTAAAATCTGAGGCCAGTTTACATTCAGAGATTCCAGAAATTTCTGGAGCTGAGGCCAGTCTCTGTCAGAAGAAGACAGCCAGGCTGTGATTTCAGAAACAACAGCCGGGATTTCCTGGACAATGACCCCTATAGCCTGTACAAGCTGAGGGATAACGATAAGGATAACGAGGACTGCAATGGCAAGGACAATTGTCAAAGAGCCCAGAATGCTGACAGGACGGCGTATTTTATAGAATATGGTGCCCTCTTTGCGAAAACAGGGAATCCTTTCTATCTGGGTGACCAGAATGTTCAGGATATAAGCGATCACACAGCCCAGCAGAAGGGGAGTGATCAGACTGGATAAAAGTCCTATAAATTCCAGTATCCCATCGCTGTATTTTACACAGAGGATCAATAGGATAAGCCCAACAGTAAACCATATAAACTTCTTATTTTTCATGAGTACCTCCTTGTGGGTGCCGTAATCTTATAAAAATTCAGGCTACTTACATTCTAGGGGGAACCGGAGAAAATAGCAAGGCAGTAAATGGAAAAATAATGACAAATTTGAGACAGTAAGATAAAATTAGAGCAGGACTGTTGTATTGGAAAAGGAGAACAGGAAAATGAGTGATTTACAGCGCTTTACAAAAGCACAGAAAGAGGATTTTAATCTGGCCCTGGAAGAAATCCGCAGCGGACGTAAAAGAAGCCACTGGATGTGGTATATCTTTCCCCAGATCCGGGGTCTGGGTTTCAGCAGTATGTCAGCCTATTATGGCATACAGAGCCTGGAAGAAGCAAAAGATTTTCTGAAAGATCCTTATCTGGGAGGAAATATAAAAAGTATCTGCCAGGCTTTGCTGGAACTGGATACAGACGACCCGCACAAGGTGTTTGGAAGTCCGGACGATCTAAAGCTGCTTTCTTCTATGACATTATTCGAAGAGGCGGAAGGAAAAGGCGGGGTATTTACCAAGGTGATTGAGAAATACTACGGCGGGAGAAGAGACCAGAGGACTTTGGAATTATTAGGCATCACCCCGGTATTTTGAGCAGAAGATTCGGATGAATTTTTCATAGAGTATTGACATTAATCCATGAATGGAGATAATGTTAGAAGAGGCTGAAAGCCTACAGAAAGACAGTCGAAAACACCCGGCTGTATATTGGAATAAAGAGGAAAGATGAGGACGAAACATGAAGATAGCAGTAACCTATGACAATGGAAACATATTTCAGCATTTTGGAAAAACTGAGTTTTTTAAAGTGTATGAGGTTGAGGATAACAAGGTAATCTCCAGCGAAGTGATCGGTTCCAACGGCACAGGACATGGAGCCCTTGCAGGGCTTTTAGCTGAACAGGATGTAGATGTACTGATCTGCGGAGGCATCGGCGGAGGTGCTCAGGCAGCTCTTGAAGAGGCCGGAGTAGAACTGTGTGCAGGAGCTCAGGGCGATGTAGATCAGGCAGTAGAGGCTTATCTGAAAGGAGAACTGGTATCTACCGGAGCAAACTGTGACCACCATCATGAGGAAGGCCACAGCTGCGGCCACCATGAAGAGGGACATTCCTGCGGAGGAAACTGCGGCGGTTCCTGCGGAAGCGGTCCCGCACTGACCGGACGCAATGTAGGCAAAACCTGCCGTACACATTACAGAGGAACCTTCAACGATGGAACCCAGTTTGATTCTTCTTATGACAGGGGAGAACCTCTGGAATTCATCTGTGGTGCAGGCCAGATGATCCGGGGATTTGATGCAGCTGTTGCAGATATGGAAGTAGGACAGGTAGTAGATGTTCATCTGATGCCGGAAGAAGCTTACGGCATGCCGGATCCCAATGCTGTCTTTACTCTGGAGATCGCACAGCTTCCAGGTTCTGAAGACCTTCAGGCAGGACAGAGGGTATACCTGTCGAATCAGTATGGACAGCCTTTCCCTGTTACAGTAACGGAAAAGGATGAAACAACCATCACTTTCGATGCTAATCATGAAATGGCAGGAAAAGAATTGAACTTCCGCATTGAACTGGTGGAGGTAAAATAAGGAAACAGCCTTTGAAATTTACGAAAAGGCGAAGAAAAATATCCCCTGGGGAAACAGGCACATCACTTTGAAAACACTGTTTCCACAGGGGATATTCTGTTATTTAAGGAAAAAACGCACCATTTTTTCATGGAGTTTCTGGTAAGGCTGGTAACGCATAGGCAGGTCCAGCCAGGTCTTTTTATCTACAATACTTTTATAATGGGTGAAGGTGTCAAAACCGGTCTTTCCATGATAAGCGCCCATACCGCTTTCGCCAAATCCGCCGAAGCCCATTTCTGTGGTGGCCAGGTGAATGATAGTATCGTTGATGCATCCTCCGCCGAAGCCGCAGCGGGAAGTAACTTTTTTTGCTGCTGATTTATCAGAGGTAAAGAAGTAAAGGGCCAGGGGATGGGGCATGGAATTAACAGTGCGGATAACCTCCTCCAGGCTGTCATAGGTCAGGACAGGCATAAGAGGACCGAAGATTTCTTCTTGCATGACCCTGTCAGAAAAGGATACATTGTCAAGGACCGTAGGTTCAATCTGGAGTGTTTTCCGGTCAGCCTTTCCGCCCTGTACAATTTTCTTCTCATCGATCAGCCCAAGAATACGGTCAAAATGTTTTTCATTGACGATCTTTCCATAATCGGGATTCTGAAGGGGCTCTTTTCCATACTGCTTTTGAATCTGGTCCTGTACTTCTTTGATCAGCCTGTCTTTTACAGAATGGTGACAGTACACATAGTCAGGAGCCACGCAGGTCTGTCCGCAGTTCAGATATTTTCCAAAAACAATACGCTTTGCGGCAAGTTTGATATCTGCAGTCTGATCTACGATACAGGGACTTTTACCTCCCAGCTCCAGAGTAACGGGAGTCAGGTGCTCCGCAGCGTTTCGCATGACCTCTTTTCCCACAGACTGACTGCCGGTGAAGAAGATATAGTCAAAATGTTCCCGGAGAAGGAAGGTATTTTCTGCCCGTCCGCCGGTTACCACAGCTACATACTGAGGATCGAAGCATTTGGACAGGATATGCTGGATCACATTGCTGGTGTGAGGAGAATAGGCGCTGGGTTTTACCACTGCAGTATTTCCTGCCGCCAGTGCGTCCACCAAAGGGGAAAGGGTCAGCATAAAAGGATAATTCCATGGGCTCATGATCAGCGTTACGCCGTAAGGCGAGGGCTTCTTATAACTGCGGGAGTGAAACTGGGAGAGGGGTGTATGAACTCTTTTTTCCCTGGAAAACCTGCGGATATGTTTCAGCATATAGCTGATCTCTTCTAAGACCAGACCGGTCTCACACATATAGCTCTCGAATCCGCTCTTTCCAAGATCTTTTCGCAGTGCATCGTGAATTCTTTCTTCATTTTGAAAAATAGCTGTGTAGAGCCGGTGCAGACCAGAAATCCGTGTATTGACAGAAAGGGTAGCTCCAGTCTGAAAATATTTTCTCTGTTTGACAACGATATCATTAATTTCCTTTTCAGTCATGATGTTTTCTCCTCCATCAGCATATAGTAAAAGGGCTCCAGCTCTGCCCCGTTCATCAGTACGGGAACAGGATAGAGAGGATTCGCTTCTTTGTCCGCATAGTGGGCCAGCTTGGGAATATCGGTTTCCTGGATTTCCGGAATATAGTCGCCTATGCCAAAGTGCTTTTTCATGTCTTTAATGGCCTGGATAAACTGCAGGGCCGCCTCCTCACAAGGGGTGTCTTTATCAGCAACGCCGGCAGCCACAGCCAGGCGGGCCAGTTTTTTGTGAACCTTCTCTCCGTAGGCTTCCAGGATCATAGGCAGGATCACGGCATTGGCAAGGCCATGAGGAACGTTATATTCTCCGCCAAGAGAGTGGGCGATGGCATGGACATATCCTACATAGGACTTAGTAAATGCACAGCCAGCGTAAAAGGAGGCGTGGAGCATATTGCGGCGGGCTTCCACGTTGTTTCCGTCTTCATAAGCAGTATAGATATTTTCAAAAATCAGCTGTACTGCCAGAAGGGCGTCTTTGCGGGTTCCATAGGTAGTGGAATTTCCGATGTAAGCCTCTACTGCATGGGTCAGCGCGTCCATGCCTGTGGTGGCAGTGATAAAAGGCGGAAGGCTTAAGGTAACCTTGGGATCCAGGACCGCATACCTGGGAATCAGAGAAAAATCATTAATGGGATATTTATGCCGGGTCTGGGCATCGGTGATGAACGCAGCCAGCGTTGTTTCGCTTCCCGTACCTGCAGTAGTGGGAACCGCCATTAAAAGGGGCAGTTTTTTATGTACTTTTAATATTCCCTTCATTTTTGCCAGAGACTGTTTTGGCTTAGCAATACGGGCTCCTGTTGCTTTGGCACAGTCCATACTGGAGCCGCCGCCGAAGCCGATGATGCAGTCGCAGCCTTCATCCTGATAAAGGGCCACGGCCTCAGCTACATTGTCGGTGGTGGGATTGGCTACAGTTTTGCCATAGATGCAGTAGGGAATACCAGCGTTATCAAGGGCTTTTTCAAGACGAGCAGTCAGCCCCAGCTTTCGTATACCTGCATCGGTGATGATCAGAACCTTGCTGCATTTTTTCTTTTGAATGACTTCCGGCAGGGCTTTCACACTGTTGACGATTTTAGGCTTTCGATAGGGCAGGAACGGCAGTGCTATTTTCAGTCCTGTCTGAAAGGTCCTGCAGTATATTTTTTTAAGATGATTCATGGGAACAGATCCTTTCTGGCGCGGAAGTATTGCGCTTCTTTATTATTTTATCAGAAAAATATTAGCAGTTGGGGTGAGGTTTGTCAATTGGAAACCCCTTCCGGATAGTGAGAGAAAAAAATGCCTTATCATTCACCTTCCAGGCGCAGATATGTTACAATTAGCCCATGGAGGTATCTAAATGAGAATTACCCGCAATTTAGAATTTCAGACAGGCAGTAAGGAAGAAAAACTGCCATATGAGACTACAGATTTTCCATATGTGGCTTCACAGGCAGAACTGGATGATTACCGGGAGCCTTTTGTACCCTGGCACTGGCATAACGCCATAGAGCTGTTCTACATGGAAAGCGGCCAGTTAAAATACCATACGCCCAATGAAACCATGGTTTTTTCCGCCGGCTGGGCCGGTATGGTGAATTCAAATGTACTGCATATGACGGAAATCCAGACTCATATGGAGAAAAATATACAATTTCTCCATATTTTTGAACCGAAATTACTTGCGGGCGATCATGGAAGCAGGATTGAACAGAAATATATTATGCCCATTACTACTTCTTCCCAGATTGAGATTCTCCCGTTAAATCCCAAGGTGCCAGAACAGGCCGGGGTTATCGATCTGATCCGCAAAGCCTTTTTCCTGTCAGAAGAGGAGTTTGGCTATGAAATAAAGATAAGAGAGGCACTGTCCCAGATATGGCTGCGCCTGTTCCAGTTATGCGCTCCCATACTTCAGGATAAAACAGGATCTGCCAATGGAACAGACGATAAGATCAAGAGAATGATGGTACATATCCATGAACATTATTCTGAAAAGATCTCTATTCCGGAGCTTGCAGAAGTTGCTTTTTTAAGTGAAAGAGAGTGCTACAGGGCTTTCCGGAATCATCTGCATATGACCCCTGTTGAGTATATAAAAATTTTCCTGGACTTTAATGCAGTCATTGTCAATCTGGACAGTCTTTCATCAGAAAAGCGAAAGCAGTGTATAGATAGTATAGAAGAGAATGTAAAAGAGCTGAAAAGTTATCTGGAACAGAATATACGGGAAAAGGAAAATCTACCGGAAATTCCGGCAACCGGCATGGCTGTTTTGAGGCAGCAGTTTGTTTTGGCGGAAGCAATTGAAAAATGGATAGATTCGGTGAAAGAGAAATGAGTGAAAAAGCAAAAGTAGCTTATGCTGATTTAGATCAGTACCAGCGTACGATGAGTCCTCATTTCAAACAGGAATGGTATGGCACACAAGCAAAGATCATGGAACAAAGGGAAGATTACATTGTGGTGGACTACGGCTGTCAGGGCCGTGGGATCATTACAAATTATTTTCTCTTTGACGGAATACAGCTTTGTTTTTTAGATTTCGATACAGCCGAGACTATGCCCTCACAGAAATTCAATCCGGATATTATCCAGATCACCCATTGCCAGAAAGGACGATATGAATGTGAGTTTGCCAATCATACAGTCTCCTATTTACCAGAGGGATATTTTGGCGTTGCAGGCACACAATACCTGCCGGTGTCTTTTTCCTTTCCGTTAAAAAAGTGTTTTGCCGTAAGCCTGGTGATCGATAAGCAGACCCTGTCTATGTCTACCAGGAAAATGATGGGGGAAATTCCTATTGATCTTGATAAGATCGGAGAAACACTGGGGATTGAAAAGAAGTGGTATACCGGACAGACCCCGAAGAAACTTCAGCACCTGTTTTCTGAAATATATGAGGCAAAGGGCCGTGAGCATGTGGGATATTTCAGGATCAAAGCTATTGAGCTCCTTTATCATATGGATCAGCTCACCCAGGTGAATGGCTGTGATTTCCAATATTTTGATAAGGGGCAGATACAGGCCGCAAAAGCAATACGGGATTACCTGGTACAGCATTTGGATGAGAAAATTTCATTGGAACATCTGGCGAAAGAAGCACATCTGAGCCTTACAGTATTTCATAAGGTTTTTTCTCATATTTATGGTGATACGCCTTATGCTTATCTGAAAAAATATAAAATGAACCTTGCGGCGGATATCCTTTTGAATGAAAATAAAAAGATCGGAGATATTGCTCTGGAATTGGGATACAGTAACGCCAGCAAATTTTCAAAAGCGTTTCAATCGGTCTATGGGGTTCTCCCAAAGGATTATCGTAAGAAAAAATAGAAGAAATGGGCTATTTTTAGCCTGTAAATAAAGGAACAGAGTAGAAGGAACTGACTGGAAACAGTAAAATAATGGCGTGGTTAGAAAATGTTAACTACGCCATTATTTTAGTTAGGAGGTTTCGTGTTATGTCAAAGAAAAATTCAAAAGGGGCAAAGCCCAAGACGGGTCTGGCCCGCTGCATGGAGCTGGCTTCGGACCGGAAAGGAGTGATCATCCTGGCGGCTGTACTTTCTTCTCTTGCAGCTATAGCTTCATTTATCCCGTACATTGGAGTTTATTTTATGATCCGTTCCATTATCGGGGTATTCCCGGATTTAGGACGACTGGATATGGGAAGGGTTATGAGCTATGGGTGGATGGCCCTTGCTGGAATTCTTGCAAATATCCTGCTTTATTTTCTGGCTATTTTCAGCTCCCATATGGCAGCCTTTGGCACTCTTTATGATCTGAAAGTCTTATTTGTCGATCATATCACAAAAATTCCTTTAGGTTATCATCTCACCATCGGCAGCGGGCGTCTGCGTAAGATCATGGATGAAAACATAGAAAGCGTGGAAGGATTTATCGCCCACCAGTTTCCTGATTTTGTTGCCTCTGTAACTGCCCCGATTGTTATGGTGATCCTGCTTTTGGCCGTAGACTGGCGTTTTGGTTTGGCTTCACTTGTGGGAATCCTTCTGGCCTTTGCTGTTGAATTTATAGGGTTTGGCAGCGGAGCTATGAAAGAGAATATGGCCAAATATCAAAAGGCTTCTGAGGAAATGAATAATGCTTCGGTTGAATATGTGAGAGGAATGTCTGTTGTAAAGGTGTTTAATCAGACGGCTTCCTCCTTTAAAAAGCTGCAGGAGGCCATCAGCGGCTATACAGAATGGGTATTAAAATTTTCTCTTGGATGGCAGAATTGTATGCCTGCATTCACAACTATTATCAACAATATCTATTTGCTCCTTGTGCCTGTAGGTATTCTCATGGGCTCTAATACTTCCGATTTCACAGAATTTGCCATGAAATTTATTTTCTACCTGCTGTTTGTTCCGGCCATTGCCGGGGTCCTGAATAAAATCATGTATATCTCAGAGTCCTTTATGCAGATTGATGGGAATGTGGCCCGCATGGATGAAATCCTGAATATTCCGGAAATGCCGGAAACTTCACATCCACAAAAACCAAAGGGAGAGGATGTGGCTTTTAATCATGTAAGTTTTACTTATACAGGGAACAGCGAAGAAAAAGCCCTGGAAGATGTAACTTTTACCGCAAAGCAAGGGCAGATTACCGGGATCGTGGGGCCCTCCGGAGGGGGAAAAAGCACCATCGCCAATCTGATCTCCCGGTTCTGGGATGTATCGGAGGGGAAGATTACCATTGGAGGTGTGGATATACGAAATATGGCCCAGGAGGAACTTATGCATCAGGTCAGCTTTGTGTTTCAGGATGTCTTTCTGTTTAAGCAGAGTATTTTGGACAATATCCGCATGGGAAATGAAAATGCTACAAAAGAGCAGGTGATCGCAGCGGCTAAGGCAGCCCAGTGCCATGATTTTATCTCAAAAATGCCAGAGGGCTATCATACAGTTGTGGGAACGAAAGGCGTACATCTGTCTGGCGGCGAGCGCCAGAGGATTGCTATTGCCAGGGCCATTATCAAAGATTCTCCCATTATTATCCTGGACGAGGCAACTGCATTCAGCGACCCGGAAAATGAGTATCTGATACAGAAGGCTTTTGAAAAACTCATGGAGAGAAAGACGGTCATTATCATTGCACACAGACTTTCTACAATCCGCAATGCAGATAAGATCCTTGTTATGGAAAAGGGGCGTTTGGCAGAGACGGGAAAACATGAGGAGCTGGTTGCAGCAGGCGGCTGTTATGCCCGGATGTGGAAGCATTATACAGAAGCCATCAATTGGAAGATCAGCGGAAAGGCGGTGTGATAAATGAGAAAATTACAGAAGGTCCTCTTTTTATCAGAGAAAGGATATAAGGATTTAAAAAAGGCCGTTTTCGCCTGCACTTTGACGAATCTGGCTATGCTTCTTCCTTTTTGTGTTACTGTAATGATTTTTAGCGAAATATTAACTCCTGTAGCAAATGGAGGGTCTGTACAGTGGAATCATATCTGGCTGTTATGGGGAGCAGGGATCCTTTCTGCAATACTGGTATTTCTGGCGGCCAAAAATGATTACCGGAAGACCTATATCGCTTCTTATCAGGAGTCCAACGCCACAAGGCTTCGTATCGCTGATCATTTGCGAAAGCTCCCTATGAGTTTTTTTAACACAAAGGATTTATCGGAACTTACCACAAGCATGATGGCCGACTGCAGCAGTATGGAATCCTTGCTCAGCAGTACGATTCCCCCATTGATTGCAAATGGAATTACGGTGACGATTACCTGTATTCTTCTTGCGTTCTTCGACTGGAGATTAGCTCTGTGTGTATTCTGTACTGTACCCATTGCATTTTTGATCATCTGGTTAAGCCGTAAACGCCAGATACGGTTATTTGAAAAACAAGTTGATGCAAAGTTAAAGGCTTCTGATCAGGTCCAGGAATATCTGGAAGGTATGAAAATCATCAAATCCTGTGGCTTAAGGGGCTCTCGCTTCAAGACCTTGGATCATGCACTTCTTGCTATGAAAAAAATAGCGGTAAAAGTGGAAATGGCTGTTGGTGTCTTTATGTCCGGTGCAAGTATGGTATTGCAGGCAGGCATTGGAATTACAATTTTCGTGGGCGCAATTTTACTTACAAGAGGTCAGATTGAATTGATTCCATTGCTGATGTTTTTGTTGATGGTAACCCGCATTTACGGTCCCATTCTTTCTATCCTTGCAAATCTGTCTTCTTTGCTGAATCTGAATGTTGTTACAAACCGTATGCGTACCCTTCTGACAACTCCGGCTATGGCAGGAGAGGAAAAGATTGTAGATAATTGTGATATTGAACTCTCCCATGTTACCTTTGCCTACAATCAGGAGGATGTGATCAAAGATATCTCCTGCAAAATACCCCAGGGCAGCATTATCGCATTCGTTGGTCCTTCCGGCAGCGGAAAAAGTACTGTAATAAAGCTGATCGCCCATTTTTGGGATGTCCAAAAAGGAAAGATTACAGTAGGAGGGAAAGATATCAAAACAATAGAGCCTGAAAGCTTAATGTCTTATATGTCTTTCGTTTTCCAGGATGTTTCGCTGTTTAACGATACAGTTATAAACAATATCCGGATTGGAAATCCAAATGCTTCAGATGAACAGGTGATCGCTGCGGCAAAGGCTGCTTATTGTGATGAATTTATCCGTGAAATGCCCGATGGCTACCAGACTGTTCTTGGTGAAAACGGAAGCACCTTATCCGGGGGAGAGCGCCAGCGCATTTCCATTGCAAGGGCACTACTAAAGAACGCACCTGTCATTCTCCTTGATGAGGCCACAGCCTCCCTGGATCCGGAAAATGAAGTTCTCGTTCAGAAAGCGATTGCAAAGCTGGTTGAAGGGAAAACGGTGATTATGATCGCACACCGGCTGCGCACAGTGGCGGACGCTGATCAGATCTTTGTATTGGAGGAGGGGAAATTGGTGGAAAGAGGAACCCATAAAGAGCTGATGAAAAAGAAGGGCCTGTACCAGAGATTGTATCATATCCAGCAGGAAAGTCTGAGGTGGGGTGTTTAGACGGAGGCAGAGGCGTAGAAGGATTTTGATAAATTTTAAGCCCAGGTTCCGCATTTTTTTGAGCCTGGGCTTCTTAAATATTTCTATTCTTCTATATTTTCCTCTTCTGCAAGTTTCGTGAGAAACTGCTCCGGGGAAAAGACTGGAAGGGATGACAACTTGTAATCCTTTAAATTTCTGGTCACAATGCAGTCTTCACCGATACGGGAAGCAGTCTGTACCATGATGGCGTCTTCGTAATCCTTTATGAGAGAGTCCAAAGCAACTTCACAATCCGTAGAAAAGGTATCTTCTACTTCAAAAAGTGTAAAGAGAATACGGACCAGTCTACGTACCTCTCCCTCATTATGGATACCTCGCCGCAGGATGTAATAAATGTCGGTGATGGATTTTGCCGTCAGAACACCAGTGCATTTCCGATTGGATATAGCAAGCAGGATTTCCATGGCTGCCTGATAGAAAGGGTCTCGTTTTTGGAGGACATCTACTATGACACAGGTATCGATTAAGACTTTCATATATTGGAGATCCTTTCTTTCCGTGCTTCTTCTACAGTAATATCGGAAGGAATGACACCAAGGAGTGATTTTGCCATTTCCGTGCGGTCAGCATTGGGGTTAGAAAGTTTTGCCACAACCTTACCGTTTCGTGTAATGAAAATATCTTCATGTTCTGCCAGTTTTAAATACTTGCCGAGATTTAACTTTAATTCTGTTGCAGTAATTGACATGGATCGCACCTCCTATGTTTGTAAGATGTATAGTTCAATATTATTATACTTAAATTGAACGAATTTATCAATAAAGTTGTTCGGTTTTTGGTGACATTTTGGAGAAAGTGAAAAATCAGGGAAGATAATCTTGTGTAACAGTGCACTTTAAAAGAGATTAAGTAAAAGGGATTTATTGATATGTTAGTTAAAACTAACTATAATGAAATTATAGAAATATCCATTTATATTTTGCTATATTAGATGGGAGAAGCAATATAAAAGATATTGGGGAGAAAAAAGATGGTCATTTTCATTGAAAGCCTGATAGGGATAATCCTGTTTACTATTATAATAGTGGCCCTTACGCTGAAAGATCCACTGACCTCGGTGGGAGATTATCCCCCTGCTATCCGGGACAGGTGTATGGAATTAGGTTTGATTGAAAAAAGAAAACAGCGGTTTACCAGAGGGGATATTATACGGAAAGCGGCAGCTATGATCATTTTTGTGTTCATATTTGCTTTTGTTCTGAAATTTTTTAATGGTGATCATACATTTCAGAGAGGGTTTAGAGATTCCTATCTGATATGGCAGATCATTGGCATGTTATTGGGAATACCTGCCTGCCTTGCAGTGGGGATCGTTACAGCGATGCTTTGAGTCTCGACGAGGCAGCAGAAAGAATTGCCCCTGAAAATGAGTATCTGATACAGTAAGCTATCAGTGAGCTGCCTATTGGGAAAACAGTGATCGTCACCGCTCATCGTCTGGCAACGATTGAACATGCGGATCAGATTTTAGTAGTGGCGAGGTGAAATGCTTATGTATCTTTGTACGGGATTTGGTAAGCGATTAAGAAAACAGGTTCTCGGATTTTTTAGTTTCATTGGCAAATGGGAACTGGTCTGCTGTAATAAAGAATATGCAGCCTTTGTGGGAGTAATCCTGCGAGAGCTCTTTTTCATATGCCTTTTCTGATTTCTCTGTGCAGAGAATGTCATGTCAGAATTCATGCAAAACGTGGTGGCCGGTGGCATGGAAAAAGCCATCCCCAGGAGAAGGGCTTTTTATATCTGATGTGCGAGTATCCAGCTCAGTAAATCAGAAGACTGAATGGTGCCTGCCGCTAATTGCAGGATAACATCGGACAATTCTGTTTGTGTATGCTGCAATTCAATCCCATTTAAAGCAAGAAACACCAGCATGACGTGTGCGCCGGTACGTTTGTTCCCATCTACAAAAGGGTGGTTTTTGACCAGACCAAAGCAAAGATGGGCTGTCTTCTGCAGGAGAGATGGATAGACATCTTCCCCGCCAAAGGTCTGGAAAGGAGCATTCAGCGCAGAGTCCAGCATCCCTTCATCACGCAGGCCGGATGAACCTCCGGTCTCTGCAATGAGTTGTTCGTGCAGCAGAAGTATCTGCGGCTTGGATAATCGGATCATTTGGCAAGTACCTCGTAAGCCTGTCGGTTCTTTTCGATGAGACGTTTGGAAATAGCCATGATATCTTCATCATCAGCAAATTCTTCTTGTTCAGCAGCGCTGAATTCCATGACCAGATATCGGGGAACATTGTTCTTCAATATGATGACAGAACCGTTCTCATCTACGAGGCGTGCTACCTTAGAGAAGTTTTGATTGGCCTCGGTGATAGAAACCAGGTTTTTAGTGTTGATATTCATAACGAAACCTCCTTTTTGCTGTCTTTACTTTTATTATATCCAAGAATAGGAGAAATTCAACCTATTATTATAAGAAGTTTACAGGCAGGACGGTCAAAATCTCTACAGTGAAGCAGCAGGGAAACGGACATGGGGGCAATCTTCCAAATAAATGATGGCGTGAGATAAAAGCTAATAAGTCGATTGATGACTTGAGTATTATAACTGCGATATTAAAAAAGGAATACTAAAAAATGGAAGAAATAACACTGAGTCTCGAAAAGAAAAAAACATTCTGAAAAACGTAGAAGATCTCTTGCAACTTTATCATGACGGGAGCCTTGGCGGAGAAATTATGCCAGAGGATGCAAACCCAGGGTTAGGGAAAGGTACGAAGGAAAACTATCTATATTTTACTTTACCAATGGCATTAAATTACCAAAGAAATTCGTATAAGCTGTGAGAAGCGGCAAAAGTGGCATATCTTGACGCTGAAACCCGAGATATATTTTCACCAGAATATGTTTTATAAATGAAACAAGAGGAGCTGCGCACTAAACTGTTAAGGTAGCGCTTCAACCTAATAAACATATAGAGATAAGGGGACGGTTGTGTAACACATTCATGGATAAATTTCAGGGTGACATCAGAAAGCTGTTTTGGGATAATGATAATTCCGTAAAAAAGATCAAAGAGTATATTATAAAAAACAAAAAGGGATTCCCATATTTATCTGGTACTAAGATTTTGAATTATTGGCTATATGTGATGATCCAATATACAGATGCAAAGTTGGAAGACAGGCAGTTTATTACGGTTGCACCGGACACACATGTTATACAAGCAAGCGAAAAACTGGGATTGATCACACATGATGAAGCTGAAAAGCCTAATATACGAGAGAAAGTAAGCTCTCTATGGGAAGAAGTATTTAGAGACACGGAGAGATGTCCAATAGATATTCATACGCCTTGATTGATAAGATTAAAGAGATAAATGAAAAGCACATTGATCTTTGTTACGTTTTTCTGATCCTGAAAAATACCTGTCGCTACGACATATTCGCTGTCCACGGCAATCTATAGTCTCTTTTGATAATTCTCCCCAGCCTTTTCCAACCGTTTTACCATTTTAAAAGCGGTTTCAATCTCTCTGGATGAATAAATGTTTTGAGAATATGCATAGGTTAGGATCTCGAACATGGTTTTGGGATCCACTGCCGGATTTCTGCCTTTGGCAGAGTAAGCCTGATATAGTAAACTGTAATCCAACTCCTCCAGCTCTCAGCTTAGCAGTCGGACAGAATCATCATCAGGAACCAGAACTTCTAAATTTAATGGCAAAATCAGTTGATAAGGATCATCGAATTCGGTATATTTTTTATGGTATTTTGAATTACTGGACATAATTAATTATACCATGGATTACGGGCTCTTCGGGGTCCGCTTTCTGTTTTTGAGGAGAAAAAAGGAGCATTGCTGGTGACAGAAGTTCAGGGATAATTCTGTTTCAGAATAAGAATTGACTTTTTTTGTTTGCTTGCTACAATAATAAGAAAATCCAGGGCAGCTAAGGAGATATATCAGATGTCTATTACAGTAAAAGAAGTATTAAAAATGAAAGAATGGAAAGACTGTAGATTGGTGGCAGGAGAACAGGGAACGGACAGGGAAGTTTTATATATTGATTCTATGGAGGTGCCGGATATCACTCCATGGCTGAAAAAAAATGAACTTCTCATAACAACTGGTTATGCCATGAACAGCAGTGAGGATGTGCTTTTAGATATACTCCGTGCAATGGCACAGGCGCAGTCTGCCGGGATAGCGCTGAAAACAAAATTTTTTGGCGAGATCACCGAGAAGATTAAAGATGAGGCGGATGCACTGAAAATACCAGTGATAGAAGTGCCCAAGGATATGCCCTTTATTGATCTGGCCAATCCTTTAATGAAAAAAATTGTGGATGAGCAAAACCAGAAATTAAAATTTAATAAAGCTATGAATGAAAAATTTCTTGCCGTGCAGATTGAAGGGGGGAGCTTCCGGGAGATAGGGGAAATCCTGGGCGAGTTGCTTCAGTGCAGGGTTCTGGTAGCAGACAGCAAGCAGAATATGCTCTGCTGCTTTCCCGAAGAACAGGCAGAGGAACAGGGCTGGGTTACCACAGGAGAATTCGGAGAAAAAATTATTTGTGAAAAATTGAAAAACTGTCAGAAACAGGGATCAGATGATATCTGTTACAGGGCTGAAGGAGAAGATACCATATGCAGTCTTGCTATTTATGTAAAAAACCGGTGCAAAGGATTTTTATATGCGGTAGGAGAACAGGAAAGGTTTAATGAATTAGGCGCTATTGCGCTACGGCAAGCGGCAGTGTATCTGGCGCTGGAATTTTCCAAAAAAGGTCTTATGGAACAGAAAGAATATTATCAGGACAACAATTTTTTCCTGGATCTGATTAGTGACAATATACAGTCTGAGGAAGATGCTCTGCGCAGGGCAAGAGGTCTGCGCTGGCCCCCTTTTCCTTATTGTCTTGCAGTAGCGGATATCAATGGATTCGAAAAAGTGATACGGGGTAAGGAAGAAGAGGAGATACAGACGATTAAGGATGATATCATTCAGATCCATAAAGATGTGGTGAACCGGAAAAGGCATTGCTTTTTTGTGGGAAATAAAAGTGACAGTTTTCACTGTCTGTTTACAAAACAGGCAGACAAAGAAGAAATTACACGCTGTATGGAGGAAATCCAGGAACAAGTAAAAAGAAACTTCGGGGTTTCCATTACTGTGGGAATCTCTACAACAATGGAAAGCTACTGTGGGTTTTCTAAAGCTTATGAAGAGGCCAGAACCGCCATTACGATAGGAAAGAAAAAAGAAACAGAGAAAATTTGTTTTATCGAAGATCTTCGTATGGAAGAAGGATTTTTTGAAATGTCTAAAATGGAAACGTTCAGAAATCTGGCGGGAAATACCCTGGGGATTCTGGAAGAACATGATAAAAAACACGGAACTTGTTATATGGAAACTCTTCGTGTGCTCACAGAAAATCTGGGGGCAAGGAAAGAGACGGCGGAAACTTTGTATCTCCACCGGAATACTCTTTCCTACCGTATTAGGCAAATTGAACAATTAACAGGATATAACTTAAATGATCCGCAAACTTTGTTCCAGGTGCAGATAGCAGTTAAAATCTATACTTATATGAATTTATAATGTCTTTGTGAAAAAAACAGTTGTTCGCAGCGCACAATTTAGCGATTTAAAATTGTGCACTGCGAATATTGTTTTAGGGGAAAAGGGTATGGTATCTTTTTAAATGAAAATTACATAATTGGCAATGGAGCTGCAGGATAAATAAGGATACTTATTTTGGTATGCAGCTTTTTTTCCAATATGTGAACAGCTATGCAGAAAAGAAACAAAGGAGGAAACGGGATGAAAAAGAAACTACTGACATTTGTTCTTGCCGGCGCAATGGTATTTTCCATGGCAATGAGTGGATGCGGAAGCAGCAATTCCGAGGAAACAGATACCCAGACAGAGAAGGAATCTGACAAGGAAACTGTGGAGAACGTAGAGGCAGTGATTGATGTTCCAGACGAAGTGACAAAGGGCGGGGAACTGAATATTGCTCTTGTATCTTCACCGAAAAATCTGGATCCTGTAAAGTACACAGGAACCTATGAGTCACAGATTATTTATCAGGTATGTGATACGATTGTAACTTATGATATGGAAATGAAAGAGATTCTCCCTTCTCTTGCGACAGAATGGACCATCAGCGATGACGGTATGGTATATACCTTTACAATCCGGGATGATGTTTATTTTCAGCCGGGAGAGTATCAGGATGGAAGAAAGATGACTGCGGAGGATGTTGCATACAGTCTGAACCGTTCGGCCCAGGAATCTGCGCTGAACCGACTGGATATGCTGGATCATGCGGAAGCGCTGGATGAAACACATGTGCAGGCTACTCTGAAAGCTCCCAGCGCAGTATTCCTTACCGCTCTGACAAATTCAGGAAACGTGGTGGTTCCAAAAGAAGAAGTGGAAGGATGGGGCGATGAATTCGGAAACCATCTGGTAGGAACAGGCCCCTATGCCCTGGAAGAATTCAGTCTTGACCAGCAGGCAGTCCTGGTAAAAAATGAGAACTATTTCCTTGGGGAGCCGAATCTTGACAAGGTAGTCTTTAAAGTTATCACAGACCAGAATCAGGAGGTCAATGCTTTAAGGACAGGAGAGATTGATATTGCCACACAGCTTTCCGGAGAATCTGTGAAGCTGGTAGCAGAAGACGACAGTGTGAATCTGCTGAAAATTCCCGGAATGCAGATTAGTTATGCGTATTTTAATATGGTGAACGGACCTACAGCGGATCCAAAAGTAAGAGAGGCTCTGATCATGGCTGTAGACTATGAAGAACTGGCAGCAGGAGTGTTCCAGTACGGAGAAGGAGAGGCAGCATGTCTCCCGCTTCCAAAAGCGTCCTGGGGATATGATGAGTCTGTGGAAGCGGATGTTCCTTCCTACGATCCGGAAGGTGCAAAGAAACTGCTGGAAGAGGCAGGCTACGGAGACGGATTTACTCTGAATATGTACGTTACCAATGAAAATTTCCGCCAGAAGGCAGCTACTATTCTGCAGTCCTACTGGAAGATGATCGGTGTGGATCTGGAGATCAACACGGTGGAATGGGGAACCTTCAGTGAGACAGGAGCATCAGGAAAAGCAGACGTATTTGCTATGGGATGGTCCTGGTATCCGGATCCCTACTTCTTCCTGGATAAGATGTTTGCCACTTCTTCCATCGGAACTCTTGGAAACGGACAGGGATACAGCAATGCGGAAGTCGACCAGCTTCTGGCAGATGCCCTGATCGAGACGGACCAGGACAAGAGGGCAGAAATCTACTACGAAGCCCTGAAGCTGATTACAAATGATGATCCTGGTATCTTCTACGGAAACCCGTCTGAATGCCTAGGCATCAATCCGAAAGTACAGGATTTCCACCAGAGAGCCGACGGTACCATCAAACTCTTTACAACAGAAGAGAACGTATGGGTCGTTCAGTAAAAGAGAGGGCTGCCTGCAAAAACAGGCAGCCATTGTTTTATAGAAGCGGAGAAGGAGGACATCAATGCTAAAAACAATTTTAAAGCGGATACTGCAGAGTATTCCCACGCTGTTTATTGTTATTACTATTACGTTTGTACTGACGCGGATGATACCGGGCAATCCGGCGCTTACTATGCTCGGTCCCCAGGCACCAAAGGAATCTGTGGAACAGCTCGAGCAAGAGTTGGGACTGGATAAGAGTAAGGGAGAACAGTATATCATGTATCTGAAACAGATTCTTTCAGGAGATTTCGGACGGTCTTATTCTTATAACCAGTCTGTGGTGGAACTGATCATGGAAAGAGTTCCCAATACACTTGTCATAACCCTGACGAGCCTTTTTATTGCTTTAATCCTGGGTATGATCGTGGGGATTGTTTCTGCGGTGCGCCAGTACTCCATACTGGATTATATTTTCATGGTCCTGGCACTGATTGGCGTTTCTATGCCCATCTTCTGGATGGGGCTTATGCTGGTTCTTTTGTTCAGTGTAAACCTGGGATGGCTTCCCGCTATGGGAATGGGGGATCCAGCCAACGGTATGTGGGATGTGATCAGCCACATGATCCTGCCATGCTTCTGTCTTGCAACCATCCCTATGGCGACTTTTGCCCGTATCACTCGGTCCAGTATGCTGGAAGTGGTAAACAGTGATTCGGTAAAGGCGCTCCGGGCAAGAGGTTTAAAAGAAGGTGTGGTAATCTGGAAACATGCTCTGAAAAATGCCCTTCCGCCTATTGTCACGGTGCTGGGACTCCAGCTTGCAACTGCCTTTACAGGCGCAATCCTGACAGAAAGTATCTTTTCCTGGCCGGGCATGGGTACTATGATCGTCAGCGCCATAGATAACCGGGACTATGCGCTGATACAGGGGGTGGTCCTTTTTACAGCCATTGTATTCGTGGTGATCAATCTGATCGTGGATGTGGTGTATACCATTATCAACCCAAAAGTAAATTATGAAAGCGGGAATGGAGGAAGATAAATGGCAAAACAGAACAAGATGCCGAACAAAGGAATTATGGGTGCGGACGCTCATTCCCAGCTTGTGAAAAGAGAAAGACGTGCAAATAATGTATGGAATAAGCTGAGGAGAAATAAAACAGCCATGATCGGGCTGGTCATCATTGCCTTCATGATCCTGATCGCTGTCTTTGCCCCTTTGATCGCTACACATGATCCCAATGCCATCAAACCGTCAGAGACCTATCTGGGAATTGGTGAGAAGGGGCATATATTCGGGACAGATGAATTTGGAAGAGATTTATTTTCAAGAGTCGTATATGGAGCGCGGATCTCCCTGATCGCTGCCATAGGAGGCACGATTGTAGGAGGGATCCTGGGCATTCTTCTGGGACTGATCGCGGGATATGCGGGAGGAGCCGCAGATGCGGTGATCATGAGGCTTATGGACGGTATGCTGGCATTTCCGTTTGTACTTCTGGCCATTATCCTTATGACAATTTTGGGGTCAGGGCTGCAGAACGTGATCCTTGCGATCGGAATCGGAAATGTGCCTACGTTCGCCAGAGTTGTCCGGGGACAGGTACATATTGTGAAGAACGAGGAATACTGTAATGCAGGAAGAGTCATCGGTATTTCCAATCTGCGGATGCTGTTCTGCCATATCCTTCCCAATACGATCTCACCGATTATTGTCTACGCCACTCTGAATGTGGCAGGCGCCATTATTTCAGAAGCTACGCTGAGTTTCCTGGGACTGGGTATTTCACAGCCGACAGCATCCTGGGGGAATATCCTGAGAGCAGGAAGGGACTGTTTAAATACGGCTCCCCATATTGCTACCATATCCGGAATATTCATCCTGGTCACAGTGCTGGGCTTTAACCTTCTGGGAGACGGTGTGAGAGATGTATTAGATCCGAAAATGAAAAGATAAAGGAAGAGAGACGGAAAATGAGTAAAGAATTACTTACAGTAGAAAATTTAAAAACCTATTTCTTTACCGCAAGCGGTGTTTCAAAGGCTGTGGACGGGGTAAGCTTTACTTTGGAAAAGGGGCAGACCATGGGAATCGTGGGAGAATCCGGCTCCGGAAAAAGTGTAAGTGCCTCTTCTATTATCCGCCTACTCCCCAAAATCGGAAAGATCGTTGACGGAAAAATAGAATTTGAGGGAAAAGATATTTTAAAACTTGGAAAAAAAGAACTGCTGAATTTCAGGGGGAAAGATATTGCAGTAATCTTTCAGGACCCTATGACCTCTCTGGATCCGGTGTTTAAGATCGGCAACCAGATGGTGGAGATGATCTGTGCACATCAGGATATTTCAAAAAAAGAAGCTAGGGCGATGGCTGTGGAGGCGCTGAAAAAGGTGGGAATCCCCCAGCCGGAAAAGCGGATGGACTCCTATCCCTATGAACTGTCGGGAGGAATGTGCCAGAGAGTTATCATTGCCATGGCAGTCTGCTGCAAGCCCAAAATGATCATTGCCGATGAACCTACCACAGCCCTGGATGTTACGGTGCAGGCGCAGGTGCTGGAGCTTCTTCAGGAGCTGCAGAAAGAGATGAACACATCTATTCTTCTGATCACCCATAATCTGGGTGTTGTTTGGAAGATGTGCGATACAGTTATGGTAATGTATGCGGGAAAAACTGTAGAATATGCTACAGCGGAAACCTTGTACCGGAACCCTATGCATCCTTATACCTGGGGACTGTTGGATTCCATGCCAAAACTAAGCGATAAAGTGAAAGAGGAATTAAAGACAATTCCGGGAACGCCGCCGGACTTAAGGCTTACCGGTACAGGCTGCAACTTCTGCAACCGCTGCCCTTATGCGGAAGAAAAATGCAGCACAGAGGTTCCTCCGCTGGTCGAAATCGAAAAAGGTCATTTTATTGCCTGTCACAGACAAAATAAAACAGAAAAACTGGCAAGGGGAGAGGTGAAGAAAAATGGATGAGAAAAAAGTAATCTTAAAAGTCAGAAATTTGACAAAAGAATTTAAGATCAAAAGCCATAAGCTGGGAGAAAGACCTCAGATCCTTCATGCCCTTACTGATGTATCTCTTGATGTATACCAGGGAGAGACACTGGGAATTATCGGGGAATCAGGATGCGGAAAATCAACCTTTGGGAAATGTCTGGTACAGCTGCATAAGCCAACCAGAGGAAGTGTAGAATATCAGGGTGAGAACATCCTGGAACTGAAAAAAGGGCAGATGAAAAACATCAAAAAAGAGATTCAGATGGTATTCCAGGATCCTTTCTCTTCTCTGGATCCCCGAATGACTGCGGGAAAACTGGTGGAAGAACCTATGATTGCCCATAAAACCGAGAAGGATAGGAAGAGCAGGAGCAAAAAGGCACTGCAGCTTCTTCGGACCGTAGGGCTTGATATTCAGCATGTGCACCGTTATCCTCATGAATTTTCAGGAGGACAGAGACAGAGGATTAATATTGCAAGGGCGCTGGCGCTGAATCCCAAGCTGATCGTATGCGATGAGCCGGTATCAGCCCTCGACGTATCCATTCAGGCCCAGGTGCTGAATCTGTTCAACCAGCTACAGAGAGAATACGGACTGACCTATGTGTTTATTTCCCATGATTTGAGCGTGATTAAACATATCAGTGACAGGATCGCCATTATGTATCTGGGAAGAATTGTGGAAATCTGCAGGGCGCAGGAATTATATGAGAATCCCCTGCATCCGTATACAAAAGCGCTGTTATCTGCGATTCCTCCGGAGTCGCCTTTTGAAAAGAGGGAAAGGATCGTCCTGAAGGGAGAGATTCCAAGCCCCATAGGGGAGCAAAAAGGATGTCCCCTGGCAGGAAGGTGCAGCTTCTGCAAAGAAAGATGCAGAAATGAAATGCCGGGGCTTTGTGACAGGGGAGACGGACATCAGGTTGCCTGCTTTTTATATGAAAGTAAATAAGTACAGAAGAGAGGAAAGTGCATGAGTGAGACAACAAGAGAACAGATCATGAATCTGGCACAGGACAAAATAGATGAATTGATCAGGCTGGTTTCTGATCTGATCAAGATACCAAGCGAGAATCCTACAGGAACGCAGAGGGAAGTCATTGATTATGTGAAAAATTATCTGAGTCAGGCAGGAATTGCCTGCCAGGAAGTGGGATGCAATCCCCAGTTTCCCTGTGTAGTGGCAAAAATGGGAAAGGAAGAAGGGTTCAGTGTGATCCTAAACGGACATGTGGATGTAGTTCCGGCAGGGGACAGAAATCAGTGGAATTTTGATCCTTTTTCCGGTGAGATTACAGATAAGGAAATTCTGGGAAGAGGAACTTCCGATATGAAAGCTGGTGTTGCAGGATTTTTATTTGCCATGAAAATTCTGGCAGAGTCAAAAGCGCAGTTAAAGGGAAACATCCGTCTGCATATTGTTTCTGATGAGGAAAGCGGGGGAGAATTCGGCACAAGCTGGCTCTGTAAAAATGGTTATGCAGACCATGCAGATGCCTGCCTGGTGGGAGAACCCACATCCCATAATACCATCGAAATCGGACAGAAAGGAAAGGCAGAACTTATTTTGAGAGCCCATGGAGCATCAGCTCACGGAAGTCTTGCGGGATACAAAGGGGAAAATGCGATTCTGAAACTGACCCGTGTGCTGGAAAATCTGGAGGAACTCAAAAAGATAGAAGGACATTACGGGACAAATCAGAAAAAAGCACTGGAGAATTCGAAGAAGATTGCTGCAGAGAAAAACGGCGCTGGCACGGGAGATGTGATCGATCATGTAGCTGTCAATGTGGGAATGATCCGGGGAGGGGTGCGCCCCAATATGGTGCCGGATTCCTGTGAAGCTGTACTGGACATCCGTCTTCCCATCGGAGTGGATAAAGAAAAAATCCGTAGCTGTGTAGAAAAAATCATAGAGGAGAGCGGAGTGCAGGGGATAGAATATGAACTGGAATTCCAGGGAATGGGTAATTACACAGAAATCGATGCCCCGATTGTGGATGCAGTGAAAAAACATGCGGAAGCTTTGTGGAAAACAGAGGTCCTTCCTGCTTATCAGTGGGCGTCAAGTGATGCCAGAGAGTACAGGGAAATGGGGATTTCCACAATCCAGTACGGACCGTCCAATACAGTGGGCATTCATTCCTACAATGAGACCGTAGATATTGAAGATGTGAAAAATGCAGGACAGATATACATTCTTTCCCTTTGTGATCTGATGGGAATTAAATAGAGGAGATGCTATGATAGTAAAAGAAATTCTGGATATATATGAAATACTGGATTCCGCATATGTCAACGGAGAAAAAGTCGCAGATTATTTAAGAAGTATCGGCGGAAACTGTGAGATTTCTGTCAGTAAACTGGAGGGAAAAGGCGGAAAAAGCACAGATGTGATCAAGGTGATGATCCCGGGAAGCAACGGAAAATCAAAGGGAGGCAGTGCTCCCACCATTGGTCTTCTGGGAAGGCTTGGAGGTTTGGGAGCCAGACCGGAACGGATCGGGTTCGTTTCTGACGGGGACGGTGCTCTTACTGTTCTTGCAGCTGCTGCAAAACTTTTGAAGATGCAGAGGGAAGGAGATTTGCTGGAAGGGGATGTACTGGTATCCACTCATGTGTGCCCGGATGCGCCTACACTTCCACATAAGCCGGTATCTTTTATGAATTCTCCGGTAAGCATGCAGCAGATGAACCAGAGTGAAGTTGACGGATCGGTGGATGCTATCCTGTCAGTAGATACTACAAAAGGAAACCGCATTATGAACCATAAAGGTTTTTCTATTTCCCCCACTGTAAAAGACGGATACATTCTGAAGGTAAGTGAAGATCTCCTTGGTATTATGGAAATTACTACAGGGCAGGCTCCAAAAGTTTTTGCCCTGAGCATGCAGGATATCACTCCATACGGCAATGATCTGTATCACCTGAACAGTATCCTACAGCCGTCTACAGCCACAGATGTTCCAGTGGTAGGAGTAGCCATTACCACGGAGACAACTGTGCCGGGCTGTGCTACAGGAGCCACTAATCTTATGTCCATTGATGAAGCGGGAAGATTTGTTCTGGAAGTGGCAAAAGAATATACAAAAGGTACCTGCGGGTTCTACGATCAGGAGGAATACCAGAGGATTCAGAAACTGTATGGTTCCATGTCCCATCTGCGTACTTTCGGAAACAAAAAGGAATAGAGTTGCTGAAAGAGAGCTGTCCTGAATTTCAGGGCAGCTTTTAATGAAAAAAAACTGACGGTGAAGGATATTCGTCCCTATGTGGAGCATGACCTTATTGTTTTGCCCTCATATCTGCACTGAAATAATAGCATCCAAAGAAAGAAGGTGCAGATTATGTCACATGAAATTCTGTCCGCCAAGTTGTACGAACTTGTCCTTACAGACAAAACTGAAGTTCAGCCGATCTCCCATGGTCAAGAAACTGTCATCTTCCTCATGAACTCTGATGTTGTTCCAGCCGGTTCTCGCCGTTGTGTCTATGTCCCTTATCATCGGCGCCTATCTGATCCTGCTCGGCGTAGACAGTATCGTGCTGGCCTTCAGCAATGTGGGCTATAAATGGTAAAACTTTTTTAAGGAGGATTTCGTTATGTGTACAGTAATCAATTTTTGAATCAGAAGCATGAAAATGTCTTTGGCCGGACGACGGACTTTCATTATATCCTCGATCCGCATTCACTTTGAAGAGGCGTCTGGCTTTTGCCGTGTTGCTTGACTTCGTACAGGGAGGTCTAATGCATCCTCTCAAAACACATCAGGTCAAAATGCAACAGCTATTGTGATGGAATTAGACGAAATGAAAAGCTATTCTGCGTCTTAGAAGATTTTAAGATTTAACGGCCAGAAACAGTCAGGAAATCAATCACAAAAAAATACGATTGATTTCCTGGCTGTTTCTGCGTATAATATAAGCAGTGAAATTGGAAAGGAAGCACGGTGTATGCGTGAAACGAGAACAAAAGAGTTCAAAGAAAAGATTACAAATACATTTTTAAAAACAGTAAGTGCCTTTTCAAATTACGATGGTGGAGAAATATTTTTTGGCGTTGATGACAATGGTAATATCAAAGGACTGTCGGATGTAAAACAAGCCTGTCTGGATATTGAAAACAAAATTAATGACAGCATTATTCCGCAGCCTGATTATACACTGGAATTGCAGAATAATGACAGAACGATAAAACTGACTGTAAAAAGCGGGCTTCAAAAGCCATATTTATATAATTCAAAAGCATACAAACGAAACGATATTGCAACCATAGAAGTTGACACACAGGAGTTATCAAGACTGATTTTAGAAGGCAAAAATATTAAATTTGAAGAATTGCCGTGTGAAGATCAAGAACTGACGTTTAATACTTTATGTCCAAAATTAAAAGAATGCATTCAGATTGAAACTTTTAATCAGGATACCTTGAAAACGCTGAATTTATATAATAACACTATTGGATACAATAATGCGGCTGGTATTTTAGCAGATAAAAATCATTTTCCAGGAATTGATATAGTGAAGTTCGGTGAAAATATCAGTGTAATTCATAAAAGAGCAACATTTGATAATATATCCATTTTGACAGTGTATGAAAAAACATTGGAAGTATTCAAAGATTATTATCAATACGAAGAAATACAAGGCGCCGATAGGAAAAAGATAGAAAAAATACCGGAGGCTGCATTCAGAGAAGCGATTGCAAATGCATTGATTAATAGAGTATGGGATGTGGAGTCACAAATAAAAGTTTCGATGTTTGATGACAGAATAGAAATTATTTCTCCGGGAGGACAGCCATCTGGAATAACAGAAGATGAGTACTTATCGGGAAAACTTTCAGTTCTAAGAAATAGAAATCTAGCAAATGTATTTTACAGGCTGGGGTTTGCGGAAATATTTGGCACGGGAATTACACGAATAAAGCAACTCTATGAAGAAGGATTAAAACAACCGGATTTTGAAGTGTCGGAAAATACAATTAAGATTGTACTTCCGGTTTTTGAGAAAAACCTGAATTTAACGGAAGACGAAAGAAAAATATATAAGATTTTAAGCAAGAAAATGTTGAAATCAATTAGCGAAATTAATCCGTACATCCCGTTTGGTAAATCAAAGACAACACAGTTGCTGAAAGAAATGAGTAAAAAAGGTATTGTAAAAATTGAAGGCAGGGGAAGAGGGACTAAGTATATGATAAAATAATTACTATGGCAAAGAGTAATAATGCAAACTTGCACTATACTGCCTATTCTTTGTTTGTGGGGATACCTGTTTCACATATAAAATAAGGAGAAATGAAAATATGATAAAAATACTATTCGTGTGCCACGGCAACATCTGCCGCAGCACCATGGCTCAATTTGTTTTTCAAGATATGATCAATAAGGCCGGCTTGTCCGACCTGTTTTATATTGATTCCGCAGCTACCAGTACAGAAGAAATCGGCAATCCCCCTCACTACGGAACAGTCAGGAAAATGCGGGAAATAGGGATACCGGTGCTGCCTCACAAGGCGGTCCAGATGAAAAAATCAGACTATGAGAAATATGATTTTCTTCTGGGAATGGATGAGTGGAATATACGGAATATGAACCGGATCGTGAAAAAAGATCCGGTTCATAAAATCCATATGCTCCTGGATTTTTCTAAACATCCAAGAGCTATTGCTGACCCCTGGTATACCGGGAATTTTGACGTGACCTATGATGATATTCTGGAAGGCTGTCAGGCCTTCCTGGAATATCTGAGAAAAGAAGGAAGGATATAGGCAGATTTAGCTGAAAAGAAGAGTCAGTCTTTTATGGCTTCATAGACCTGCCGGGCAATGAATTCTGCACCTTCAGCGCAGGGATGGACGCCATCCTCCCGGAAAAATTCCGGGTGGCTGCTGGTGGCCTGATGGATATCGATTAGCGGCAGGTTCAGCTCCTGAGCCAGATTTCGGATCAGTTCTGTGATCAGATCCACGGTTTCAGCTGAAATGTCATAATCGTTATCCGGAAGCTCAGGATCTGTGTTTTGAGGAAAGACTGTAGCCGGCGTCATAAGATAAAGCTGAGGACTGCTTTCAAGTTCCTGATAATAGCGGATTATTTCACGATAATCAGAAAGAAAGGCTTCCGGGTCTTTCCAGTTCTGAGGTTTTGCATCGTTGGTGCCCAGCATCAACAGGACAATATCCGGGGCAAAATCGAGACTTTTCTGGAAGTTTTCATTTTCCCAATAGGGATAGTCTCCGGATTTTTGCAGAGTATAGCCGCTGGCTCCGAAATTTTTTACCTGGTAGAGGGAGCCCAGAAATTTCTGGAGCTTGGCAGGATAAGAGTTTCTTGAGATGTTCGAAATGCCGGCGCCATAAGTGATACTGTCTCCCACGCAGGCGATCCGAAGGGACTGGCGCCGCTGAAGGCAGAGGATGAGTATGGGAGTCAGAATACATACAAAAAGGGCGGAAAGGAAAATCATAAGTCTGTTTTTTTGTTTCATAAAGCTGCAGTGCTCCTTTTCTGTTTTTTCAGGTTTAAAGCCTATGTGTTTCCCTACATTGTTTCTTACAAAACAGGCAGGGAGCTAAAACGAACTTACCTCCGTGTATGCGGAGAGTATATAATTATTGTAAAAGACTTAAAAATAAATTACAAGGCAGGATAGAAAAATGTCAGAAGAAATTAAGGAAATTTTAGAGGGACTTCCTTTTTGGGAGCATCTGGAAAAAGAAGAGAGAGAGCTTTTGGAGAGGGAATCCAGGAAAGTTTTTTACCCCGCAGGAGCCAGTGTTTATTCCGGAGCAAGGGAATGTCTGGGGGAGATTTTTATCCAGAAAGGTATTCTGAGGACGTATCTGCTTTCCGACGAGGGCAAGGAAGTCAGTATGTACCGGCTGCGTCAGGGAGATGCCTGTGTGCTGACAGCTTCCTGTATCCTTCCCGCCATTACCTTTGATGTGGAGATTGAGGCGCAGACAGATGTGGAGGCTTTGCTGATTCCAGTGGGGACCTTATCAAAGATTACGAAGAAGAATGTGTATGCAGAGAACTTTGTTTATAAAGAAGCAGCCAAACGTTTTTCCGATGTAGTAGAGGCCCTGCAGCAGATTATGTTTCTCAGCCTTACCCAGAGGGTTGCTGCCTTTCTTCTGGATGAATCGGCTAAGAATCATTCTCAGTTGATATCTGTGACCCATGAAGAACTGGCAAGGCAGATTGGAAGCGCCAGGGAGGCAGTGAGCAGGATTCTGAAGCAGATGGCCAAAAAGGGATATATCACTTTGACCAGAGGTGAAGTGAAATTAGAAAATAAAGAAGAAATGTACAAGCTTCTGAACTAAGAAGAGATTTGTCAGATTTGTATAAAATACCCTCTGCCCAGAGAAGCCGGCTCTGTCAGCAGAGGGTATTTATCTTGTATAGTATGCAAAGTAGTAGGCTGCCTATTATTTCAGCATGGCTTCCAGCTGGTTCTTGGGAACTACACCTACAGATTTTTCAGCAGCCTTTCCGTTTTTAAATACGATTACAGTAGGAATGCTCATTACACCGAACTGGGCTGCCAGACTGGGGGATCTGTCTACGTCGATCTTGCCTACTTTATAGGCGCCGTTGGCTTCTTCGGCCAGCTCTTCAATGACAGGGGCCAGCATCTTGCAGGGCATGCACCAGGTTGCCCAGAAATCGATCATTACCGGTACATCAGAATTAAGAACTTCCTGCTCAAAATTATCCATTGTTATTTCCATTGCCATAAAATCATCTCTCCTTTTTGTTTTCCCCTGGCCTGTTGTTTTGTTTTTCACTGAACTAGCCTGAGGTATAATTTCAGTTTCACATGCTATGAATACTGAATATGAATCCAGTATAATACATTTTCTGTAAAATGTCTGTGATTAAATCACATTTTTTAAATACTTTACTGCTTTAGTTCCTGCCAGGGCCCCTTCATATACGGCTTTTGCAATCTGGAGCATGCCGCCGGTACAGTCTCCTGCGGCGTAAAGACCGGGGAGGGGAGTGCTGGTGTCCGGCTCTATGAGGATATGATTGTTTTCAATGACCAGCCCCAGTTTCCGAGCGATATCTGTACTGTCAGCTGTTCCAAGAGCCACAAAGAGGCCAGAGACAGGCAGCCTGGAACCATCCTCCAGTTCTACATAGGAGAGGGTCCCTTCTCCACCGGCAGAGAGGAGTTTTTTGGTTTCTACTGGAATATCTCCGGGAGTTTCCCCCTGGAAATCTGCTTCTATTCCATTGGTAAGAATGGTAACCTTCGCGGCCAATGGCTCCAGGACTTTGGCTTCGTGAAGGGCGTAGGGACCGTTTCCCAGAACAGCCACTTCTTTTCCCCTGTAGAAGAATCCGTCGCAGATGGCGCAGTAGCTGATGCCGCTGCCTTCATATTTTTTCAGTTCTTTTAGAGCTAAGGTATTTCGTTTGGCTCCTGTGGCCAGGACCAGGGCTTTGCTGTGATAAGTATGCTCTGTGGTATGAACGGTGTAGTCTCCGTCATATTCTACGGCCAGCAGTTCTTCTTCCATGACAGGGACCTGAAAAGATTTCAGCTGTTCCAGCCCGTTCTGATACAGTTCTGCTCCTGAGACCGGCTGGGGAAGACCATAATAGTTTTCGATTTTTACGGCTTTTTCCAGGGCGCCGCCCCCTTTATGAAGAACAAGAGGGGTGATGCCGGAGCGGACGGCGTAGAGGGCTGCAGATACACCTGCAGGCCCTGCCCCTGCGATGATCAGTTTTTCCATTTCCATAGGTTAAAACCTCCTAAAGTATTGGCTTTTGTATCATTCTATCATACCCCGGCTGAAATTCCCAGAAAATACATGAGACAAGGGGAGAAACAGGGGAAAACTCTTTATAATGTTATGAAAAAATGGTAAAATAGGTGCAAGTAAATGATGGAAGGGGTGTTTCTATGGATATTCTGGAAAAGAAGATAGAGCTGTTGAAAAAAATCATAAATGAGAGCAGTTATACGGTAATGCTGGGTGGCTCTGGCATGATGAAGGAAGGCGGCTATCAGGGACTGAAATCGGCTGAGCAGGCCTATGAGACGGAGAAAAAGTACGGATTATCTCCGGAGGATATTTTTACCACAGTATTTTATAATAACCGGACAGAACAGTTCTTTAATTTTTACCGGACAGAGATACTGGGAAATATTCCCCAGATAACAGAGTCTGCCTATGTGGCAGCCAGGATGGAAGCAGCAGGAAAACTTCAGTGCATCATTGACAGCAATGTTTACGACCTGCCCCAGAGAGGCGGCTGTAAGAATGTGATTTCTATCCATGGTTCCATATATCATAACCAATGCCCCCACTGCGGAAGGCAGTATTCTATGGAGTATATCCGGGATTCTGAAAAGATTCCCAGATGTGAGAACTGCGGGCGGGTAATCCGGCCAGGCGTCACACTTTATGGAGAGATGCTGGACAGCCTGGTCATGTCAGAGGCTACCAGGCAGGTAGAACAGGCAGAGGTGCTCATGCTTATGGGGACCAGCATGGAGTCGGAAGTTTTTTCAAAATATATTCGGTATTTTGAAGGAAAGAAGCTGGTGATCATACATAGCGAAGAACATTTTATGGATGAAAAAGCAGATCTGGTCATTATCGATGAGCCTAAAAACGTACTTCCAAGGCTGGGATTCTGAGTCCTTCAGCATACAGGAGAGGGGCAGACTCTCTGTACAATGGAGATAAGTAAAGCTTTTACTAGAAAACAAAGGGAAAAGGTGTTTTGGATTATACAATAAAAGCACCTTTTCTTTTTTTGATGTAAGGCATTATAGTGAAAAATTATGAAAATTTTTGAAGAAAATGATAAAAAAGTGGCAGATTGCAAGTGGTAGAACCAGTACCTACCAATCGGTATAAAAAAAACACGAGAATTTCATCCAAAAACTTTGGGAAAGATGGAAAAAGTACAAGTGTTTTTGACAAAATTTTTCCCTTTTTGAATTTTGAAAAATGAAAAAAGGAATGATTGACAAAAAAATTTTTTAGCAGTAATGTAACTAATAATTAAATAAGAAGAAACAGCAGAGAAAAGTTTCTTTTATTTAATTATGAAAAGTGTATAAGAAAAAATTAAAGAAAGGAGAAAGTCAAAAATCCACTGATACAGAAAGGGAGGATGTCTTACGAACAGCATTGCTGAAAGGATTACGGAAGAGCTGAACTGCGAAACCGTATTTACCATTCCCATCTTAGGCGGCATCCCGGTTAATGAATCTGTAGTCGTTACGTGGATCATAATGGCTGTACTGACAATTCTGTCGGTAATCCTTGTAAGAAATCTCAAAGTGGAGAAACCCGGTAAGATTCAGCTTGCGCTGGAGTCTTTTATCGGGTTTTTGAATGATTTCTTTATGGATACCATCGGAAAAAACGGAAAGCCGTATGTCCCGTATCTGATCTCAGTAGCCCTTTATATAGGCGCAGCCAACTTAATTGGGCTTTTCGGATTTAAACCGCCTACGAAGGACCTGAATGTAACGGCAGCCCTGGCGATCATGAGTCTTGTGCTCATTTATTATTCCGGATTGCGGAAAAAAGGCCTGAAAAAATTCTTTTTGGGATTTGCAGAGCCTATGCCTATCATCGCGCCCATTAATATAATGGAGATTGCGATCCGTCCTGTTTCCCTGTGCATGCGGCTTTTTGGAAACGTGATCGGAGCATTTGTAATCATGGAATTATTAAAGATGTTGATGCCGGCGATCTTGCCCATCCCATTCAGTTTGTATTTTGATGTTTTTGACGGTCTGATCCAGACCTATGTTTTTGTCTTTCTGACATCGCTTTTTATGAAAGAACAGATGGAATAAAGATTAAAAAATCAAATTTAGTTTTATTATCAATTAAGTTTAGAAGAAAAGGAGAAATGAATTATGTCAGCAGCAATCGGAGCAGCTATTGCAGTATTAACAGGTATCGGAGCAGGTTTTGGTATTGGTCTCGCAACTTCCAAGGCAGTAGAGGCAGTGGCAAGACAGCCTGAAGCAGCAAACAAGATCAGTACAGCTCTTCTTTTAGGATGTGCTCTTGCAGAGGCAACAGCTATCTACGGTTTCGTTATCGCTCTGCTGATCTTATTCTTATAATCAGCTGATCATCAAATTATTGAAAAGAAAGGCAGGTACAAAAAAAGATGTTAAATCTTGGTTGGAGCCTTGTCTGGACGATTATAAACCTGATAATTTTTTATCTTTTGATGAAGCGTTTCCTTGTGGGTCCGGTCCTGGGGATCATGGAAAAGAGAAAAAACCTTATTGCTCAGGAACTGGAAAACGCAAAGGCGGCCCAGGAAAAGGCAGAGGAATTAAAAGGACATTATGAAGGCGCTTTGGCAGGGGCAAAAGAAGAGTCAGCCCAGATTATTGAAGCAGCCAGAGCAGATGCCAAAAGCGAGAGTGAGCGTATGGTGAAAGAAGCAAATCTGGAAGCGGCAAAAATTATTGAAAATGCCAGAGTTACTGCAGAGCAGGAAAAAGAAAATGCTCTTCAGGGCGCTAAGTCAGAGATTGCCGGTCTGGCCCTGGAGGCTGCCAGAAAACTTCTTTCTGAAGGAAGCACAGAGAAAGGCAACAGTATGCTCTATGATGAGTTTTTAGCTAAAGCAGGTGATGGAAATGACACAGACGTCCATTAATTACGGTAAAGTTCTCTATGAACTTTCCATTCCAAAAGAAGCAGTGGAAGTTTCCCGCAGGATTCTGGAAGAAGTAGGGGAGCTGTCTGTTGTTCTGGAAAGTCCGGTAGTTACCCTGGCAGAAAAAGAAAGGGTAATTGAAAGGATTTTTCCCCAGGAGATGAAGAATTTTCTCTGTATAGTCTGCAAATATGCACATGCCTCGCTTCTGCCGGAAATTTTTCAGGCATATCAGGATTACTATAACGAACAGCATAAGATTTTGACAGCGGACCTGTACTGTGTGTCTGCTCCTTCAGCAGCACAGCTGGAGGGAATCCGGAAATTCCTTCTGGACAGATACCATACTCAGGACGCTGAAATACGAATTATAAAGGATGAAAGTCTGGTAGGGGGATTTCTGATAAGAACCCATGACCAGGAATTTGATTACAGCTTAAAAGGCCGTATCAACGCATTACAACAAAAATTGATCTGGAGGTGAACGGTTTGAGTTCAATCAATTCAGAAGAGATCATTTCTATTCTGAAAGAAGAAATAGAAAATTTCGATATGACAGCAGGTGTCCGGGAAGTCGGAAACGTGATCTGGGTTGGTGACGGAATCGCAACTGTTTACGGGATTGACCATGCCATGTACGGTGAGATCGTAACATTTGAAAACGGTGTCAAAGGAATGGTGCAGGATATCAAAAGAAATGAGATCGGTGTTATTATTTTCGGAAAGGATACTGGTATCCGTGAGGGTACAAAAGTTGCCCGCACGGAAAAGAGAGCCGGTATTCCCGTAGGCGAAGGCTATATCGGAAGAGTCGTGGATGCTCTGGGAGCTCCTATCGACGGAAAAGGAGAAATCCAGGCTGAAGATTATCGTCCAATTGAAAATGAAGCGCCTGGTATCATTGACCGTAAATCGGTATCAGTACCCCTGGAGACCGGTATTCTGGCTATCGACTCCATGTTCCCTATCGGAAGGGGCCAGCGTGAGCTGATCATCGGAGACCGTCAGACAGGTAAGACATCTATTGCCACAGACACGATCCTGAACCAGAAAGGAAAAGGTGTGATCTGTATTTATGTGGCAATCGGACAGAAAGCTTCCACCGTGGCGAAACTGGTGGGAACTCTTGAAAAACATGGGGCTATGGAATATACTACCGTATTTTCAGCAACAGCCAGTGACTGTGCGCCTCTTCAGTATATTGTGCCTTACGCAGGAACCGCTCTTGCAGAGTATTTCATGTACCAGGGCAAAGATGTACTGATCGTATATGATGACCTGTCAAAGCATGCAGTTGCCTACCGTGCTCTGTCTCTCCTCCTGGAGCGTTCTCCCGGACGTGAGGCTTATCCCGGTGATGTATTTTATCTCCACTCCAGACTGCTGGAGCGTTCCAGCCGGCTGAGTGAAGAAGCAGGGGGAGGTTCCATTACGGCGCTGCCTATTATTGAGACCCAGGCAGGAGATGTTTCTGCCTATATTCCTACGAATGTTATTTCTATTACAGACGGTCAGATTTTCCTGGAAACAGATTTGTTTATGTCAGGTGTCCGTCCTGCTGTAAATGTAGGACTTTCTGTATCCCGTGTAGGTGGAGCAGCCCAGACAAAGGCTATGAAAAAAGCATCTGGAAGCATGCGTATCGATCTGGCTCAGTATCGTGAGATGGAAGTCTTTACACAGTTTTCTTCTGATCTGGACGAGTCTACCAAGGCCCAGCTGGATTATGGAAAATGCATTATGGAACTTTTAAAACAGCCCCTGTGCAGACCCCTGTCTTCTTCTGAACAGGTAATCACACTTTGGGTTGCTACCCATAAGGTTATGACAGGAGTTCCTGTAAAAGATGTAAAAGCATTTCAGATGGATATGCTGGCCTACTTTGAGAAGGAGCATCCTGAAATCTGCAGGGAGATTGAGGAGAAGAAAGTTCTTTCAGATGAATTAGGAGAGCAGATTCTCAAGGCAGCAGAGGAATTTAAGAACAAGAACAGGTGATGAGATGGCAAGCGCAAAAGAAATTCAAAGCCGTATAAAAAGTATTCAGGATACAATGAAGATCACCAATGCCATGTACATGATCTCTTCTTCTAAGATGAAGAAAGCAAAACAGGTACTGGCAGATACAGAGCCTTATTTCTATGCTCTCCAGTCTGCGATCAGCCGTGTCCTCCGTCATGTGCCGGATATAGAGCACAAGTATTTTGATGAGCGGCCTCAGATCAGTGCAGAGGACAGAAAAGTGGGGTATATTGTAGTTACTGCAGACAAAGGTCTGGCAGGAGCTTATAACCATAATATCTTCAAGCTGGCTGAGGAACAGATTGCAAAGAATCCTCATACAGAGCTTTTTGTCCTGGGAGAAGTGGGAAGACGGTATTTCGCTCAGAAGCATATGGATGTGGATACCACCTTCCGCTATACCGTGCAGAAACCTACCAGACACCGTGCGAGAGTTATTGCAGAAAAGATGATCGCCATGTATCTGGATGGAGAGCTGGATGAAGTCCATATTGTATATACCCGTATGGTCAATGCGGCTACTATGGTGGCAGAGAGCAGTCAGCTCCTGCCTCTGAAAAAGGCAGCTTTCAACCCTCAGGCACAGCTTCTGGTAGATATACATCAGGAAGAGATTGAAATGGTCCCTTCGGCCCATGAGGTATTGAACAGTATTGTACCGAACTATCTGAAAGGGTTCATTTACTGCTGTCTGGTAGAATCTTATGCCAGCGAGCATAATTCCCGTATGATGGCTATGGATGCTGCCACTACCAGTGCCAAGGATATGTTGAAGGATCTTTCCATTAAACTGAATCGTGTGCGTCAGGCCGCTATTACTCAGGAGATTACAGAGATTATCGGCGGAGCCAAGGCGCAGAAAAAGAAATAACAGAAGAAAGGAAGGAGGTTTCCTTTTATTATGAATAAAGGTAAAATCGTACAGGTCATGGGGCCTGTAGTAGACGTTGAATTTGAAAACCAAGACCTTCCGTACATCAAAGATGCCCTGACCGTAGAAGTAAACGGCAAAAAGCTGGTCATGGAGGCAGCTCAGCATATTGGAAACAACACTGTACGCTGCATCATGCTGGCCTCCAGTGACGGTCTTTGCAAGGACATGGAAGTAACTGCCACCGGAGCAGGCATTTCTGTTCCTGTAGGAAAGGAAACCCTGGGACGTCTATTCAACGTTCTGGGACAGGCTATTGATGGCGGAGAACAGTTAGACGACAGCAAACATTGGGTCATCCACAGAGACCCGCCTTCTTTTGAGGATCAGAGCCCGGTAGTGGAAATCCTGGAAACAGGAATTAAGGTTATCGACCTGCTGGCTCCTTATGCAAAAGGCGGTAAGATTGGTCTTTTCGGTGGCGCCGGTGTTGGTAAGACCGTATTGATCCAGGAGCTGATCAGTAATATTGCCACAGAACACGGCGGATATTCTATCTTTACCGGTGTTGGAGAACGTTCCCGTGAGGGTAATGACTTGTGGACAGAGATGAAAGAATCCGGAGTTCTGGAAAAGACCGCTCTGGTATTCGGACAGATGAATGAGCCCCCTGGCGCACGTATGCGCGTGGCAGAGACAGGTCTGACCATGGCAGAATATTTCCGTGATGAGGAGCATCAGAATGTGCTTCTGTTCATTGACAATATTTTCCGTTTTACACAGGCCGGTTCTGAAGTGTCTGCGCTTCTGGGACGTATGCCTTCTGCAGTAGGCTATCAGCCTACGCTGGCTACAGAAATGGGCGAGCTTCAGGAGCGTATCGCTTCTACAAAAAATGGTTCTGTAACTTCCGTACAGGCAGTTTATGTTCCTGCCGACGACCTTACAGACCCGGCTCCTGCAACAACTTTTGCTCATCTGGATGCAACAACGGTTCTTTCCAGAAAGATCGTGGAACAGGGTATCTATCCGGCGGTGGACCCGCTGGAATCTACCTCCCGTATTCTGGAAGCAGACGTAGTGGGTGAAGAACACTATGAGGTTGCCAGAAAGGTACAGGAATATCTTCAGAAATACAGTGAACTTCAGGACATCATTGCCATCCTGGGTATGGAAGAACTTTCAGAGGATGACCGTATGGTAGTGGCAAGAGCCAGAAAGATCCAGAGATTTTTGTCTCAGCCGTTCCATGTGGCTGAGGTATTTACCGGTATTCCGGGAAAATATGTCCCGCTGAAAGAGACCATCAGGGGCTTTAAGATGATCCTTGACGGAGAGATGGATGAGTATCCGGAAAATGCGTTCTTCAATGTAGGAACTATCGACGAGGTCATAGAAAAGGCAAAACAGGAAACTATGTAAGGGGTGCATGGATATGAATACATTTGGTATGAATGTGGTTGCCAGTGATAAAACCTTTTATCAGGGCAGAGGAGTCAGCATTACCCTTCCGGCAAAAGACGGAGGAATCACGATTCTGGCTCACCATGCAGATATGATGGTTGCCATTGTGCCCGGTGAGATAAAAATTGAGACTGAGGGCGGAGAAAAGATGACAGCTGTCTGCGGAGGCGGTTTTGCACAGGTGATCAATAATCGTGTGACTGTGTTAGTAGAGAGTATTGAACGTCCTGAGGATATTGACGTAAAGCGTGCCCAGGAAGCTCTGGAGAGAGCTCAGGAACAGCTCCGACAGAAACAAAGTCTCCAGGAATACTATATTTCAAAACAGGCTCTGTCCAGGGCTATGGCCCGTATGAAGGTTACCAGAGACAGAGGAATCTGAAAGAACAGAGAAAGGCTTCATGACGGTAAACTGATGTTGGATCAGGAGTGTCGCTATGGAGTCTTTTTCTTTGTAAAATAAGGCTTAGAATAAGATATTACTTAGAATTATATATTGCATACTAATTAGTTATAACGATGGGATTTCATTGACAAAGGCCTGGATAGTTGGTAGAATGTCAACAAAAGTTAGCCGAAGAAATCAGGAAAGCTGATTTCTGGGCATGAGAGAAGGTGCTGTATGAATAAACAGGTATTATCAATTCTGGTAGAGAATACAGCCGGTGTACTCAGCAGGGTGTCCGGTCTGTTCAGCCGCCGGGGTTACAGTATTGACAGCATATCTGCAGGGGTTACCAAAAATCCCCATTATACCCGTATGACAGTGGTCTGCAACGGGGACGCGCTTATTTTGGAACAGATTACCAGACAGGTAGAGAAGCTGGAAGATGTTCTTTCTGTAAAAGTCCTGGAAGATGGACAGAGCGTAAGGCGGGAGCTTATGCTGGTAAAGGTAAAGGTCCTGCCGGAACAGAGACCTGGCGTCACTACCATTGTAGATATTTTCAGAGGCAATATTGTAGATGTGAGCAAAGATTCCATGATCATTGAGGTTACAGGAGACAAGTCCAAGCTGGAGGCTTTTCTGGATCTGTTGGACGGATATGAGATACTGGAAACTGCGCGAACCGGTATTACCGGCTTGTCCAGAGGTTCTGACGGAATTTGCCGTCCGATTCCCGAAGACGAGAATGAATAAGGTTATTAGAGATTTTATCCCTAACATACAAAATATTATCTAGGAGGAAGAAAAAATGGCAGTAAAAATTTATTATCAGGAAGATTGCAACATGGCATTGTTAGAGGGCAAGACCATCGCCATTATCGGTTATGGCAGCCAGGGACATGCTCATGCTTTAAACTTAAAGGAATCCGGATGTAATGTTATCGTAGGTCTTTATGAAGGCTCCAGATCCTGGGCAAAGGCTGAAAAACAGGGCTTCCAGGTTTACACAGCAGCAGAGGCAGCTAAGAAAGCTGATATCATCATGATCCTGATCAATGATGAGAAACAGGCAAAATTATATAAAGAGTCTATTGAGCCAAACCTGGAAGAGGGCAACATGCTGATGTTTGCTCATGGTTTTGCTATCCACTTCGGACAGATCAAACCTCCTGCAAATGTAGACGTTACTATGATCGCTCCTAAGGCTCCTGGCCACACAGTAAGAAGCGAATACCAGATTGGAAGAGGAACTCCATGTCTGGTAGCTGTTGAGCAGGATTACACAGGAAAGGCAAAAGATATGGCTCTGGCTTATGCCGCAGCTTTAGGCGGAGCAAGAGCAGGTGTTCTGGAGACTACCTTCAAGGTAGAGACAGAGACAGACCTTTTCGGAGAGCAGGCTGTACTTTGCGGCGGTGTTACTGCCTTAATGAAAGCCGGATTTGAGACTCTGGTAGAAGCAGGATATGCTCCTGAAAATGCTTACTTTGAATGTATTCATGAGATGAAACTGATCGTAGACCTGATCTATGAAAGCGGATTCAAGGGAATGAGATATTCTATCTCCAACACAGCAGAATTCGGCGATTACATCACAGGACCAAAGATTGTTACAGACGAGACAAAGAAAGCTATGAAACAGATCCTGTCCGATATCCAGGACGGTACTTTCGCAAAAGACTGGATTCTGGAGAATCAGTCAGGCTGCATGCACTTCAATGCTATGAGAAAGAGAGAAGCTTCTCATCAGTTAGAAGAGGTAGGAGAAGAGCTGCGTAAACTGTATAGCTGGAATGGTAAAGAAAAACTTATCGACAACTAAAAAATATAAATAAAAAGAAAAAGAACCGCTTGCAGAAGCTGGAAGATTTTCCGGTTTCTGTGGGCGGTTCTTTTTGCTTTGTGGAATTATAGAAATTCTATAAAGAAGTTCGGGAGAACTTACACTTCCTCAAAGGATCCTGTTCTCTGCCGATAGAAATTAATAAATTCCTGAACCGCGGTGGTCTGTTGGATATTCTCCAGATAGGCAAATCCAATTTCTCTTTTTCGGATGGGAGAATCCAGAGGAATCTCCACCAGAGTTCCCTCCCGGAGTTCTTTTTCCACAAACTGGCGGATCACGCAGGCCACACCAAGACCAATCTTGGCGAATTCAATGAGCAGGTCCATGGTAGAAACTTCCAGAAGATTGTTGGTTTCTATATGAAAAAGTGACAGGTAATCGTCAATATACTGCCGGGTGATATTTTCCTTGTCCAGAAGCATAAGGGTGGCGGATTTCAGAATATCCTCCCGATTGTTTGTACGCAGGGAGAGATTATCCAGATAGGACTGGGTGGCCACGAAAATATCCTCGATCTCTCCAAGGGAATCGAAATGAATATGATGATACCGTTCTGGTTTTCCAATGAGACCCAAATCGATTTTGTTTTCCCGCAGAAGCTGAAGAGTATGGTAGGTAGACTGACATTCAATGGTGATCCGGATGTGAGGATGCTGGGCGATAAACTCCTTCAGATAGGGAAGAAGCATATATTTACACAAGGTAGAGGAAACGCCGATATGGAGGTGCCCGATTCCCAGTTCATTTATTTTTTTCAGCCGTTCCTCTCCTGTCTGAAGGGCGTAAAAGGCTCTCTGTACGTAGTCGTACAGGAGCTCTCCTTCTTCAGTAAGCTGTACCCCACGGGAGTTCCTGGAAAACAGTGTAACGTCCAGGCTCTGCTCCAGCTTCCGGATAGATTTACTGATGGCAGGCTGGCTGATAAAAAGCTCTGTGGCTGCTTTTGAGATATTTCCTGTATTTGCCACTGTATAAAAAACTTTATATAGGGATAGGTTCTGGTCCATAAGCACTCCTTTCTCTGACAGGAATAAACTGCAATGTTTATGAATTTAAGTTATGTCTGTCATGTTTAATATGTATTTCTATTATAACAAAACATATGTTAGAATGGCAATAGCAGAACAGGAAAAACAGTAGTAGGAGGCGAAAGCTATGGGAATGACAATGACACAGAAAATCCTGGCAGCCCATGCAGGATTGGATAAAGTAGAAGCCGGACAATTGATCGAGGCAGACCTTGATCTGGTACTGGGAAATGACATTACCTCTCCGGTGGCCATCCACGAAATGGACAAAATGACGGTAGATACAGTTTTTGATAAAGATAAAGTAGCCCTTGTTATGGACCATTTTATTCCAAACAAAGACATTAAATCCGCAGAACACTGTAAATGTGTGCGGGAGTTTGCCTGCCGCCATGATATTACCAATTACTTTGATGTAGGAGAAATGGGGATCGAGCATGCCCTTCTTCCGGAAAAAGGACTGACAGTGGCAGGGGATGCGATTATCGGAGCGGACTCACATACCTGTACTTACGGAGCTTTAGGGGCTTTCTCAACAGGAGTGGGAAGTACAGATATGGCAGCGGGAATGGCTACAGGAAAAGCCTGGTTTAAAGTGCCTTCCGCTATTAAGATCAACATTGTTGGAAAACCTTCCAAGTGGGTCAGCGGAAAAGATGTGATCCTTCATCTGATCGGGATGATCGGCGTAGATGGAGCGTTGTATAAATCTCTGGAATTCGTGGGGGAAGGTATTAAAAACCTTTCTATGGATGACCGTTTCACCATTGCAAATATGGCTATTGAGGCCGGCGCAAAGAACGGAATCTTCCCTGTAGATGAGCTGACAGAAGCTTATATGAAGGAACACTCTAGCCGTCCATACAAGATCTATGAGGCAGATGAGGATGCGGTTTATGATGAGGAATATACTATTGACCTCAGCACTCTGAAATCTACCATTTCCTTCCCACACCTTCCTTCCAACACCAGGACTATGGATCAGATCACAGAAGATGTGGTCATCGACCAGGCTGTGATCGGTTCCTGTACTAACGGAAGGATCGACGACTTAAGATGTGCCGCCAAGATCCTGGAAGGCAGAAAGGTGAAAAAAGGCGTCAGATGTATTGTGATCCCTGCCACTCAGCAGATCTATCTTCAGGCTATGGAAGAAGGCCTTCTGAAGATCTTTATTGAGGCAGGAGCAGTGGTAAGCACGCCGACATGCGGTCCATGCCTGGGCGGTTACATGGGCATCCTGGCAGCAGGAGAGAGATGTATCTCCACCACCAACCGGAACTTTGTAGGACGTATGGGCCATGTGGATTCTGAGGTATATCTGGCCAGCCCTGCGGTGGCAGCAGCCAGCGCAGTGACCGGAAAGATTTCTGTGCCGGAAGAACTGGGATTATAGGAGGAAATGAAGGATGAAAGCAAGCGGAACAGTTTTTAAATATGGAGACAACGTAGATACAGATGTTATCATTCCTGCAAGATACCTGAACTCTTCAGATCCGAAGGAACTGGCAACCCACTGTATGGAAGATATTGATAAGGAGTTTGTGAATAAGGTGAAGAAAGGGGACATTATCGTAGCGGAGAAAAACTTCGGCTGCGGTTCTTCCAGAGAACATGCGCCCCTGGCGATCAAAGCCGCAGGAGTAAGCTGTGTGATCGCAGAGACCTTTGCCCGTATTTTTTACAGAAACGCTATTAACATCGGTCTCCCCATTATTGAATGCCCGGAAGCCTCTAAAGGCATTGAGGTAGGAGATGAGGTAGAGGTGGATTTCAACACAGGAATCATTACAAACAAGACTAAGGGAACAACCTTTAAAGGTCAGGCATTCCCTGAATTTATGCAGAAGATCATTAAGGCTGAAGGATTAGTAAACTACATTAACAGCCAGCAGAAATAGCAGAGGATTTTAAATAAAATAAAGAGGGATAAGGAAATTGTTCAACGGCTGATAATTGGCTGTAATAACAGAAAGCGGATATATCGTGAGATGCGATATATCCGCTTTCTGTTGTATCTATTGTATTTACTCCTTGGAACAGTAAATCTCAATAGCCTGCTTCGGTTACTTTTGCAGGTTTTAAAAGGCCGATAGCATCATAATGGTGCAGTGTGCGCACACTTACTCCTGTGAGTTTGCTGACTTCATTTACTGTTCGCATAATTATCTCTCCCATGTAAAGATATCATAAACTATGACGTAACGTCAGAGTCAAGAGGCTCAAAAAAGTTTTCGCGAATAACTTTGGAAAAATCGGAAGGTAGTGAAACCAATTGTCCTGCAACTGGCTATTTACTTCCTACAAAATATCTTTTCGACTGTATTTCCAATAAGCAAGAAGTATTCCGATGATCCCATAGCCCATGCCCAGAATGACCAGATGCATATCCAGACTTACATTGGTGACGATATCGGTCCCTTCTGCATAGCCGAAAGGAGTGATATATTTTAAGAATCCGGCGGCGTCGGAGATGTTGGCAATGATATTAAAAAAATACAGGATAACTGCAATGCCCAGTCCGATTCCCAGGCTTCCCCTGCGCAGAAAAGCAGAGATGCCAAAGCAGATGCCGCCAATCTCAAGCTGAAGGAGAAAATAGGCCAGATGGAGAAGCAGCAGTTCTTTCCATGGAATCTCTTCTCCAATCCAGACAACAGAAGCCAGGGATAGAAATAAGACAATTATGTTCAACAGGAAGAGCTGAAAAACTATAGCCAGCAGTTTCTCTGTAACAATGCGGCGGCGGGTTACCGGGTGAGTAAGAAGAAATTCGCCGGTATGGTCTTTTTCCTCTTTGGAAAGCATGGAAACAGCACAAAGAGCTGCAAACAGAGCTCCTCCCAGTCCAAGGATATTCCCGCATTCTATGGAATAAAAGCCCAGAAGGGTGCCAAAACTGACCTGATCCATGCCGAAAGCCTGGCTGAAGCTTCCCATTGAGGAAAAGGCATCACTGACTTCCTCCATCTCACTTTCCATTTCAGGAAAAAGAAAGATACAAACTGCCAGGAGAAATCCAATAGCTGCCGTCCAGATGAGTAAAGTATTTCTGCCCTGACGCATTTCATGTTTCAGGATTGTCATTGAATGTTGCCTCCTTCCCTATAGTAATGAAGAAAGATCTCTTCCAAATCTGGTTCAGAGATATTCAGATCCTTTATGGGCTGGGAAGAAAGAACCTGGAGCAGCAGATTGATATCACCGCTGTAAAGAAAGCTGCTTTCCTCCTCTGTACTTTGCAGGTCCCGGATACCGTCAAGGCCTTCCGGAGTAAATTTTCCATGAACCGTTATCCGTTTTGCACTGGTCCGGGACAGCTCTTCTACGCTGCCTGAAGCTATGATCTGTCCCTTTCGGATAATGGCAGCCCGGCTGCAGTAGCGCTGGATCTCGGACAGGATATGTGAGGAAAGAAATACGGTCATGCCCTTCTGGTTTTTCTCCCGGAGAATAGAGAAAAATTCACGCTGCATGAGCGGATCCAGGCCACTGGTGGGCTCATCCAGGATACACAGCCGGGGCTCATGCTGAAGGGCGCAGACAATAGCTGCTTTTTTACGGTTTCCAAAGGAAAGTTCCTCTATTTTTCTGGAAGTATCTAACTGAAGTCTTTCGCATAGAAGCCTTCCGGCCTGCCGGCAGTCTTTTTTATGAAGGTCTGCAGATAGACGGAGAAGTTCCTTTACCCGCATTCCTGAATAGAAGACTGCCTCAGAAGGCAGATAACCGATCTGGGAGAGGATTTCTTTTTGATCCTTTACAATGTCCATTCCCAGGATAGAAGCTGTTCCCCTGCTTTTGCGGATAAGTCCCAGGAGGGTGCGGATGGTGGTGCTTTTTCCTGCTCCGTTAGGGCCGATAAATCCATAGAATTCTCCTTCTTCCACTTCCAGGTTCAGGTCCTGTATTCCCGGATTTTTTCCGTAAAATTTTGTCAGCCCGGAAGTCTTGATTGCTTTCATGTTATCCCCTCTTTCTGTTTCAGATTTGTTTCCAAAATAATATCATTTATGAATGGTATTGACAACGTTTTTCCCTTAGGATACCCTGTAACTGAAACAGGAATTTGATTTTAACTTACATAAATGGAGATATGAAGATGACGACCATCGGAATTTTGGAAGATGATAGACTTTTGAATGAAGCCCTGGCCAGAATGCTGGAAAAGAAGGGATATCATCCTCTCCGGGCCTATACTTTGGAAGAGGGGATGAAGCTTATCCGGCAGAAGCCGGAACTGATCATTCTGGATATTAACCTTCCTGACGGGGAGGGGACCAGGATCTGTCAGGCAGCCAGAGAGTACAGCAGGATTCCGGTGCTGTTTCTCACGGCCAGAGACGAAGAGGAAGATATGCTCCGGGCTTTTGATCTTGGAGCTGATGATTATCTGGTAAAGCCTTTTTCTATGGCAGTGCTGCTGAAACATGTGGAAGCGGTCCTCCGCAGGACACAGGGAGAGAAGGAAGTTTTTCTCTACCGGGGACTGACCATAGATCCGGAAAGAAAACAGGTGGCAAGGGAAGGGGAAGAGATCCGTCTCACCCCAAGGGAATATGCCCTTCTGGATCTGCTGGCCAGGAACCGGGGAAGAGTACTGACCAAGACCATGATCCTGGAACAGGTCTGGGACAATCAGGGAGCCTTTGTCGAGGAAAATACCGTGAATGTAACTTTAAACCGTCTGAAAAAGAAAATTGAGCCGGATCCGGAAAATCCTGTGTATATCCGGAATGTATTCGGCCTGGGCTATACTTTTGGAGATTAGAAGATGTTTCAGCTTCAGAACAGAAAAGAGATGGAGGCCTTATCGGAGGCCCTGGAAAAACTGATAAACGGAGAGGAACCAGAGACAGCGGGAATCAGCCAGGATACCCTGCCCTCCAAAGTCCGCAGCCAGATCCTCCGCCTGGGGGAAATCATGAAGGCAAAGGACCAGGCCCTGGGCAAAGAGAAGGAGGAGATCCGTGGGCTGATCGCAGATACTGCCCACCAGCTTCGGACCCCTCTGGCAAATATGGAAAGCTATCTGGAACTTCTGGAAACCATGGACTGGGAGGAAAAAGAGAGGGAGAATTATCTTCTGGCACTGAGAGAATCCCAGGAGAAGATCCGGTTCCTCACAGAAGGGCTGATCAAAATGGCCAGGCTGGAAAGCCGGATCATTCAGATCCGGAAGGAAGCCCGGGATCTTCAGGAGACCCTTTTGGAAAGTATCCTCCAGGTGAAAAAAGAGGCAGAGGAAAAACATATAGAGATCCGCCTGGAAATGACGGAGGGAGAACAGGCGCCCCATGACCGGCAGTGGCTGGGAGAGGCGGTGTATAACCTTCTGGATAACAGTGTAAAATATTCGGAAGAGTATGGACAGATCCTGATGACCGTTGTGAGAAATGAGATGTTTACAGAGATCCGGGTCTGTGACTGGGGCAGAGGGATCGAAGAAGGAGAGGAGAATCTGGTCTTCGGAAGATTTTACCGGGGAAAAAATGTATCCGGAGAGAAAGGATTCGGCCTGGGCCTGTACCTGGCCCGGGAGATCGTCCACCAGCATGGAGGCTTTCTGAGGCTGAAACGTCAGGAGCCGGGTCTTTCCGTAAGCATCTATCTGCCGGAAGAATAAGGAAAAGTTTTATGGCTGTAAGGAGTTTGTAAGTATTCCCTGATAGACTGAAAACAAAGGCAGCGATACATGGTTTTGTCAGACTGCTGCCATAGAAAAGAAACAGGGGGATACAGGTATGGAAATTTTAAGAACAGAAAATCTGAAAAAAATCTATAAGACCCTGTCAGGGGAAGTCCGGGCCCTGGACGGGGTTTCACTGTCTGTAGAAGAAGGAGAATTTGCAGCTATCGCGGGCTCTTCCGGAAGCGGCAAGACTACCCTTTTAAATATGCTGGGAGGTCTGGACTATCCTACCAGCGGGCAGGTCTTTATCAGGGGAAAAGCTCTGGGAGAAATGAATACAGAGGAGCTGACGGTATTTCGCAGAAGGAACATCGGCTTTGTGTTCCAGACGTATAATCTCCTTCCCATACTGAATGTAAAGGAGAATATTACCCTTCCCTTAAAGCTGGACGGGAGAAAGCCGGATACTGCTTTTCTGGAGGAGATCACGGACACCTTAAAGCTTCGGGAGAAGCTTCTGGACATGCCGGGAATGCTTTCCGGAGGCCAGCAGCAGAGAGTGGCTATCGCCCGGGCTTTAAGCACCAAGCCGGCGGTGATGCTCTGTGACGAGCCTACCGGAAACCTGGATTCCAGGACCGGTATAGAGGTGGTGGGCCTTTTAAAAGCCAGTGCAGAAGCTTTTCACCAGACCATTCTATTAGTGACACACAACGAAGAGATTGCCCAGATGGCAGACCGGATTATCCGGATCGAAGACGGAAAGGTAAGGTGAGGAGGATGAGAAATAATAATCAGGAAATTGCATCCCTTCTTGCCAGGGAAAGTTATAACAGTAATAAGAGCCGGAACCGGATCCTGACTGCCGCTGTGGCCCTTACCGTTATGATGCTTTTCGGGGTTTTCAGTCTGGCAGTGGGGAAACTGGAAACAGATATCCTTTTGTATATGCGAAACAGCGGCACGGCGGCCTCTACCACCCTGGAACGGGGAAGCAAGGAACAGCAGGAGGAAATAGAAGCCCTTCCTTATATCAAGGTTGTAGGGAGCAGTGTATATATAGGAAATACAGAAGACTACAGCTGTGAAGTGCTGGATGAGACCGGCTGGGAGAAAATGACGGCTCCTGCCTATTCGGATATCCATGGGGAATACCCCCAAAAGACAGAAGAGATCATGCTTCCTGTCCGGGCCATGGAAGCGATAGGGATCCATGAGCCAGAGCTTGGTATGGAAATCCCAGCCGGCATTAACCTTCCAGGGGGAGAAAAACTGGAGAAGACCTTTATCCTGTCCGGATATTATACAGACTACCGGGATCCTGCTATATACAGGCCGGCAGGCTATTTTTCCCAGGAATTTCTTCAGGGTCTGACTATGGAGAAAGAGGAAAACACCACTCTGCTCATTCAGCAGAAGGATAACATTGATGATGAAGCCATTGAGGATATGCTGTATCGGGACGTGGAAATGCGGGATGACAGCCAGCAGTTTTTCGGAGGGATTTCATTTTACAGGCAGTCTGTCTATGATCTGGCCGGAGGCTTTGATACGGCTGTTCTTATGGCAGGGCTGATCCTGTTTGGAGCGGCCATGCTCCTTTATAATGTCATGTACATTTCTCTTAGCCGGGATATCCGGCAGTACGGGCTGTTGAAAACGATGGGAACTACGAAAAAACAGTTGAGGTCTATTGTTCTCCGTCAGACCGGCAGGATCCTGGCAGGAGGCTGTGTCCTTGGAGGAGCAGCAGGAATCCTGATCACTGTAACGGTAATCCCCCGGCTCCTTACCGGAATGTATCTGCAGGGGAGGGGAGAAGCTTCTGCAATGATCGCCTTCCGCCCCTGGATCCTGGTCCTGGCCGTTGTTTTCGGGGGACTTGTGACCTTGTTAAGTTCTCTCTGGGCCATGAACCGGGTAGTAAAGATGTCGCCGGTGGAAGCGGTAAAATATACCGGCCAGAAAGAACCGCATCCGGAAAAAGCAGGGATCCGTAAATGCAAAAAGACAGGAGTGGACAGAAATCCAAAGAAATCTGCTGTGGAAAAGTCATGGGGGTATTCCGGGGGGATTCCGGCTATGGCCTGGAGGAATCTATTCCGGTTTAAAAGGCGTTTTATTCTTACCCTTCTTTCTCTGGGACTGGGAATCCTGATTTCTCTGGGGGCTGTGGTCCTTTCAGTAGGAACAGATCAGACCAATAAGATTAACCAGAGACGCCCGGATTTCCAGATTGATTGCCATATGAACGCAAATATCGTAGAGGAGTATCCGGCAGACCAGGTGTTCTTTTCACCGAAACTGAGAGACGAGATTGTTAGCCTGAAAGGGGTGACGGATAATGATACCGCCTGGGGCGGCTACGGAAAAGTGGATTTAAGAGAGGAGGCCCTTCAGGTGTATACGGCAGATATGGAGGACCGGAACCGGAATTATGGAGTTGTGATCCAGGTGGTCAGTGACCAGTGGCTGGAGGATCTGGAAAAGTTAAAAGAGGAAAAAGGGCTGTATGTGGATCCGGAAAGTGTCCGTCAGGGTGAAGGGCTGATTTTTTTCCATACCCACCTGCTTTCCAGGATCCAGGAGGAAAAAGGCAGGGAAGATATGGGAAAAGAATTCCAGATTACAGATATGGCAGGAGAGCATTCTACAATTATGAAGTTTGCTGGATATCTGGATTCCTATGAGAAAGGCCTGGAACGGATGGCAACTACCTGGAATGGAGGGGGTATTTTTTACTTTCTAATAAGTGAAAAGGGATTTCAGAAATTAGGTCTGACAGAACAGATCTTCCGGGTGGATCTGGAGGTAGAAGAGGAACAAGAGCCATTGCTGAAAGCAGAGCTGGCAGGTATCATTTCCCGGTATAACCGGGAAAGGGGAAATGTGGCACAGGGAACAGAACTCATGATGAGTTCCGATATGTTAACTTTGGATGCAAAGTCCGATGAGCTGGCGGCAGCGAGAGACTATATCACTTCCAGCAGGATTGTCATGGGAGCTCTGTGCGCCCTTCTTCTCATGATGGGAATTGCTAATTATTTCAATGTGACCATGACCAGCCTGGCTATGCGCAGACGGGAGCTGGCAGTACTGGAAAGCCTGGGCTTTACCAGAAGACAGCTTCGGAAAATGCTCCTTCTGGAGGGAATCTTCACTGCACTCCTTGTTACCCTGGGCGTGGTGACTATTGGAAGTTTTCTTTTGTGGGTGGAAGGGATTCTCATAAAACAGAGGCTTGCATACTTTGTTTTCCAATATCCGGCGCTGCTTCTGGTACTCTGTCTGGGGCTTCTGTTTTTCCTCTGTGGGGCGCTGCCCCTGTCTATGTACAGGAAGACGGAAAAACAGCCGGTGGTGGAGCGGCTGAAGGTAATGGAATAAGAGAGACAAAAAGAGACCATTTCATAAAATCCGGGGCCTTATATAAAAAGGCAGGGTTTTAAGAAATGGTCTCTTTTATAACAATATATGATTTCCAGAGGGCGGTATCTATTATCTTAGATGTATTTGTAGATGGTTGCCTTTACCGCTCCTTTTCCGGAGATCATTTCCCGGAAAAATCCTTCGATCTTTTCTCCCAGGCCGTTTTTATAAAGGTCTGTGAAGAAAATTTTCTCGTTGGAGAGGATAGGTTTTAACTGGTCTTTGAGAGTTTCCGGCTTTCCGATGACAATATCCTGGAAAGCCCGGGTGAGTTCTTCTGCCATGGGATCAGGGGCCAGGGTGTAGGAATTTCCCTGGTCGTCTACACCCAGCATATACCGGAGCCACCCGGCAATGCCCAGGGGAATGGCAGTAAGTCTTTCGGCACTGCCGTATTTGGCGGTATAAGCTTTGATGGTTTCTCCGAAGCGGACTCCAAGGCCCTGAGATTCATCTGTGACAATACGCAGGTTGGTGTCCAGAAGATATTCATTTACAAAGCGAAGCTGGAACAGCTCATCTGCAAAATTTTTAGGGCTGAGGATACCGGGATCCGGTACCATAGGCATACCCTCGTCATAAGCCACCATTTTTGCCAGTTTCATCAGTTTTGGATCGTGATTGATCAAAGTGGCAAAGAATTCTTCTCCCAGCAATACCCCCAGGGGAGCAACAGCAGAGTGAACCGGGTTTAACAGAGCAGTGACTTTCATACGCTCGGATTTATTCACGGTGTCCCGGCTTCCCAGATAGACGCCTTTTCCTTTTTCAAGAGCCGGACGCCCATTGGGAAAATGATCCTCAATGACCAGATACTGGGGATCTTCTCCATTTACAAACGGTGCGATGTAGGTTCTTTTAGAAGTTTCTACTGGTTGCATATCTTCCACGCCCAGAGCCTTCAGATCAGCGGCAATGACCGGATTGGGACGGGGTGTGATCTTATCGATCATAGTCCAGGGGAAGGAGACTTTACCTTCATCTTCCACATAGTCGGCAAATCCCTGATCTACATACCCTCTTTTCAGCCATTCCTCTGTCATGGTCAGTACAGAACTGCGTAGAAGGCTGCCGTTTTGTGAACAGTTGTCCATAGACACCAGGGCAAGAGGCGTACCGCCTTTTTTGTACCGTTCCAGAAGCATGGTTGTAACTATGGCCATGGCCCCTGTGGCTCTGTCGGGCCCATGATCAATGTCTGCCTGGACATAAGGAAGGTATTTCCCCTCTGCGTTGGTCAGGGCATAGCCTTTTTCCGTGATGGTGAAGGACACCAGCTGCAAAGATGGGGAAACAAAAATTTCTTTCAGACGGTTCCACTGTTCCGGATCTGTACTCTGTGCTTTTACAGCCTCCCCAAAAGCTCCAAGAACTTTGTAATCTCTGGTTCCGTCTGTATTCAGGACAACACTGAGGCCCAGATTATCGAAGGGACGATAGATCTTGTCCACTACATCATAGTCAAAAGTTTCTACACAAGTGAGAGCCGTGTCCAGTTCTCTGTTTTCCAGCAGTCCGTCAGCGATACTGCCGATGAAAATACGGAAAATATTGCCGATCCCCAAATGGGCCCATCTGGGAGCTGCCTGTGCTTTTTTTGCTGCGTTTTCTACATCATAACCGGGGAGGGCGATGCCGGCGGCTTCCCATTCCCCTTTATTTTTGAGTCCTTCCAGTGAAAGCTTCATCTTTTTTTCCTCCAATCTGTCTTTTCCTGTATACGCAGTACAGAAGTTGTGTTAAGTGTATGATAGCACAAAATGTGGAGGAAATATATAGCAACTGTTCAGCCAAAGTAAGGGCGTTAGTGCAGTTTTGCGAATAGTGGGGGCGGAACTGTTGCAATATATAAGAAAAAGGTTGACATCAGAGATATAAGTATTATAATAGTTGTACCTGATCAGGAAATTGAATACGATCATCTGAGGACGGACAGCCGCAGCTGCGAGTCGAGAAGATGTCGGGTGCGCCCGGTTATTGTAAAAGATAACCGGGCGCATTTTTTATATGTTTATGCCCGGACATAGGTCAAGGGGATATGCTTTTATGCACATATTGGAGAGTAGAAAGGATGAACAGACATGGAATATTTACAGAGAATCCGATTGTTAAGAGACAGACTTCACCGTCTGGAAGTAAATGACAGAAACAATTATGGCGTATGCCAGAAGATAAGGCGGGAGATTGAAACACTTGAAAGAGAAGCGCAGGAGAAAGATTCCTGAACTTGTAAATAGAAAAAGCGGAGGAGCATACATTATGGAGAGAGAGAATTCCAGAAACGGCATGGAAACTTCGAAAAGAGAGCCTGTTTCACGGCTGCCTTACAGAATCCGGCTGTTAGAGGATTTCCTGCCCTTATATGCCGGGCCGGGAAGAGAATATGTGAAAATGGGAACCATATCAGACGACCAGCGGCTGGAGATTATTGAAGAGCGCTGGGGAAAAGGACAGGAATTATGGGGAAGACTGAAATCCAATGCGGGATGGATTCTTCTGGAAAATGTGGAGAGAGCTATTATCTGAGAGTCCTGCAGATGTTGGAAAGTTATTTCCATGATCAACACTGGAAGACCCTTTTTCTGAAAGGAGGCTGCTACTGGCTGGCGGAACTTCTGCATCAGGGGATCAGAGATTCCAAAATCGTGATCAACCGGGTGGAGGAGCATTGTGCAGTTGCCTTTAATCATGGAATATATGATGTCACAGGACGGATATCGGGGAAAAATTTTCATATCGCCAGCCCACGGGAGATAAGCTTTATGAAGAAAAATTATATCCCGCAGTTTAATACAGAAAAACTTGAGAGATACCTGAAAATGTTATGATCTTTATATTTCAATGGGAATCCTGTATTCTTTGTGAATGGACAAAGAATACAGGATTTTTCTATGGGGAAGTATGGGAAGACTGAAAAAATACGATGGCAGACCAGGTAAGGGTCTGTTATAATGGACTTAGCGGCAGAAATTCCTGAAAATAGCAGGATAGAGAAAATACAGAAGTTTATAAAAGCAGATATAAGAAAGGGGCTGTTTATAATGATGGCGGATAAAGCCATAGACCAGGGACGTCCCTTTGACTGGGGAAAAGTTTCGGAGGATTACGCCAGATTTCGGGATATCTATCCAAAAGAATTTTATGAAAGAATTGTGGAAAGAAACTTGTGCGTGAAAGGACAGAGGGTATTGGATCTTGGTACGGGAACCGGAGTCCTGCCCAGAAATATGTATCAATACGGCGCCAAATGGGTAGGAGTCGATATTGCAGAAAATCAGATTCGGGAAGCAAAGCGACTGTCAAAGGACATGGACATTGACTATATCACAATGTCGGTGGAGGATCTGGATTTTCCAGAAGGGTCTTTTGATGTGGTCACAGCCTGCCAGTGCTTCTGGTATTTTGATCACCAAAAGATTATGCCTAAACTTTACCGTATACTGGACAGAGAGGGACGTATCCTTGTCCTCTATATGGCCTGGCTGCCTTTTGAAGATAAAATTGCAGGGGCAAGTGAAGAACTGGTGCTAAAATATAACCCCGGCTGGAGCGGCGGAGGAGAGACGATGAGGCCGATACAGATACCGGAATGCTACAGTGAAAAATTTGACCTTGTTTATCATGAAGAATATCCTTTAAAAGTGCATTTTACCAGAGAAACCTGGAATGGAAGGATGAAAGCCTGCAGAGGGATCGGGGCTTCCCTTCCTGAAAGAGAAATCGTCCTGTGGGAACAGGAGCACCGCAGGCTTCTGGAAAAAATCGCACCGGAAGAATTTGATATCCTGCATTATGGGGCCATGGCCGAGCTTAAAAAGAAATGTTAAATTTTTTGTGATTTCAGGAGGTTTCTATGGGATTATTTGGAAAAAGTAAAAAGGAAAAAGAAGCAGAATATATGGAGCGGATCAATGTGCCCCAGTGTCTGCAACAGGATTTCATCATGAAGGTAGGAGGAGTTTTTGCTATTGCCGGAAACGGAACGGTAGTGGCAGGAAGGATTGAATCCGGTATGTGCAGGGTAGGAGAGACTGCCTTTATCCTCCAGAACGGAACGGCCTTAGAGACAGTGATCACAGGAATAGACCTGCGGACAAAAGAGCGGAAACCAAACCGTGCCGCCTATGCTACCGAGCAGGTAGGGATCGCTCTTCGAGGCGTCAGCAAGGAACAGGTACAGCCGGGAGCGGTCCTGGCGATCAAAAACGGCGGAAAATATGAAATGCAGAGCTGATAGAAGGGACAATACATGATCAGGAAAATGGAAAAAGAAGATCTGGACAGAGTTTCCAAAATCTGGCTGGATACGAATATAAAAGCCCATGATTTTATACCGTCTCGATACTGGGAGAATAATTACGAGCTGGTAAGAGAAATGCTTCCCCAGGCAGAAGTCTATGTCTGGGAGGAGAACGGGCAGATCCAGGGCTTTGTGGGCCTGTACGAGGATTATATTGCAGGAATTTTTGTCCTGGAACAGGTACAGTCCAGGGGGATCGGCGGGCAGCTTTTGGATCATATCAAAGCAGAAAAGCCCCATTTAAGTCTGAAGGTCTATCAGAAAAATACCCGGGCAGTAAAATTCTATAAACGGGAAGGATTCCAGATAGAAATGGAATCTGTAGATCAGGAGACCGGAGAGAAAGAATACGCCATGAAGTGGCATTTCTGAAAAAAACGAGGGAGGAAACCAGAATGATCATTGAGAATAATCCGAAACAGTTGGCGGCAATGGAGGAATTTCATAAAGGAAACCGGGCAGAAGGACTTCGTCTTCAGGAAGAGTTTGCAGCCCAGTTCAGAGAAGAATATAAAGATAAGGACCACTGTCCCTGTCAGAAGGCCTGCCGTTATCATGGAAACTGCAAAGAATGTGTGGCTATACACAGAGCCCATCAGGAGCATGTGCCTAATTGTATGCGGCCTATGCTGAATAAAAAATTTAAGGTTTTATCGGAATTAACAGAACATACCCTGGCAAATGAGATTGAACCGCCTAAGGAAGTTCTCCGTAAAGATATAAAAACTCCTCAGTGAGCAGGGAAAGGCTGGTGAAAAGCGAATGAGAGGAAAATTAACGGCAGCATTGGCTTTGCTGGCGGCTTTCAGTATCGGCGGCTGCGGAGGCAACCGGATGGCAGATTTATATGATAATGAAAAAGAAATCTCCAGCGATTCTAATTCCTTTAATCTGGACGAAGTCCAGCAGAACATAGAGGAAGATAAGTGGACTGCTTCTGTGGAAAGACTGGAAGGAATGGATACCGTATGGTCCTGGGAAGCCCAGGAAACTACAGAAGTGGAGTTCTCTTATGAAATCACATTATACAGCGGTAAATTGAAAGTAGTGCTTATTGACCCGGAAGGGGCTCTGACCACTCTGGCAGAGTGTGATTCTCCAGGGGAACTAAATGCCCAGGAAAGCATCTCCCTGGAAAAGGGAGAAAGCAGGATAAAACTTGTAGCAGGAGAAGATACCAGATTTGATATACAGTTGGGGATGACAGAAGGAAGCTTTACGGAGCTGGGATTTTAAAAGAAGGGGAAGAAGTTGAAAAAGAGAATCCTATTATTGACCTGCTGTTTATTACTGGCAGCTTCAGGCTGCGGAAATCAGAGCGCAGAAAGAGAAGAAGATTTGCCATGCACTCTCCAGGATATGTCATATTATAATGAAAAAAGGCTGGAATTCCTTATGTGGAAGTCCAGCCTCAATCTATCGGGGCAACAGGATTTGAACCTGCGACCTCACGGCCCCCAGCCGTGCGCGCTACCAAGCTACGCCATACCCCGCAATCAACAAATGCTATTATACCAGAATTTTTTTAAAAATCAACACTTTTTTAGAAAATTTTTTGGACTGGAACCAAAGTATTTTCGAAAGGCCCCTGAAAAGTGTTCTGGAGAGGAGTATCCCAGGGCGTTGGATACGGAGGTGACAGTCTGGCCTGGCTGCCCCAGAAGGACCAGAGCCCGCTCCATACGGGCCTGAGTCCGCTTTTCCAGAAAGGTCTGTCCGTAAAACTCTTTCAGGAAACGTTCTGTCTGCCTGGTGCTTAAACCTAAGCGGCGGGACAGTTCCCTAAGACTCAGATTTTCATATTCATATAAAAAATAATCTTCTGCAATGACGGATTTTTGCAGGACCAGATTCTGAGGAGAAGAGGAATTTCCCTCACTGGCAGCGGACCGGGAACTGCGGATGCAGAGAATAAAAATCTGTTTGAGGAGGCCGCAGATGTATTCCCCATATCCAAAGGGCTTTTTCTCCAGCTCCTCTTTCAGCTCTTCTAAAAGAGGAAGCAGACAGGAGCCCTTTCTTTCCAGAATAAGATCCTGGGAGATCAGAGCAGACAGGATCGGCTTTTTTCCGCTAATGATACTGGGAAGGCAATGGTCTATATGGAAATAAAGGCAGAATTCCACCATGGGTTCTTTTTTGTGGGAAATCTCAGAATGTTCTATGTGAGGACCTGCCATATAAAAGGTTTCCGGAGCTGTGTGAAAATATCCATCTTTTAAATGGATCTCCCCCTTCCCAGAGACGATATAGTGCAGCTCATAGCAGCCGGCGCCATGGCTGTGAAAAGGTACATGGAGTACCTGACGGCAAAGGGCAATGGTAAGGACATGGACGGGGATATTTTCAACAGTGAAAGTAAAATCCAGATTCTGGAGCAGGGTGTTCATTTTATTTCCTCCTGACAGGGAATAACGTTGTTTTTAGTAATCCAACAGGCGGTTTCAGAAATTCTTCCGGTTTTCTTACAGTCTATCAGGAACAGAAGAGGACAGTCAAGAAAGAATATAAATAAACCTGCGAAAAGACGACATATTTTCTGAAAGCTGTCGCTGTTCTCTCTTAAAGAAACTTCATATAAACGTATAATAAAGATAAATAAAAACACAGAGAAAACACAGAGGAGGATTTTAAGATGGGTACAATGAAAGGTGCGATCCTGCCAGGCAACAGCACAGTGGAACTGAAAGATTTTGAAATTCCAAAGCCGGGATTCGGCCAGGTGCTGATAAAAACTATGGCATCTACTATCTGCGGCAGCGATATCCGCTGTATTTACCGGAAACATGTGGGAAAAGGACCGGAGGCTTATATCCCAGGAACCATTGCAGGTCATGAACCCTGCGGGCAGATCGTAGAGGAAGGCCAGGGACTGCGGCGGTTTAAGAAAGGAGACAGGGTCATTGTCTATCATATTTCCGGCTGTGGTGTCTGCCATGACTGCAGGAAGGGGTATTATATATCCTGCAAGAGTCAGTACAGAAGAGCTTATGGCTGGCAGAGAGACGGCGGTATGGCGCCCTATATCCTTGCAGAGGAAAAAGACCTGATCCCATTACCGGAACCGTTGACTTATAAGGACGGTGCTCAGGTAGCCTGCGGATTTGGAACCGTTTATGAAGCAATTGAGAAAATAGGAATTTCCGGAAATCATACAGTGCTGGTTACGGGACTGGGGCCAGTGGGGCTTGCAGCTTTAATGCTGGCCAGAGCTATGGGTGCAGATAAACTGATCGGTGTGGAGATAAATGACTACCGGATTAATCTGGCGAAAAAATTGGGACTTGCAGATTTGATCATTAAGCCGGGAGAGGGAGCTTTAGAAGAAATTCTGGAGGCTACAGGGGGACATGGAGCAGAGCGGGCTATTGATGCCAGCGCCAATGACCAGGCCCGGCAGCTTGCGGTCCGGGGAACCAGAGACTGGGGAAGGATTGCTTTTGTAGGGGAAGGAGGTACCAGCACCCTGAATCCCAGCCCGGATATGATCCATGGACAGAAAACTATTTATGGCTCTTGGGTAACTTCTCTCTGGAAAATGGAAGAACTGACAGAGCACCTGGTACGGTGGAACATTCATCCGGAAAAGCTGATCACTCATGAGTTTCCACTGGAGAAGGCCGGAGAGGCTTATGCCCTTATGGCAGGTGGAAACTGCGGCAAAGTTGCAGTTACTTTTGAAAAATAGACGGAAAAGGAGCCGGACACAGGCAAAAATAGAAACTCATACAGAAAACCGGAAAAGCAGGAAAAAATCTGTTTTTCCGGTTTTTCTATTGACTTTTTTAATGCTTAGTGATATGGTTAATTACACAAGTAATGAACCATATAAGCAATGAACTAAAAATGTAAAGCAAGATTCAGAGAAGAAACAAAAAAGAATTTATGGGTCCATAGACAGAATAGAAAGGATGTGAGAAATCTTGCAGGAACTTTTGAATCAGGAGAAATCGATTTATCTTCAGATTAAGGAAATGATTGAAAGAGATATCCTGAGGGATATTCTCCTGGAAGAGGAAAGAGTGCCCAGCACCAATGAGCTGGCGAAACTTTACGCCATTAATCCGGCCACAGCAGCTAAGGGCGTGAATCTTTTAGTAGACGAAGGTATTTTGTATAAGAAAAGGGGAATCGGTATGTTTGTAGCGGCAGGCGCCAAGGAGGCGATCCGAAAGAAAAGAAGGGAACATTTTTTTGAAGACTATGTAAAAGCCATGTTGGCAGAGGCAGCTAATCTGGGGATCAGCAAAGAGGAACTGATTGAAATGATCGCATGGAACCAGGGAGGGAAAGAAAATGAGTGAAAAAATTTTACAATGCAGGGGAATTGTCAAGGAATACAGGAAACAGGAAGTGCTCCACAATATAGACCTGACACTGGAGCAGGGGAAGATTTACGGCCTCATCGGAAGAAATGGCGCCGGGAAGACTACGCTGCTGTCTATTCTTTCCGCCCAGAATCCGGCCACTTCAGGAGATGTTCTTCTGAATGGAGAAAAGGTGTGGGAGAACTCCAGGGCCCTTGAGGAGATTTTCTTTTCCAGGGAAATCAGTCCCAATGGAGTGGGAGATTCCTCTGGTCTTAGGGTAAAGGATTATCTGGAAATGGCAGAGGCCTATCTGCCTAAATGGGATAAGAATATGGCAGAAGAATTAGTAGAACTGTTTCATCTGGATAAAAAGAAAAAGACATTGAAGCTGTCTAAGGGCATGCTTTCCATGCTTTCTATTGTGCTGGCACTGGCCGGCAAGGCGGAATTTACTTTTATGGACGAACCGGTTTCCGGCCTGGATGTAGTGGCCCGGGAACAGTTTTATAGACTCTTACTGGAAGAGTTTACAGAAAGCGGCAGGACTTTTGTTATCTCTACTCATATCATTGAGGAAGCGGCAGACCTGTTTGAGGAAGTAATCTTCCTCCATGAGGGAAGAATTCTTTTGAAAGAAAATACCCAGGAACTGCTGGAGCACAGTATCTATGTCAGCGGCAGAGCAGAGGAAGTAGATGAGGCAGTTAAAGGAAAAGAAATCCATCACCAGGAAATCTTAGGCAGGAGCAAAAGTGTTATGGTCAGGCTGAAAGAGGGAGAAACCCTGAACCAGACCCAGGGAATCACACTGCAGCCAATGAACCTTCAGAAGGTATTTGTTTCTTTGTGCGCCGGGGAGGAAGAGTGATATGAAGAGAGGTAAGAGAATCCTAAAAGTCGTATGGGAGAATGTCTGGGTGGGATCAGGTATGGTTTTCCTACTATGCATAGCACAGTTTTTCCGTCTTTCCCAGTGGAGCCTGGAAAGTGTGAAAGAAATTGCAGGCTCTATGTTTGCAGGGGGACTTGTCATAGTGTCAGCGGCTACTTTAATGCTTATGGTCTATTCCAGATATAGCGTATATGAACCTTTGAAAATTTTTATGGGATATACCAGAAAAAAATCATTTGAGGATATGCAGTTTGCCAAGCTGCTCAGCGCTCTTTTCATAGCCCTTATTTCCGCAGCGGCTGTTACGTTTGGAAGGTGGCCTTCTGTGAAAACAGAAGATTTGACCATGGTCTTCTGGGGCTTTGTGCTGATGATGCTGGTACAGGGAGCTATGGAGCTGCTGACAATCCTCTATCTAAAGACCAGAAAACAGTGGATCGTCTTGGCTGCTATAGTAGTTGCCTGCGCCGGTATCGGGGGATTTGTGGGTTATAACGTTATGGCCATCATAGATGCAGAGGATATCATTGAGATACAGATGTCGTTCTTGTTTTTACAGGAAAATCCGCTGCTCTGGCTGCTGGTTTTTATAGTAGTCTATCATCTTATGGAATACTTTTCCTGGAAGCTGTTGAAAAATCTGGAAATCCGCATATAGCAGGAGGTGGAGAGTATGTGGAAAAGCGTAAGAGCACTTTGGAAGATCAGGAAAAAGGAGTTTTATATCTATATTTCACTGACTGGAATAGTATGGATTTTTGGAAACCTGTTTACCGGAGCCATGAAAGCAGGGACGCAGCTGCCTGGGGCTCTGCCTTTCGCCACCATGCTGGCTGCTTTTGGAGGCATAATCATGTGCGTTATAGGCTTTGGCACAGAGGTATTCTATGGATATGATTTTTATTTGCGTTTTGGTCATACCAGAAAGGAATTTCTTTTTGTATCAGGCATTGTGACCTTTTTTCAGAGTCTGATCATGGTTGTGGAACTGAAGATTTTTCTGGAACTGGAAATGCTGATTTCTCATAGTCTCTTTTCCGGCTCTCCGGGGACCAGACAACTGGAGACTGCGATCAGTATTTTTTCAGATTATGTATCTATACCCTGGCTTCCAGTCTATGGGCTGCTGATCACAGGACTGTCCTGTGCAGGAGGGGCATTTATCCATCGGTTTCACACAAGAGGCGGCTGGATACTGGTCTTTTTATGGCTTCTGGCGGCTGGAGTACTGCCGAAGATTATTCAGACACCCTGGTTTCATGAAGCGGCAGGGAATATTCTGAAAACTGCCATGGTTATACAGTTGTTTTTCGGAGCGCTTATAGGAGGCGCACTGTATCTGGCAGGGGTATTTGGGCTTCGGAAAGCAGGCGTAAACTGAGTAAATTCCTCCAAAAGAATTGACGTTTTCACCGGAAAATGGTATCTTAATAAGAAGCTATTGTAAAGTGGAATGGGAGGAATTGAAGAATGAAAAATTGCGGTAAATACAAAAGGCAGTATTTTCTTCCCCCGGTGAAATGTTTGGACTGGGCTGAGAAAGACTATGTAGATCATGCACCGATCTGGTGCAGCGTGGATCTGCGGGATGGAAACCAGGCACTGGTGATCCCCATGAACCTGGAACAGAAGATTGAATTCTTCAAAATGCTGGTGAAAATCGGATTTAAGGAGATTGAGGTGGGATTTCCTGCCGCTTCTGAAACGGAATATACCTTCCTCCGTACTCTAATTGAAGAAAACCTGATTCCTGACGACGTGACCATCCAGGTACTGACTCAGGCCAGAGAGCATATTATCAAGAAAACTTTTGAAGCAGTAAAAGGAGCGAAGAATGTCATTGTACATGTGTACAATTCTACTTCTTTAGCCCAGAGAGAGCAGGTGTTTAGAAAATCCAAAGAAGAGATCAAGAAGATCGCTGTGGATGGAGCAGTTCTTCTGAAAGAACTTACAGAGGAGGCAGATGCAGACTACCGTTTTGAGTACAGCCCGGAAAGTTTTACAGGTACAGAGCCGGAGTATGCTCTGGAAGTATGCAATGCTGTATTAGATGTATGGCAGCCCACTGCAGACAGGAAAGCCATCATCAATCTGCCGGTTACGGTCCAGCACTCCATGCCTCATGTTTACGCCAGCCAGATTGAGTATATGTGCAAGAACCTGAAATACAGAGATAATGTAGTAGTATCCCTCCACCCTCATAATGACAGAGGCTGCGGTGTGGCCGATGCGGAGATGGGACTTCTGGCAGGAGCTGACAGGATTGAGGGAACCCTTTTTGGAAACGGTGAGAGAACAGGAAACGTAGATATTGTTACCCTGGCTCTGAATATGTATTCTCAAGGGGTGGAACCTAATTTGGACTTCAGCAACATGACACAGATCAGTGAGAAATATGAAGAATTTACCGGCATGAAGATCAACGAGAGAAGTCCATACAGCGGCGCTTTGGTATTTGCTGCATTCTCCGGTTCTCACCAGGATGCCATTGCAAAAGGTATGCACTGGCTGGAGGAGAAAAAGCCGGATCATTGGACTGTGCCATATCTTCCCATTGATCCGACAGACCTGGGAAGAAATTATGACGCAGATGTTATCCGTATCAACAGCCAGTCCGGCAAGGGCGGTGTGGGATATATCCTGGAGACCAAGTACGGTCTGAACCTGCCTGCCAAGATGAGAGAAGCCATGGGTTATACCGCTAAGGCTGTATCTGATCATACTCAGAAGGAACTGAAACCTGAGGAAATTTTTGAACTGTTTAAGAAGACTTTTGAGAATGTAAAATCTCCTCTGGATATCACAGAGGTGCATTTCCAGCAGAAAGAGGACGGGATCACTACCCAGGTGACCTCAGAGTTTAACGGAAGGTCCATTACCACAGAAGCTGCCGGAAATGGACGCCTCAATGCAGTGAGCAATGCCCTGAAGAAAGCTTATGATTTCCAGTATGACCTGGTAACTTATCAGGAGCATGCTCTGGAGCAGAGTTCCAGTTCCAAGGCTATCGCTTATGTGGGAATCCGGAAGCCAGATGGAAGTCTGGCCTGGGGCGCGGGAGTAGACCCCGATATTATCCGGGCTTCAATTGATGCTCTGGTGACAGCCATCAATAACAGATAATTAAAAAAATAAGAGAGACCTTTTGAAGGAATTGTGACAATAGAAAACAAAAGGAAAAAAGAGTATGAATATTATTTGTACAATTTTAGCCGGCATCCACTGTCTTATAGAGCGTGTGTCAGAATGGGCGGGGAGACGGAAAATATCCAAGAAAAGCAGGCGGGACAAAGCTGTTTTTGTAGTGGGAGCCATTGCTGTGGCAGCTATATCTTTTTCCTGTAATAGTGTTCATGCCCAGGGAAAGAATCAAGAAGAAACTCCGAAACAAAAGGAGGAACGGCAGGAAGAGGCTGACCCAGAGGAGGACGAGGTCTGCGGGCTGGGGTCCATTATCCAGGGCGTTCTGGCTGGACAGGAGGCCCAGTCGGAAGTGACGAAGGTGGGAACCTCCTTTGAAGTTGTCCTTGTAGGTCAGAGGGTAAGTAAGAGAGAACTGGATTCTCATCTGGATTTTGCAGAAAAAGGTTCAGAAAATCTGGAACTTTTGAAGAATGAGTCTATTGGCATGTCAGAACAACATCTGACTATGTCAGATGAAGATTATGAAACTCTTCTGAAAATCGTAGAGGCAGAAGCCGGAGGAGAAGATGATATAGGAAAAATCCTGGTGGCTAATGTAATCTTTAACCGGATAGAACATCCGGAGTTCCCATCTACGGTTACAGAAGTTGTGTGGCAGAATGTGGCGGGAAGCCCTCAGTTTTCGCCTACTGTAGACGGCAGGATCCATACAGTAACAGTGTCAGAGGAAACCAGAGAAGCAGTAAACAGGGCCATTGATGGGGAAGATTATTCCCAGGGAGCCTTGTATTTTGTAGAGGAATCTACTGCAGACCAGGATAATGTAAAATGGTTTAAAAGTGATCTGAAATATTTATTTAAGCATGGGGTTCATACGTTTTATAAATACCCCTAAAGAAAGGATACAGAACATGCAGGTATTATATAAGAGTACAAGAGGAACAGGAGAGAAGATTACAGCATCTCAGGCAATTCTGAAAGGACTGTCTGATGACGGAGGATTATTTGTACCGGACAATATCCCAAAACTGGATGTTGATCTGGATACTCTCTCAAAGATGGACTATCAGGAGATCGCCTATGAAGTTATGAGCCGTTTTCTGACAGATTTTACAGAGGAAGAGCTGAAATCCTGTATCGAGAATGCTTATGACAGCAAGTTTGATACAGAGGAGATCGTTCCCTTGGTAAAGAAAGGGAACACCTATATCATGGAGCTTTTCCATGGACCAACTATAGCTTTTAAGGATATGGCTCTGTCTATCCTGCCTCACCTGCTGACTACTGCTGCTAAGAAAAACCAGGTGAAGAATGAGATCGTGATCCTCACAGCTACATCAGGAGACACGGGAAAGGCTGCTATGGCAGGTTTTGCAGACGTACCGGGGACAAAGATTATTGTATTCTACCCGAAGAATGGCGTCAGCCCTGTTCAGGAGAAACAGATGGTGACCCAGAAAGGGGAAAATACTTATGTGGTGGGCATTACCGGAAACTTTGATGATGCCCAGTCCGGCGTAAAGAAAATGTTTAATGATAAAGAACTGGCAAAAGAGCTTGACCAGGCCGGGTATCAGTTTTCTTCTGCTAATTCTATCAATATCGGACGTCTGGTTCCTCAGGTGGCTTACTATGTCTATGCCTATGTGAAGCTGATGGAGAGAGGGGAGCTTCAAAAAGGAGAAGAGATCAATGTAGTAGTGCCTACTGGAAATTTTGGAAATATTCTGGCTGCCTATTATGCAAAACAGATGGGAATTCCCTATGGAAAATTTATCTGTGCTTCTAATGAAAACAAAGTATTGTTTGATTTCTTCCGCACAGGCTGTTATGACCGGAACAGAGACTTTATCCTTACCTCCTCACCGTCTATGGATATCCTGATTTCCAGCAATCTGGAACGGCTGATCTACCGGATTGCAGGAGAAGACAGTGAGAAGAACCGGGAGTTGATGAACGAACTGACAGAAAAAGGCGTTTATCAGATTACTCCTCAGATGGAAGAAGGATTAAAGGAATTCTACGGAAACTATGCCACAGAGGAAGAAACTGCAGAGATCATCCGCAGATTTTATCAGGACAATCAGTATGTACTGGATACTCATACAGCTGTAGCAGCAGAGGTTTATGAGAAATATCTGACTGAAACAGGAGATGATAAGCCTGCAGTGATTGCTTCTACGGCAAGTCCGTATAAATTTACCAGAAGTGTTATGACTGCTATTGATAAAAAATATGGAGATATGGATGATTTTGCTCTGGCAGATGAACTGGAAAAGATTTCAGGAGTAAAGATTCCCAGAGCCATAGATGAAATCCGTACAGCGCCGGTGCGCCATAATACAGTGGCGGAAGCAGGAGAAATGCCGGAAGTGGTAAAGAAGATATTGAAGATCCAGTGACGGAAATGTTTGGAAAGAGAGATAGAATATTACCTTTCTCTTTTTAGGGGACAGAGAAAAAACGGAGGCGCACCATGGGAAAAATTGACTTTGATCATGCCAAGCTGGAGTTTGAAAAATATCTTCGGAATTTTGACCTGGAAAATTCCAAAATCCGCTTAAAGCAGGAACATACTTTTGGCGTGGTAAAGGCGGCAGACTATATCTGCAGTAGGGAAGGAATGGGAGAAGAAGACAGAGAACTGGCTCTTCTCATTGCCCTTCTTCATGATATTGGAAGATTTGAACAGCTGAAAGTCTATAATAGTTATGATGACAATCGCTTTGACCATGCCATGTTTGGCGTCCGGCTGCTTTTTGAAGAAGGAGAGATTCGTAAATTTATTTTATCCGGAGATTATGATGATATCATCAGACAGGCCATTGCTTTTCACTCTTTGTATAGTCTTCCAGAAGTTCAGGACCCAAGGACCCTTCTCCACTGTAAGATTATCAGAGATGCAGATAAACTGGATAACTTCCGGGTAAAATCTGTGGACAGTCTGGAGGCTCATTTTGATCTTACCAGGGAAGAAATCCAGAGGGAAGGGGTTTCTGAGAATGTACTTCAGGCAGTGAGAGAGCACAGATGTGTGTATAGAGAAGAAAGAAAAACTCACCTTGATATGTGGATTTCCTATCTGGCTTTTATTTTCGATTTGAATTTTCCTTCCAGTTTCCGTTTCATCCAGGAAAATGATTATATAAATAGGTGTATTGACCGGATGGACTATGAGGGAAAAAATACCAGAGAAGCCATGGAGGAAGTGCGGAAAATCTGCCTGGAATATGTACAGGAAAATAAGATCTGTGTAAAAACAAGGTTAAATTTCCCTGAGACAGATATGCATTTTTGTTGAAATAATCCATATACTAGAGTATAATAAAAATTAGAAAAAGTCCTGGGGTGTTCGACGCTCCCATTATTTTTGAACCTACATTACTTTAAACGGGATTCCTATATTGCCGGTTTCAATGTCAGGCCGTCATTATGCAGCGGAAGACAGCGCGCCGGTTGCGGTTGCCCACCTGGCTTAGGCTAGGAGTCAGAAGATGGGAAACGGCACTTTGGGACTTTTATTTTTGTTCAAGGAGAAATACATATTATGGGGATCGTGAAAAAACCGTTTGGTAAAAGCCCGGACAACCGGGAAGTTTTTTTGTATGAAATTAAAAATGCCAATGGCATGAGTATAGGAGTCAGCGATTTTGGCGCGACGCTGGTAAATATTCTTGTGCCGGACAGAGATGGAAAAATGCTGGATGTAGCATTGGGCTATGACAGCGCAGAGGGATATTATGACAATTCCTGCCATTTCGGGGCGGTGATCGGAAGAAATGGAAATCGTATCGGAGGCGCCAGATTTACCTTAAATGGAAAGGAATACCAGCTGGCAGTCAACGATAATAAAAATAACCTTCACAGCGGACCGGACTGGTATCGTACCCGGATATGGGAGGTGAAGGCAGTAGATGAGGAAAAGAATTCCGTTGTCTTCGCTCTTTCCAGTCCAGATATGGACCAGGGATTTCCAGGCAATTTCCATACAGAGGTTACCTATACATTAACAGATGAGGATGAAGTGCAGATCCATTATGAAGGTGAAGCAGATCAGGATACCATCGTAAACATGACCAATCATTCCTACTTTAACCTGGCGGGACATGAAGCTGGTTCGGAAGCCCTGCTGGACCACAAGGTGCAGATTCTGGCTCCAGAGTACACACCTGTATCTGATTCAGAAGCTATCCCCACAGGAGAGATTGCTCCGGTAGAGGGAACGCCTATGGATTTCCGGGAGCCTAAGAAAATTGGACAAGATTTAGAGGCGGACTTTGAACAGCTGAAATTTGGCGGTGGATATGACCATAACTATGCCTTGACAAGAGAGAAAGGCTCCATGAGAAAAGCTGCCGTTGCGGAGTATGAGAAAAGCGGTATTGTCATGGAAGTATATACAGATCTTCCGGGCATGCAGTTTTATATCGGCAATTTTATTGATAATGAAAAAGGAAAAAATGGATGTGTTTATCAGAAACGGGGCGGATTCTGTATGGAAACACAGTACTATCCTGATGCCTGCAATCAGGCTTCTTTCCAGAGCTCTGTTTTGAAAGCCGGAGAAAAGTATGATACAACAACTGTATATAAGTTTTCTGTAAAAGCTTGATGCAGGAATTTAATTCCCGCGAGCAATGAGCCAATTGGGCTGTTTCGGGATTCCATAGCTTCTATGGGGTTCCGGACAGCTTTTTTCTTTGATGGGAAAGAGCAAAAGTGGGAGTGTTCTCACTTTTGAAAAAATTTCATATATTGGAAGTATGGACTGGAAAGATAAAATGAAATGGAAAATTTTAATCATACTGGCGGCTCTTGTGGGAATCTTGATTGTGTGGTGTGCAGGGAAAGCAGGTGAGGAGAGAGAAACTGCAGAATCTGAGATTTTAAAAGAGTTTGTTCTGAAAGAAAATGAATGGGCCAGTGCGGCTGAAGTGGTTTCTTCCCTGAAGGACAGTATTCAGGAGCTGGCCAATGATACCATTACAGAAGTGGCTGGGGCAGCAGAAACTGCCGGACAGAAAAATGCCGCCATTGAAGAAGAAAGCCAGGAGCTGCCGATTCGAGTGCTGGTCATGGACAATGGCTACAGCAGCTATTATCATGACGGGATTACAATAGAATTTCAGGGGACTTGCCAGGGCAGCGGCGGAGAAACCTATCAGACAGGGGAAACTCTGGAACTTACAGGAGACAGCACCCAGCTGGGAGAGGGGAGCTATACCCTCTCTCCCGGAGAAGATAAGGCCTGCATGAAGGTAACCTCTTTATCCAGAGGCCAGGGGGCTCCTTCTTATCGGGGAAGTCTGACTGTGTATCGGGATGAGAACGGTCTCAGACTGGTGAATACCCTTCCCCTGGAAGAATATCTTTATGGAGTAGTGCCCAGTGAAATGCCCGCCTCTTATCCTGAAGAGGCGCTGAAAGCCCAGGCGGTCTGTGCCAGGACTTATGTCTGTGTCCAGATGATGAACAGCTCCCTGGAAAATCTGGGAGCCCAGGTGGATGACAGTGTTTCTTACCAGGTATATCAGAACAGTGGAGAAGCGGAGGCTGCCAGCCAGGCAGTGAGGGAAACCGCCGGGGAAATTCTTTTAAATAATGGTTCCCCTATTAACGCATACTATTTTTCTACGTCTCATGGAAAGACCAGTACGGATCAGGTCTGGGCAGCCTCTGCCCCTTCTTCATATCTTCAAAGTGTGGAGTGCACCTATGACTCACAGGAACCTTGGTATCAATGGGAAGTGGACCTTTCTCTGGGAAAGATACTGGAAAATGTTCAGGGGATGTTTGAAGGCGTATCCTCTGTATCTGGAGTGGAGACAGGAGAAGAAGAAAATGACAGCGGTGTGTTGAAGCTGGTAATCCATACAGACCAGGGAGATAAGGAAATACATAGTGAATATGATATTCGGACGGCCCTTGCACCAAAAGGACTGTCTATTACCAGACAGGATGGTTCCCAGGTTATGGGAAGTTCTCTCCTTCCCAGCGCATATTTTACTCTCCAGGAGCTCAGAGATGAAAAGGGCGGCCTCACGGGTTATAAAGTCCTGGGAGGAGGATATGGTCATGGCGTTGGCATGAGCCAGAACGGTGCCAAAGGAATGGCGGATGCAGGGAAAAATTATCAGGAAATTCTGACTTATTTTTATAAAGATGTGGAAATTGGGAATATTAATGATATTGTAAAAGCCGGGGATTCGTGAAAAACAAAGGGGATGATGGTGTGGAAAAAATAAAAAAAGCGGTGAAATTTATACAGGGATTTGCAGTGAATTTAAGCGAAAAGCATATGTCGGCATATGCTGCTCAGGCTGCCTATTTTATTATTCTCTCCTTTATCCCTTTTATGCTCCTTCTCATGACTTCCATAAAGTATACGCCTCTGACCAGGGAAGAAGTAATCAATGTGGTAATGCAGGTTTTTCCTGAGAACTTTGAGGGATTTATCCGAGGGATTGTAGGAGAAGTTTATGCCAAATCTCTGGGTGTGGTGCCGATTTCTGCGTTGATTGCTCTCTGGTCTGCAGGAAAAGGAATCCAGGCGCTGACAAATGGATTTAATACTATCTATCAGGTACAGGAGACCCGTAATTTTATTGTTACCAGAATTCGCTCTGTAATTTATACACTGATTTTTGTAATCGCCATTGTCCTTACTTTGATACTTCAGGTATTTGGAAACAGTCTTCAGCGGGAACTGAGTAATAGGTTTCCTTTTCTGGATAGGCTGGTGACCACAATTATCAGTATGAGACTGCTGATTTCCCTTGGCCTCTTGTCCCTTGTGTTTCTGATGCTGTATAAATTCATTCCTAACCGAAAGGCTACATTTCGTAGCCAGCTGCCGGGAGCTGTGCTTTCTGCCGTATGCTGGTCAACCTTTTCTTTTTTCTTTTCTATTTATCTGGACTTTTTCAATAATGCGGCCAATATGTATGGAAGCATGACAACCATTGTATTGATTCTGCTGTGGATGTATTTCTGCATGATATTTGTAATGATCGGAGCCCAGGTAAACTATTATTTTGAAGAGCAGTTCCATTGGATACATCAGAGTGCAATAGAGGCTGTTCGGAAGGAGTACCAGCTTTTGACCAGGGAGGAGGATGAAGAAGAGACGAAGGAAGAGGAACAAGAAGAGAAGAAAGAAAAAAGAAATTCTTGACACAGCCTGTCAAAATGGCTACAATAGGGTACAGACATAAAACAAAGGCTGTGAAGGTGCCAGTAGATATTTATTTTCTGCCAGAGAGGGAGAGTCACCGGCTGAAAGCTTTCCTCAGTTCAGATAAGTATTGAGTTTCACACCGGAGCCGCACTTCTGAAACCCAGTAGGTTGTGCCGTTGCTGTGCGTTAAACAGGAAAGAGTGCCTGCCGTTCACGGCGGGAACAAGGGTGGTACCACGGATATTTTGCTTCGTCCCTTTTGGGGACGGAGCTTTTTTATTCTATAGGAAAGTCCTCCGGACTGTCCTATAGAATAAAAAGCCCTCCGGGCAGGATGCACACGCCGCAATGAGGTATGTTACCGCTTTGCGGTATTGCGGCGGCGCGCAAAGTGTTCAAGTCCCTCAAGATTGAGGGGAGGGGGAGCTGAGGTGGGCTTGCCCACTTTGTTCTACGACTGCGCTATAAAAAAATCCGTAAGTATTCCGCTGCAGCGGAGGGTATCAGTATCAAATTAAGAAAAGGAGATTATCATGGAAGAAAAGTTAAAGCAAATTCAGGAAGAAGCTGCGAGACAGATTCGGGAATCCGGAGCTCTGGATAAACTTAATGAAGTCCGTGTGGCGTTTTTAGGAAAAAAAGGTGAGCTGACAGCGGTTTTAAAAGGCATGAAGGATGTGGCTCCTGAAGACCGTCCAAAGGTAGGCCAGTGGGTCAATGAGGCCAGAGGGAAAATCGAAGCTCTCCTGGAAGAGACAAAGCAGAAGCTGGAGGCAGAAGCTCTGGAGCAGAAGCTGAGAGAAGAGGTTATTGATGTAACCCTTCCTGCAAAGAAAATGGAGGCGGGACACAGACATCCCAATACCATCGCCCTGGAAGAAGTAGAGAGAATCTTTATCGGTATGGGCTATGAGGTAGTGGAAGGCCCGGAAATCGAATATGATGAATACAACTTTGAGAAACTGAATATTCCAGAGGGACATCCTGCAAAGGATGAGCAGGATACCTTCTATATCACAAAGGACATCCTTCTCCGCACTCAGACCTCACCGGTACAGGCCAGAATTATGGAGCAGGGCAAGCTGCCTATCCGTATGATCTCCCCGGGACGTGTGTTCCGTTCAGACGAAGTAGACGCTACCCATTCCCCTTCTTTCCACCAGATCGAAGGACTGGTTATTGATAAAAATATTACCTTTGCTGACTTAAAGGGAACGCTGGAAGAGTTTGCAAAGGAACTTTTCGGACCAGAGACAAAGACAAAATTCCGTCCTCATCATTTCCCGTTTACAGAGCCCAGTGCAGAAGTGGATGTATCCTGCTTTAAGTGTGGAGGCAAAGGCTGCCGTTTCTGTAAAGGCTCCGGCTGGATTGAGATTCTGGGCTGCGGTATGGTACATCCTCATGTACTGGAAATGTGCGGCATTGATCCCAATGAGTACACAGGTTTTGCTTTCGGCGTAGGTCTGGAGCGTATTGCTCTGCTGAAATACGAAATTGACGACATGCGTTTATTATATGAGAATGACACAAGATTCTTACGTCAGTTCTAGGAGGAGAGAAGAGAATGAATACATCTTTATCATGGATTAAAAAATATGTGCCGGACCTGGATGTGACAGCCCAGGAATATACAGATGCCATGACTTTGTCAGGAACAAAGGTGGAAGGTTATGAGAAGTTGGACGCTGACCTGGACAAAATTGTCATTGGTCAGATTGAGAAGATCGAAAAGCACCCAGATGCAGACAAGCTCATTATCTGCCAGGTAAATATTGGAACAGAAACCATTCAGATCGTAACAGGAGCTCCTAATGTAAAAGAGGGAGACAAGGTTCCTGTAGTTTTGGAAGGCGGAAGAGTTGCAGGGGGACACGATGGTAAGAAGACTCCCGGCGGTATCCAGATCAAAGCTGGAAAATTAAGAGGCGTGGAGTCCTATGGAATGATGTGCTCCATTGAAGAGCTTGGCTCTACCAGAGAGTTTTATCCCGAAGCTCCGGAATATGGAATTTATATTTTCCCTGAAGACGCAGTAGTGGGAGAAAGCGCTATCCACGCTCTGGGACTGGACGACGTGATCTTTGAATATGAGATTACTTCCAACAGAGTGGACTGCTACAGTGTTATCGGTATTGCAAGAGAGGCTGCGGCAACTTTTAATAAAAAATTCGTTCCTCCTGTAGTTGAGGTAAAGGGAAACAGCGAAGACGCTCATGACTATGTAAAGGTTACTGTGGAAGATACAGAATTGTGCCCAAGATACTGTGCGAGAGTGGTAAAAAATGTAAAAATCGGACCTTCTCCAAAATGGATGCAGAGATGTCTGGCAGCCAACGGCATCCGCCCCATTAACAACCTGGTAGATATTACCAATTACGTTATGGAAGAGTTTGGACAGCCTATGCATGCCTATGACATGGATACAGTTGCAGGACAGGAAATCGTTGTCCGCCGGGCAAAGGACGGAGAAAAATTTGTGACCCTGGACGGCCAGGAGAGAACTCTGGATGATTCTGTGCTGATGATCTGCGACGGTGAAAAGCCTATCGGTCTGGCAGGTATCATGGGAGGAGAGAACTCTATGATCACAGACCACGTTTCCACTGTACTTTTTGAGGCAGCTAATTTCAACGGAGTAAATATCCGTCTTTCCAGCAAAAAGGTAGGGCTTCGTACAGACGCTTCCGGAAAGTTCGAGAAAGGTCTGGATCCCAATAATGCCCAGGCAGCTATTGACAGAGCCTGCCAGCTGGTGGAAGAATTCGGCTGCGGCGAAGTCGTAGGAGGAATGGTGGATGTATACACCACAAAGAAAGAGCCTGTACGGGTTCCTTTCGAGCCGGAGAAGATCAACAACCTTCTGGGTACAGAACTGTCCAAAGAGGAAATGCTGGAGTATTTTAACAGAGTAGAACTGGCATATGATGAGAAGACTAATGAAATCGTAGCGCCTACTTTCCGCCATGACATTTTCCGTACCGCAGACCTGGCAGAGGAAGTAGCAAGATTCTATGGTTATGATAATATTCCTACCACTCTTCCAAAGGGAGAGGCTACTACGGGAAAACTGCCTTTTGATCTGCGTATCCAGCAGACAGCCAGAGATATGGCAGAGTTCAACGGATTTTCTCAGGGATACTGCTATTCCTTTGAGAGCCCTAAAGTATTTGACAAGCTTCTGCTGCCCGCAGATGATCCTCACAGAAAGGCCATTGTGATCGCAAATCCTCTGGGAGAAGACTTCAGCATTATGCGTACCCTTTCCTTAAACGGTATGCTCACTTCTCTGGGAACTAACTACAAGAGAAGAAATAAGAATGTCCGCCTGTATGAGATGGGAAATATCTATATTCCAAAGGCTCTTCCATTAACAGAGCTGCCTGATGAGAGAATGATCTTTACTCTGGGTATGTACGGGGATGGAGATTTCTATACCATGAAAGGCGTGGTAGAGGAATTCCTGGATAAGATCGGTATGAGCAGCAAGGAAGACTATGACCCCAATGCAGGAAAGACCTTCCTTCATCCGGGACGCCAGGCAAATATTGTCTATGAAGGAACTGTTATCGGTTATATGGGAGAGGTGCATCCTACTGTTGCAGCCTCCTATGGAATTGGCGACAGAGCTTATGTAGCTGTGCTGGATATGCCCTCTATCATGAAGTTTGCTACCTTTGACAGAAAGTATGAAGGAATCGCAAAATTCCCTGCAGTGAGCCGTGATATCAGTATGGTGGTGCCGAAAAATATTCTGGCAGGCCAGATTGAGCATATCATTGCCCAGAGGGGAGGCAAGATCCTGGAGAGCTATGAACTTTTCGATATTTATGAAGGAAGCCAGATCCAGGAGGGCTATAAGTCTATGGCCTACTCTGTAACCTTCAGAGCTAAGGACAGGACTTTGGAAGATGCCGATGTAAATGCAGCTATGAAGAAAATCCTGAATGGTCTGGAAGGACTGGGAATCGAGCTGAGAAAATAAAAACGGACTGAGATGCAGCCGGGCATAAAAGGAGTATGTATAAGTGAAGATTTATATTGTACGACATGGAGAAACCTGCTGGAATGTCCAGAGGCGGCTTCAGGGCGCTTCAGACACAGAACTAAATGAAAAAGGGACAGCCCTGGCTGAGATTACGGGAAAGGCACTGAAAGAGGTGCCTTTTTCCTGCTGTTTCACCAGCCCCTTAAAAAGAGCCAGGGACACGGCAAAGCTGGTGCTGGGAGACCGGGAAATCCCTATTTATGATGACGAAAGGATCCGGGAGATTTCCTTCGGCGTATGGGAGGGGAAGGACTCCGCCCTTCTTCCCCAGGAAATGCTGGACAACTTTTTCCATCACCCGGAAAAGTATATTCCCCCGGAAGGAGGAGAACCCCTGCCTCATATTCTTCAGAGAACAAAGGACTTCTGGAAGGACATTACCTCCCGAAAAGAACTTCAGGACAAGACGGTGCTTATCGCATCCCACGGCTGTGCCATACGGGCCCTTCTCCACAATGTATATAAGGAAGAAGGGCTGGAAAATTACTGGCATGGGAAAGTGCCGCCTAACTGCTGTGTGAACATAGTGGAAGTCCGGGAAGGAAAGGCAGCGCTGCTGGAGGAAGATAAGGTGTATTATCATTGAACTGCTTGACAAATCCTGCCTGATGATATATAACAAGACATTGCAGACCAGAGCAGAAACTGCCAAAACAGGGACTGATGTCCCAGGTTAGAATACAGCGGCAGGAAAACTCTTTTGGTCTCAGAGTATTTGGAAGATAGGAATAGATTATGAAAACATCAGATTTTTATTATGACCTGCCGGAGGAGCTGATCGCCCAGGACCCTCTTGCAGACAGGTCCTCCTCCAGGCTCATGCACCTGGATAAGAAAACAGGAGAAATTACCCATACAGACTTTAAGCATGTGATTGATTACCTGAATCCGGGAGACTGCCTGGTAATCAATGATACAAAGGTAATCCCTGCCCGGCTTTATGGAAGCAAGATCGGCACAGAGGCCGGCATAGAAATCCTGCTTTTAAAGAGAAAGGGAGACAATATCTGGGAGACTCTGGTAAAACCGGGGAAAAAGGCGAAAGTGGGAACCAGGATCAGTTTTGGCGATGGCCTTCTGATCGGAGAGGTTATTGATATCGTAGAGGAAGGAAACCGTTTGATCCGCTTTGAATATGAGGGGATTTTCGAGGAAATCCTGGATAAGCTGGGAGAGATGCCTCTGCCTCCTTATATCACCCATAAGCTTCAGGATAAAAACCGGTATCAGACGGTCTATGCAAAACATGAGGGAAGTGCGGCAGCTCCCACAGCAGGCCTCCATTTTACTCAGGAGCTTCTTCATCAGATAGAGGAAAAGGGTGTGAAGATTGCCCATGTAACCCTTCATGTAGGGCTGGGAACTTTTCGCCCGGTAAAGGTAGACGATGTAGAAAGCCATCATATGCACTCTGAGTTTTATGTGGTGGAAGAAGACCAGGCGAAGCTGATCAATGATACGAAGAAGGCGGGAAAACGGGTTATCTCTGTAGGAACCACAAGCTGCAGGACCCTGGAATCTGCTACAGATGAGAATAGAATCCTTCAGGCTAAGAGCGGCTGGACGGAAATTTTTATTTATCCGGGATATCAGTTTAAGATGATTGATGCTCTGATCACCAATTTCCATCTGCCGGAATCCACCCTTTTGATGCTGGTGTCTGCACTGGCAGGAAAGGAGCATATCCTGGCGGCCTATGAAGAGGCGGTGAAGGAAAGGTATCGGTTCTTTAGCTTTGGAGATGCTATGATTATTGAATAAGAACAGACAGAACCCCGGAAATGCTGATAGAATGGGCATTTCCGGGGTTGCTTTATGCCATAGCGTCTTTTACGCAAGCAGCTGATGTTAATGGCTCCTGACTGCTCTGCGGTAGATAAACACAGAAATCACCCCGGTCACAGCTTCTGCAATCCAGAATGCATTCCAGACTCCTGCAGGACCAAAAGCTCTGCCAAGGAGGAAAGCAGCGGGGATAATGATCACCACATAGCGGAGCAGGGAGATAATAAGAGAAGGGGTTCCCTTTCCCAGGCCTTCCAGGGCGCCGCAGGAGGTGATGGATAAGGTGGAGACCAGGAAACCTCCACTGATGATCCGAAGGGCCAGGCTTCCTGCTTCTATAGTCTGAGGATTTTCTGTAAACAGTCCCATAAGCTGATCAGGGATCAGAAGACAGATGACGGTTCCGATGACCATGATACAGCCGTCAATAGCCAGGGTAGTGAGATAAATTTTATTTACTCTGTGATATTCCTTTGCACCGTAATTATACCCTACCAGAGGCCGGATCCCCTGGATGATGCCGTTGGCAGGAAGATATAAAAAAGTCTGGAGCTTATAGTAAATTCCCAGGATCGTTACATAAATCTGGGAAAAGGAAGCCAGGATCACATTCAGGGAGGCAATCAGCAGGGATGGAAGGGCGATGTTCAGAGAAGCCGGAATGCCAATGGAATATAACCGGGCCGTAAGCTCCTTTTCCCTCACCAGATGCTGAATCCCGATATGGAGAGGAAGGGTCCCTGAAAAATAGACTCCCAGATAGATCACAAGGGATACTACCTGTCCCAGCCCGGTGGCCAGGGCTGCTCCTTCGATTCCCATTTCCGGGCAGGGACCAAGGCCGAAGATCATGATGGGATCCAGGATAATATTAGTGATACATCCAGCCATAAGACTGACCATACTGACGGTCATCTGGCCAGTAGACTGGAAGATTTTTTCAAAAGAAATCCCCAGAGTAATTATGGGAGAAAAGGCAAATACGATCATGGAATAGCGCATGCCCAGCTCAAAGAGAGAAGCCTGGGAAGTAAACATCCGGAGAAAGGCAGGCATTAGGGCAATGGAGCCAACAGCCAGCAGCAATCCATGGAACAGAGCCAGAACAAGTCCCCAGGTAGCCGCCCGGTTGGCCTTTTCTTTTTCCGAAGCGCCCAGATAAAATGCAATGACGGCATTGATCCCTACGCCAAAACCAATGGCGATGGCATTGATAAAGTTCTGGACAGGATAGACCAGGGATAGGGCCGTCATGGCGTCTTCGCTGATCTTTGCCACAAAAAAACTGTCTACAATATTGTACAGAGAATTCACCAGCATAGAGATCATCATAGGAAATCCCATGGATAAGATCAGAGAGAATACTGGTTTTTCCTTCATAAAAGTTTCGTTCATTTTTCTTATCACTCCTTGTGTAATAATATTTACTGCCGCTATGAGCAAAAGAAAAGCCACATAATCACCGACGGCGATTATGTGGCGAAAAATGGGATGCTCCCAGAAAAATCCACATGGAATTTTAGCAGTACCATTATATGCAGAACCTTCCAAGATTGTCAAGATATTATTTAACAAGAAAATACGTTGAACTGCGAAAGGATTCGTTTTATAATCAAAGAGATTGAAAGAACAGAAGAACCAGACAAGGAGTAAGGGTATGAAAGTAGTGATTGCGATTGATTCATTTAAAGGGAGCCTGTCTTCTCTGGAGGCAGGAGAGGCAGCAAAAAGGGGAATATTGAAAAGTAATCCTCAGGCACAGGTAGAGATCAGACCGCTGGCAGATGGAGGCGAAGGAACCGTAGAAGCATTGGTCCAGGGAATGGGAGGACGTACCTGTAAAGTGACAGTTACAGGACCTCTTGGAAATCCGGTAGAGGCAGAATATGGAATTGTAGGAGAGAACACGGCGGTAATCGAAATGTCTGCGGCAGCAGGAATTACTCTGGTTCCGGACCAGATGAGAAATCCTCTCTATACCACTACCTATGGAGTAGGAGAAATGATAAAAGATGCTGTTGAAAAGGGATGCAGAAGATTTCTAGTGGGAATCGGAGGCAGTGCTACCAATGATGGAGGAGTGGGGATGCTCCAGGCTCTGGGTTATGAATTTTTGGATGCTGAAGGGAATGAGGTTCCTCTGGGGGCCAGAGGGCTGGAACAGCTGTCAGCCATCAAAGACGAAAAAGTTCTCCCCCAGTTAAAGGAATGTGAGTTCCGTGTTGCCTGTGATGTGGTAAATCCTCTGTGCGGACCTCAGGGCAGCAGCGCCATCTATGGCCCTCAGAAAGGGGCAGATGCGGAAATGATCGACAAGATGGATAAGTGGCTGGGCGCCTATGCAGAGCTGGCTGGAAAAACCTTTCCTCAGGCAGATCCAGAGAGACCGGGAACCGGAGCTGCAGGCGGCCTGGGCTTTGCTTTTCTTACTTTTACAAACAGTGTTCTGGAATCAGGGATACAGATTATTCTGGAAGAAACCAGACTGGAAGATTATGTGAAAGATGCAGATGTGGTTGTTACCGGAGAAGGACGCCTTGACGGACAGACGGCTATGGGAAAAGCGCCTGTAGGAGTAGCCAGCCTTGCAAAAAAATACGGGAAGACTGTAGTTGCCTTTTCAGGAAGTGTGACCAGAGATGCAGTAAAATGCAATGAAAAAGGAATCGATGCATTTTTCCCTGTTGTCAGGGGAATCTCCACTTTGGAAGAAGCTATGGAGCCGGAGACTGCAGGGCAGAATCTGTCTGATACGGCAGAACAGGTATTCCGTCTTATAAATTTAAAATCTATATAAAGCAAAAAATATACCCTCTCTGAACAAGAGGCCTGTGTGTCCCTGTACAGAGAGGGTAGGATTTTCCCAGCACAAGACAGCTGGAAGGGACAGAAAGATGAAGGACAGAAAAGGAGAAGAGAATGGAAACAGCGAAAAAGCCAGAGGGCTGGAGCCGGAAAATTTATCTGGAACTGACGCCTCCAAGCCAGGAGGATAATGCCTCAGATCAGGAGCGGATTTTGAGGGCTCTGAGAGGAGAATATAGAGAGGTCAGCTGCAGCCTTCTAGTCTTAAAGAAGCTCTATCCTCTCTGCTGCCAGGCTGACTGGAAGATTACACTGCTTCTTGTATGGAACGGGAAAAGCTGGGAACTGGCAGATATAGAACCGGGAGATACTTCAGGTGAACATTATGGGTTCTGCACGGATTTGGGGAGTACGACTTTAGCCGGAGAGCTGGTAGACATGAATACGGGGAAAGTTCTCTGGCAGAAATCTGTGTTTAACCATCAGATTGCCTATGGGGAAGATATTCTTACAAGGATTTTTTACGGAAAGGACAATCCTCAGAAGCTGGAAGAAATCAGGAAAGCCACAGTAGACAGCTTTTTGGAACTATTTGAAAAAATGGAGCAGGATACCGGAATCTCCGGGGAGCAGTGTGCTTCTATGGTCATAGCGGGAAACACTACAATGATGCATTTCCTCTATGGTCTGGACGCTTTCTGCGTATTTTCCGCCCCTTACGCAGTGTGCACCCTGAAACCGGACTGCTATAGAGCCGTGGACCTGGGATTTCCTTTAAAAGGATATGTATACGCTTATCCTGGACAGGCGAACTATCTGGGAGGAGATATTTTAAGCGGTATAGTAGAAACAGAAATATACAAAGGGGAAGAGATTTCGGTTTTTCTGGATATCGGGACTAACGGAGAACTGGTCATTGGAAATAAGGATTTCCTGGTGGCAGGTGCAGGCGCTGCAGGACCGGCTTTGGAAGGCGGTGTAGTAAAAACCGGTATGCGGGCGGAACCAGGAGCCGTGGACCAGGTTCATATAGAAAATGGACAGGTACAGATCCATGTGATCGGTGAAAGGGCGCCGGCAGGAATCTGCGGTTCCGGTATTGTGGATCTGCTGGCTGAGATGTTTCTCAATGGCTGGATCGATGTAAGAGGACGTTATGTGGAGGAAGCTTCTGAAAAAATCCTGGAAGTAGAGGGAGAACTGGCTGCCGAATATGGGCCCGGCCTCTTTTTCTTCCAGAAGGACATAGAAGAGTTTCTGAAGACAAAAGCCGCAGCCGGGACCATGGTGGAATATATGATGGGAGAATTGGGACTGGAAATGAAGGATATTGGGCGTTTTTATGTGGCAGGAGCCTTTGGAACCCATATTTCTAAAGAGGCTGGAATTACTGTAGGGCTTTATCCGGATATTCCCAGAGACAGGCTTCTTCTTCCGGGAAACAGTTCCCTGGCCGGCGCAAGGAAAATGCTTCTCCACAAAGAGATTAAGGAAGAGGTGGAGAAAATCCTGGATAAGATGACCTATATCCAGTTTGGGGCTGTAGACAATTTCCTGCATCTCATGGTGGCGGCAGAGGCCATTCCCCATACAGATATCCACAGATATCCAACGGTGGAAAAACAATTGAAAAAAAGAGGACTGCTGTAGCAGGAAAGAGCCGGAAAATTCCGGGACATCTTCACTGGGGACAGCAGTCCTCTTTCTAATGCTGAAGACTTTGAAGGTCTTCGTAGAATTTCGGGTAAGAGATATTTACACAATCTGCCTGGGTAATTTCTGTCTCTCCTTCTGAAGCCAGCCCTGCTACAGCGAAGGACATGGCAATCCGGTGATCCAGATGACTGTCCAGCTGGGCTCCGTGGAGAAGAGGGCCTCCTTTAATGATCATACCATCTTCTGTAGGCGTTACATCGGCCCCCATAGCCTGTAAATGATGGACCATAATATCCAGGCGGTTAGATTCTTTTACTTTCAGTTCCTGGGCATCTCGGATCACTGTGACGCCTTCTGCAAAAGCAGCCATTACCGCTATGACAGGAAGTTCGTCGATGAGAGTGGGAATCAGCTCTCCCTGTATCACAGTACCTTTCAGGGAGCTGTATTTTACAAGAAGATCTGCCGCCGGTTCCTGACAGTGCTCACGCTGATTTAAAATCTGGATATTGGCGCCCATCTGCCGACATACCCGTAGGATTCCGTCTCTGGTAGGATTGATTCCCACATTCTTGATCAAGATTTCAGAGCCTGGCACCAGAAGACCTGCGGCTATAAAATAGGCAGCGGAAGAAATATCTCCCGGTACCTGGACTTCCTGGCCGGTGAGAGCAGGTTCCGGTTCAATAGTTACAGTTGTATTTTGGCTTGTCACTGTGGCCCCAAAGGAGCGGAGCATTAACTCAGAATGGTTTCTGGAAAGGAATGGCTCTGTAACACTGGTAGGCCTATCGGCGTAAAGACCTGCAAGAAGCACACAGGACTTCACCTGGGCGGAACTTACCGGGGAATTATAATGAATCCCTTTGAGAGGGCTGCCCTGGATCTCCAGGGGTACACAGTCGTTGCCACGGATGCTTTTTATATTTCCGCCCATAGCGGTAAGAGGAGTGATAATTCGTCTCATAGGCCTCTTCTGAATGGATTCGTCCCCGGTCAGAGCACTTTGAAAATTCTGGCCTGCCAGGATACCGCTGAGGAGACGGACAGTTGTGCCGCTGTTGCCTGCGTCCAGAATATCAGAAGGAGCAGTAAGGCCGTGGAGTCCTTTTCCATGGATAAGGATTTCACCCGGTTTTTTCTCGATTTCAATTCCCATTTTCTGAAAACAGTCTATAGTGGAAAGACAGTCCGCGCCTTCCAGAAAATTAGTAATACTGGTGGTACCCTTGGAAAGAGCGCCCAGCATTACACTGCGATGGGAGATGGATTTATCTCCCGGAACCGTCACTTCCCCTTTTAATGGAGCTGATTTGCTGAATTTCATAGATTTTTCTACCTCTCGTAAATAATATAATTTCGCTTTTTAAGCTGCTCTGCAGCAAGCTTCTGGGCTTCCTCTTCATAAAATTCGATTCGGAGAACGCCGTCTTCAAACTCCCGGTTGTGGACAATGCCGATATTTTTAATACTTATATTGTTCATGGAAAGAATCGTGGCAATGGTGGCAATGGCGCCTGTTTCGTCTACCACATCACAGTATAAGGTAAAAGATTTTTTCAGAGGACCGCTGGGAGCGTCACTGAAAGAATTCCGGTATTCCCGTGACTGGGCAAACATTTCATAGAGACCGTTCTCATCTCTCTGGTCTACCAGATACTTGGCCTGGACAATCTGCCGGATATACTCATCCAGGACTCTGGAAATATACTCCGGGTTCTCCAGGCAGATCTGCTGCCACATATGAGGAGAAGAAGAGGCAATCCTGGTAATATCCTTAAATCCTCCGGCGGCAATGGTCTTCATATGCTCCTGAGGAGAATCCAGTTTCTTTACTACGTTTACCAGAGAGGCTGCTACAATATGAGGCAGATGACTGACAGAGGCAGTGATAAAGTCGTGCTCATCCCAGGACAGGATTATAGGCAGGGCTCCGATAGAGGAAACCAGTTCTGTATAAGCACCGATTTTATCAAGTCCCGCTTCCTCCGATGGAGTAAGGATATAATAAGCGTTTTCAATTAAGTGATCGGTAGAATATTCATAACCTGTTTTTTCGCTGCCGGCCATGGGATGACCACCGATAAAATTGCCCGCCATGCCAAGAGCAGTGATCTGACGGTGGATTTCTCCTTTTACACTTCCTACATCTGTGAGGATACAGCCTGGCCGTATGGTTTCTTTCAGCCAGGGGAGACACTCCAGATTATAATCTACTGTGGCGCAGAGAAAGATATAATCGCAGAGAGCAAAACGGGTATCCCGTTCTGTGCAGGGGATATCCACAATGCCGTCAAAGACTGCGTCCTCCAGAACCTCTTTGGTCCTGTTATAGGCCAGGATCTGGTAATCCGGATGAAATTTTCGAATCGCTTTTGCAATGGAGCCTCCGATGAGCCCCAGTCCGATAAAACCTATGGTGGTGGTTTCCATTTAAATGTGTACTCCTTCTGAAACTTAATATTCTGACATGCAGAGAGCTGATAAGCTGATACCTGGGTTCATGTACCAGTTTTGCTGACTACCAATAGTAATAATTTTATGATAGGTGTTGAAAAATGTCAACAGTTTAGTGCTTTAAAGTGAAAAATAAAGAGGATTTACAACAAGTAGGGCAGAATACCCTGTGATTTCAGAAATGGTTTGTAAAAACCTTGTCTAATTTGAATGAAATACTTGAATTGTTGAGAAATTTTTAGTAGAATATACACATATTAAGTTTGGGAGGTATTACATATGGACGTTTTTAGAACCGACAGAATTAGAAATGTGGTCCTGCTCGGCCATGGCGGTGCCGGTAAGACGAGTCTGGTAGAAGCGATGGCTTATTTATCAGGTATTACAAGCCGCTTGGGGAAAGTGACAGATGGAAACACCGTGAGCGACTATGATAAAGAGGAGATAAAGAGAAAGTTTTCAATTTCAACATCTGTTGTACCAATCATATGGGGTAAGGTAAAAATCAATGTATTGGATACGCCAGGCTATTTCGACTTTGTGGGGGAAGTGGAAGAAGCTGTTGCAGCGGCAGATGCAGCTATTATCGTGGTTTCCGGTAAGGATGGCATTCAGGTAGGAACCCAGAAAGCATGGGAGCTTTGCGAGAAATATAAGCTTCCGAGAATGTTCTTTGTTACAGAGATGGATATTGACGATGTCAGCTATCGTCAGGTAGTGGAGGATCTTACAGAGATGTACGGAAAGAAGATCGCTCCTATCCATATGCCCATCCGTGAGGAAGGAAAATTTGTAGGATATGTAAATATCGTAAAACAGGCCGGAAGAAAATATATCGACAGAGGCAAGAAAAAAGAATGCCCGGTGCCGGATTATCTTCAGGAGTATCTGGAAAAATATCACGAAATCCTTATGGAATCTGTGGCAGAGATCAGCGAGGAATTTATGGACCGTTATTTCGCCGGCGAAGAATTCTCAGTAGCTGAGGTTTCCGCAGCACTGAAGATGAATATTTCTGAAGGCAGCATCATTCCTGTATGTATGGGCTCTACTATCAATATTCAGGGCGTGGCAAATCTGCTGGATGATATCTGCGGATACTTCCCAAGTCCGGATCAGAGAACCTGTGCAGGTATGAATTCCAAGACAAATGAAATCTATCAGGCAGATTACGATTTTACAAAAGCAAAATCTGCTTATGTATTTAAGACTATCGTAGACCCATTCCTGGGCAAATATTCTCTGGTCAAGGTATGCTCCGGCGTTATCAAAGGAGATGATACCCTTTACAACACAGGCAAAGAAGCAGAGGAAAAGCTGAATAAGCTTTATGTTCTTGAAGGCTCCAAGCCTCTGGAAGTTCCGGAGCTTCATGCAGGGGATATCGGCGCTATTGCAAAACTGAGTACTGTAGCCACAGGAGACACCCTTGCTACAAAGAATACCCCGCTCCTCTATGGAAAAACTGAGATTTCCACACCTTATACTTATAAGAGATATAAGACCGTGAATAAAGGTGATGAGGATAAGGTATCACAGGCTCTGAGCAGAATGATGCAGGAAGACCTGACTTTGAAAGTTGTAAATGACTCCCTGAACCGTCAGACTTTGCTCTATGGAATTGGTGAGCAGCATCTGGATATCGTTGTTAGTAAATTAAAAGAACGCTATAAAGTAGACATTGTTCTTTCTGAACCTAAGGTTCCATTTAAAGAAACCATCCGGAAGAAAGCAGATGTAGAAGCAAAATATAAGAAACAGTCCGGCGGCCATGGTCAGTATGGACATGTTAAGATGATCTTTGAGCCATCCGGAGATCTGGAAACTCCCTATGTATTTGAACAGACCGTTGTAGGCGGAGCCGTTCCAAAGAACTACTTCCCTGCAGTAGAAAAAGGTGTTCAGGAATCTGTGGTAAAGGGACCTCTGGCTTCTTATCCTGTAGTTGGTATAAAGGCTACACTTTATGATGGATCTTATCATCCGGTAGATTCTTCGGAAATGGCATTTAAGACTGCTGCTATCCAGGCCTTCAAGAAGGGCTTTATGGAAGCTTCACCGGTACTCTTAGAGCCTATCGTTTCCATGAAAGTCAGTGTTCCTGACAAATTTACAGGAGACGTTATGGGTGATCTGAATAAGAGGAGAGGCCGTGTGCTGGGAATGAATCCAGACACAGATCATAAAGGAAACACAGTGATCGAGGCTGATGTTCCGATGCTTTCCATCTATGGATATTCTACAGACCTTCGTTCCATGACAGGCGGCAGCGGAAACTTCTCCTATGAATTTGCCCGTTATGAGCAGGCTCCTTCTGATATTCAGGAAAAAGAAATCGCAGCAAGAGCAAAAGCAGAAGAAGACTAAACTTTACCAAGGTAAATCTCTTTCTTATAAAAGGAAACCGCCCTTATACAGGAAAACTGTACAGGGCGGTTTCTCTTTTTCAAAGCCCCTTTTGCGGGCTTTTTCTTTTCTGTGAGAAATCGGATGACAACCTGCAAAGGGAGTGTTACAATGGAACAACACAGACCAGAACAAACTGTGTAGAAAGGTATGGTAAAGATTTATGAAAAAGAAAATTCTGGCAGGGTTGGTCATCATTTTTCTGGCCTTTATTTATTACTATGTGACTCTTCCTGCTGTGAACATCCACGAAAGCGGATTCTGGGCCTTTCTGGGGGGACTGGTGCTGCTGATCCTTATTATTTACGGCATTCGGAAAAGAATTGCCACCATCCATCAATTGAAGTCCGATAAGGTACTAAAGGGCGGGCTGGTGCTCATATTGGCCATTGCAGTTGTCTATGCAGTTGGAGCCCTTTTGTCTTCTCCAGTTGTCAATGCAGAAAAATATCAGGCTCTGATGGAACCGGAAGAACGGAACTTTGCAGAAGATATCAAAGAAATCAGCTATGACCAGATTCCCCTTTTGGATAAAGAGTCGGCAGAACTGCTGGGAAACAGAAAGATGGGAAGTATGGTGGATATGGTGTCCCAGTTTGAGGTGAGCAGTCTCTATTCCCAGATCAATTATAAGGAGCAGCCCTATCGGGTAAGCCCCCTGGTCTATGCCAGTCCTATTAAATGGCTGACCAATCAGAAGGAGGGGATTCCTGCCTATGTGCGTATTGATATGGCGACACAGAATACAGAGCTGGTAAAGTTAGATGAAGGGATCAAGTATTCGGAATCAGAATACTTCAACAGAAATATTTACCGGCATTTGAGATTTAAATATCCTACCTATATGTTTGACCAGATAAGTTTTGAGATTGATGATGACGGAACTCCTTATTGGATCTGTCCGGTAAAGAAGTTTAACATCGGTCTTTTTGGAGGCCAGACCATAGGCAGAGTGGTACTATGCAATGCCCAGACAGGAGAATGCCAGGACCTGAAGATCGAAGACTGTCCCAAATGGGTAGACCGGGCATATCCGGCAGATCTTCTGGTGGAACTGTATAATTATCATGGCATGCTGCAGAATGGATTCTTTAACAGTGTGCTGGGACAGAAGGGATGCCTTCAGACTACAGAAGGATATAATTATCTGGCCCTTGATGATGATGTGTGGGTTTACACAGGGGTGACCTCTGTGAGCGGAGATAAATCCAATGTGGGATTTGTCCTTATGAACCAGAGGACTATGGAGACCAGATACTATGCCTGTGAAGGCGCTCAGGAGCGGTCCGCCATGGACTCTGCAGAAGGACAGGTGCAGAACCTGAAGTATACAGCGGCATTTCCCCTTCTTCTGAACATCTCTGACCAGCCCACTTATTTCATGGCTTTAAAGGACGGAGCCGGTCTGGTGAAGAAATATGCCATGGTCAATGTTCAGAAATATCAGAATGTAGCCATCGGAGATACGGTTCAGGAATGCGAGGAGAATTATGTGGAACTGCTGAAAAGCAGCGGTATTGAAGTCAGCGGAGCTTCAGACAGTGACCTCAGTGCAGAGGGCGTCATATACCGCATGGCCCAGGCTGTGCTGGATGGAAACTCTCATTTCTACATTACACTGGAAGGACAGGAGCTGATTTTTGATATTCCGGTAACAGAGTTCCCGGAAATCGTAGGCTATGATACCGGAGACCAGATTTCTCTCAGGTATGAGGAAGAAGAATCCATCTGTACTGTTACCCAGCTTGAAGGCCGGGAAGCGGAAACTAAGCAGGTACAGACAGAGGAAGAGACTTCCGGGGAAGAAGAGGGATGATTTTCCTTTTTCGAACGGGAAGAAATCTCGTTCAGGGGTTGACAAATGGAAAATCCCTGAGTAAAATGTGTAATAGTTTTATAAACTAAAAACTGTGAAGAGGATTATTAAGAAACCCTGCGTGTCAAGAGAGCTGCCGTCTGGTGCAAGGCAGTCACGTAAGCTTCCCAACTGGCCTCGGAGTTCCCAAATCGAACTTTCCCCATTGGCGGATCAGTAGATGCGGGCGGGATTTCCCGTTACAGAAAAAATGAGTGCACAGAATAATTTAAACCTGTGAATTAGAGTGGTACCACGGAATTTAAGCCCTTTCGTCTCTAGCTGGAGAAGAGAGGGCTTTTTGTATTGCCGATACGATCAGAAACCGGCAGAAAGAATAAGGAGGAAAAGAAAATGGCAGTACCATATAATCATAAGGCCATTGAAGCAAAATGGCGTAAGATCTGGGATGAAAAACCAGTGAACGTAGATGACGGCAAAAAGCCAAAATATTATTGCCTGGATATGTTTCCATATCCATCAGGAAACGGACTTCACGTAGGACACTGGAGAGGTTATGTAATCTCTGACGTCTGGAGCCGTTACAAATTAATGCATGGATATTATCTGATCCATCCTATGGGCTGGGATGCTTTTGGTCTTCCGGCAGAAAACTATGCCATTAAGATGGGCGTACATCCTGCAAAATCTACTGCAGAAAATGTGAAAAATATCAAGAAACAGATTCAGGATATCGCTGCAATCTATGATTGGGACAGAGAGGTAAATACTACAGATCCTAATTTCTACAAATGGACTCAGTGGATCTTTGTAAAAATGTTTAAAGAAGGCCTGGCCTATGAGAAGGAATTCCCCATTAACTGGTGTCCTTCCTGTAAGACTGGTCTGGCAAATGAAGAGGTAGTAAACGGTAAATGTGAGCGCTGCGGTGCAGAAGTAACCAAGAAAAACCTTCGTCAGTGGATGCTCCGCATTACCAAATATGCAGACCGTCTTTTAAATGACCTGGACAAACTGGACTGGCCGGAAAAGGTTAAGAAGATGCAGACCGACTGGATCGGAAAATCCTACGGCGCAGAGGTGGATTTCCCGGTAGAAGGCAGAGATGAGAAAATCACTGTGTATACTACAAGACCGGATACTCTCCATGGAGCAACCTTCATGGTTCTGGCTCCTGAGCATGCTCTGGCAAAGAGCCTGGCTACAGAGGAGACAAGGGAAGCTGTAGAAAAATACATCTATGATGCTTCTATGAAATCTAATGTAGACCGTCTTCAGGATAAAGAAAAGACCGGCGTATTCACAGGAACCTACGCCATCAATCCACTTAATGGAAAGAAAGTGCCTATCTGGCTTTCTGATTACGTACTGGCTGATTATGGTACAGGAGCTATCATGTGTGTACCGGCTCATGATGACCGTGACTTTGAATTTGCAACAAAATTCAATATTCCGATCATCCAGGTAATCGCTAAGGACGGAAAAGAAATCGAAAATATGACAGAGGCTTATACAGAAGCTTCCGGAACTATGATCAACTCCGGAGACTGGAACGGCATGGAATCTGCAGTTCTGAAGAAAGAAGCTCCTGAAATGATCGAGAAGATGGGAATCGGAAGAAAGACAGTAAATTATAAGCTTCGTGACTGGGTATTCTCCCGTCAGCGTTACTGGGGCGAGCCTATTCCCATCATCCACTGTCCAAAATGCGGAAACGTACCGGTTCCGGAAGACCAGCTTCCTCTGACTCTTCCAGAAGTAGAATCCTATGAGCCTACCGGCACAGGAGAATCTCCTCTGGCTGCTATTGATGAGTGGGTAAACACCACTTGCCCATGCTGTGGTTCTCCAGCCAAGAGAGAGACCAATACCATGCCTCAGTGGGCAGGTTCTTCCTGGTATTTCCTCCGCTATGTGGATAACAAAAACGACAAAGAACTGGTATCCAGAGAAAAAGCAGACAAATACCTTCCAGTAGATATGTATATCGGCGGTGTAGAGCATGCAGTTCTTCATCTGCTGTATTCCCGTTTCTATACCAAGTTCCTCTATGATATCGGCGTGATCGATTTTGACGAACCATTCCAGAAGCTGTTTAACCAGGGTATGATCACCGGCAAGAACGGTATTAAGATGAGTAAGTCAAAAGGCAATGTGGTTTCTCCAGATGATCTGGTAAGAGACTATGGCTGTGACTCTCTGCGACTTTACGAACTTTTCGTAGGTCCGCCGGAACTGGATGCAGAATGGGATGATAGAGGAATCGACGGCGTTTACCGTTTCCTGAACCGTTTCTGGAAACTGGCCATGGACAGCAAAGATGCAAATGTAGCTGAGACAAAAGAAATGGTGAAGCTTCGCCATAAACTGGTTTATGACGTTACGCAGCGTCTGGAAAGCTTCAGCCTGAACACAGTTATCTCCGGTTTCATGGAGTACAATAACAAGCTCATTGATATGGCGAAGAAAACAGGAGGAATCGACAGAAAGACTATCGAAACCTTTATCCAGCTCTTGGCTCCATTTGCTCCTCATGTGGCAGAAGAGCTGTGGCAGGAATACGGCCATGAGGATTCTGTATTCCATACCCAGTGGCCGGAAGCTGATGAGGAAGCTATGAAAGATGACGAGATCGAGATTCCTGTACAGATCAACGGAAAGACAAGAGCCGTTATCAGCATCAGTGCAGAAGCTTCCAAAGAAGAGGCTATTGCCGCAGGAAAAGAAGCGATTGCCGATAAGCTGACAGGAAACGTGATAAAAGAAATCTATGTTCCTAAGAAGATTATTAACATAGTAATGAAATAAGAAACAGAAAGCCGGGAACCCGCTTAAATTGGGAACCCGGCTTCTTTTATATTCATTAATGATACTAATCAAATTCTTTGGCGTCTTTCTGTTCATTCGGTCCGGCCAGGGCGTGGGAATGAGAGGAAAATCTTATGGTTGAAAAAATTTTCTGCTTGACATATAATATACTTAACAAGGAAGCCGATACGATAGTTCACACCTATCCGTTTCCGGCGAAATATTGTACTGAGAATAGCACCTTTACTTTACCAGAGCGGGGGTGCTATTTTCTATGTGTAAAATTCAGAATGGCGACAATCAGTAAAGCAGTGCTTACAATCAGGCTTAATTCCTCATATGTACTCATAAAAACCGCCTCCTTTCTGCAAGGCTCAGAAACGGAGGTATTCACACCCTATCGGCTCCCTGGGTAAGTATATTATATTGTCATGGTTCAATCAGGAATCCTGTACCCCGATTCCCAGCAGAATTTCACGGTCTAGTTCAGGAAAGGGTATGACTGGAGCCGGAGCAGCTCCGTGTGTGCTGATGATCTTTTCCATCCAGATCATATGGTACCAGCGGCCAAATTTTAGACCGCAGTTATAAAACTTTCCAGCCAGACGATAGCCCAGATGGGCATGAAATTCTGCACTGTTTTTGGTCAGGTATTCGTCTTCTGTCTCAGGATATCCGATACAGGCATATAAATTCGTGATATTCTGAGCTTTGCAGATTTCTTCAATGGCACTGTAAAGCTTTCTGCCGATTCCCATTTTACGTTTGGTCTCATCAAGATAGATGGTCATTTCTGAAGAATGGTCGTAAGCAACTCGTCCTACAAAATCGCTTGTATAGGCATAACCTAGGATTTCACCCTCCTTTTCTGCCACGAGATAGGGATGCTTTTTTAAGGTGTTTATTATTCTGCCTTTGAACTCATCAAGAGAGGGTACCTCATACTCAAAAGAAATAGCAGTTTTCTCTACATAAGGCCGGTAGATTTCCAGCAATTTTTCTGCATCCTCTGTTCTTACTATTCGAAGCTTTATATCTGATATCATAAATTATTTTGGGCCTCCATTCAAATATATTTCTGGATTGTATGTTTTGGTAAGATTATATTATCGGAGGGAAGAGAAGTCAATGAACCGGAAAAATCTTTAATGGAAAAGAACAGTAAAAACCCTCAGGTATATATTCCACAACTAAAACATAGCTTCTTCAGCCATTTCCCATGGTCTATAATATAGGTGACTATAAACAGGAGGTGAAGCTGTGAAAAAATACAGACTGTTAGCGGGCTGTCTGGCATTGGCGGTTTTTGGGGCAGGCTGCGGGCAAACAGGAACTGAGGAAAACAAAAGGAGCAGTGAGCAGTCTGCGCCAGTCAGGGAAGAAAGCCTGGATCAGGAAGAAGCTTCAGATCAGACAGAAGAGGCGGCGACAGAAACGGAAGGTGAAACAGTAACAAGAGGAGCGCTCCCGGAAGAACTGGCAGAGATTCCCCAGGATTATTTTTCTCAGTCAGATCAGCAGGGAACCCTCGTGGAATTAGAATATGACACCTATGAGTCTATGACCTATGAGGAGCAGGAACAGGTCCTTCATAAACGGGCGATTGTATATCTGCCCTACGGCTATTCAGAAGATACCCAATATGACGTATTTTATTTAATGCATGGAGGATGGAGCAACGAGACCACCTATCTGGGAACGCCGGACCAGCCTGGTGAATTTAAAAATGTGCTGGACAATGGTATTGCTGATGGAAAAATCCAGCCAATGATCGTGGTTTGTCCCACTTATAATAATGAAAGTGAGTCGGACAGCTCTGATTATTCCCTGGCTCTTCGCCTGACTGAGAATTACCACAACGAGCTGATCAATGATCTGATACCGGCAGTGGAAGGTACATATAGTACCTATGCGGAGGATACAACTTTAGATGGAATCCGAAGCTCCAGGGATCATCGTGCTTTCTGCGGTTTTTCCATGGGCTCTGTGGCAACCTGGAGGACTTTCCAGTATTGTCTGGATTATTTTCGATATTTTATGCCCTCTAGCGGAAATCTGACCTCAGATGGCGAGTACATGGCTTCTATTGTGAAAGATTCCGGACATGAATGGGATGACTTTTTTATCTTTGCAGCCTCTGGGACTGAAGATTTTGCCTATGCTTCTTTTAAGAATCAGATAGAGGCTATGGCAGATGTCAGTGACGGCACATTTCGCTATGCAGATAATGAAAGAGAGGGTAATCTGTATTTCCTGGAGCAGGAGGGAGGCGTCCATAGCGGTGAGTATGCCATGGAATATTTCTATAACGGTTTATGCTGGATCTGGAAGTAAAAGGCATGTCAGCGCAGATGACATACGGAGCCTTGCAAGAATGCAGACAGTATTCTAAAATTTAAAACACAGGAGGAATTTTAAAATGAGTATTTTATTTATTAACGGAAGTCCAAACAAGAACGGAAACACAGCAAAACTGGCGGCAAAGCTTCTGACAGGAAAAGAGTATGAGACTTTGGAGCTGGTGGATTATAAGCTGTATGCCTATGGACAGAAATTCGAAGATGACCAGTTTTCAGAGATTTTAGAGAAAATGAAAGAAGCAGATACAATTGTTATCGGCTCTCCTGTCTACTGGCATAATATGTGCGGAGCAGTGAGAAACCTTCTGGACCGTTTCTACGGCCCTGTGAGCTCAGGAGAACTGTCAGGAAGAAAATTCGCTTTTATATTCCAGGGGGCTGCACCGGAGCTGTGGATGCTGGAAAAAGCAGAGTATACCATGAGCTGTTTTGCAAAGATGTATGGCATGGAATATGCAGGTATGGTGACAAATGAGAGAGAAGCAGAAAAAGTTTCTGAAAAACTTGGGAGGTAAGCGCTGATGAAAAGACCTTATGTGATCTGCCATATTCTTAGTTCCCTGGATGGAAAAATCAACGGTCCTTTACAAAGGAATTTACCGGATTTGCGAAACCGGTGCTGGAAGAGAAAAACCAGGTGCCGGAAGGCGATTTTGTGGCAGATGACCGGGCAGAAATGTACTATGTATCTCTGGATATCCAAGGGGAGATTGGCTGGCAGTCCGGGACTTTTGATAACAGGGGCAGGGGAGAAGCCCATGTCATTGAAATTCTTACAGAAGCAACCTCTGCTGCGTATAAAGCTTATCTGAGAAGAAGAGGAGTTTCCTATATTCTTGCCGGAAAGGATGAGCTGGACTGCAGGCTGGCATTGGAAAAATTATATGAACTTTTTCATATTGAAAACTGTTGATCTGCGGCGGCGGTATGGTAAACTGGAGCTTTCTCCAGGCAGGAATGGTAGACGAGCTTAGTCTTGTGCTGGCACCGGTGACAGACGGAGGAAAGGGTTCAGCGTCTCTCTTTGCCCAGCTTCCTTCTCAGAGGGAGGGGAGTCCGGTAGAATTTACGCTGGAAAAGGCAGAGAAAATTGGAGACGGCGGGCTGCACTTAAAATATCTGGCCAAGAACGCTTTGTAAAATCTTATAGATGATTTCTCACAGAGAATGTGTTAGAATCGAAGAAAGCACAGAAGATGTGAGGAATAAAATTGGAAGAATTAAAAGTACATACGTCTTATGGAAATATAAATGTTTATAAAAGAGGAACTGGAGAAAAAATCCTCTTTCTCCTCCATGGCAGCGGCACAGACAGCGCCATGCTTTCCTGGTGGGGGATGATAAAAAATTTTACCAGAGAATATACGGTATACGCCCCAGACCTGCTGGGTTACGGAAAAAGTGACAAGCCGGATATACGAGGCGAAAATTTTTATCCTGTTCATATCCAAGCCCTGAACGAAATGGCAGATCAGTTGGGTGCCGAAGAATTCTATCTGGCAGGTCTGTCTATGGGTGGAGCAGTGGCCATTGGATATGCGTTGAAATATCCGAGCAGAGTAAAGGCCTTATTCCCCATTGATTCCTGGGGACTGACCTTAACTCTGCCATTTCATCCTTTGTCTTACTGGTTTATACAGAAGACAAATCTGACCCTGTGGCAATATAAGCTTCTGGGGAAAAGCAAATGGCTGGTCCAGTACATGCTTCAGGAGTATCTCATTGGGAGTAAACGGAAAATAACCAATAAAATGCTGGGTGAAGTTCAGAAAGCCTGCCAGGAGGAATCCTGCGGAAAGGCTATGCAGGATTTTCAGAGAAGCTCCTGCGATAAGAAGAGGGCAATTCCCTGCTACGTTCAGGAACTGCATAAGCTGAAAATGCCAGTGATCTTCATACACGGGGAAAAAGATCCTCTGGTACCGGTAAACGATATTTTTAAGGTGGTAAATTTATGCCCCAATGGAAAAGTTCATGTAATGAGAGGCTGTAAGCACTGGCCTGTAAGGGAGCGTCCCGAAGAGGTGACCATGATCATCTTGGAAAATACAGATGAGAGGCAGGCAGAGGAAAATGGATAAAAAAGTCTGTGATACGGCCACAATATAATAAAAACCCGGCTGGTCAGGATATAGAGATTAATAGGAAATGCTTTTCCCTGCAGGTTATGATAAAATAGTACTATCATTTATGGCAATATGCAGAAGACAGGGGAGAGTGGACATGAAGAAATATCTGGGTCTGCTGCTGGGCGGATGTTTGCTGGCAGGATGCAGCATGGCGGACTTTAACGGGAGCAGAACGGGAAATGACAGCCAGTTCCTTATGGAATATACGATTTTTAATACTACAGATTCCCAGTTGCTGGAGCTGAAAAAGGGAGATAAGATACACGGAGAAATTGAAAAGAAAGCAGGAAAACTTGCTGTTACCATTCAGCAGGAAGGGAAAGAGCCTATTTTAGAGAGCCGGGATATGCCCTCAGGTTCCTTGAATATTGAGATTGAGGAAGATGGGGCCTATCGGATTACGGTGACAGGAGAAAAGGCAAAAGGCAGCGTCAGCTTTACAAAAGAGTAGGTGACGGTCCTGCAGGACTGATTACGAGAATAGTCAGATATCAGTTGTTCCTCCAGAAAAGATTTGATACAATGGAATTTAACAGGAGGAGCAAAAAGTCAGTTGAAAAATACTATATTGTTTTTCTATTTTCGCCTTCCATGGAAGGCGATTTTGTATTTTCAAGAAAAGTGTTGATTTATGACAGACAGGAGCTGAGGAGAATGTTTAAAGAAAAAGAGATTAGAAAACACCTGATCTTTTCCGGCAGGGTCCAGGGCGTGGGTTTCCGCTACCGGGCTATGAACATTGCCCAGATGCTGGGGCTGACCGGCTGGGTGAAGAATCGCTGGGACGGAAAGGTGGAGATGGAAGTCCAGGGAAAACGGGAAGAAATTGGAAAGATGATCTCCATGCTGTATCAGCAGAGATTTATCTGGATTGAGGATATAGAAGAAAAGGAAATCCCTGTGGAAAAGGAAAGCAGCTTTTCTATTCACTGAAAGAGGGGAGAAGAAGGTTATGACGGAAGAAGAATGGCTGAAGCAGCTTTTTGCAGGGCTTTCCAAATCCAGTTTTCGCAGCAGATTTCATCTGAAAGAACAGGACAAGGAGTATGTGAGGCAGAAGGGACTAGACAAAATCCAGGAGCATGCTCAGGATTTTATAGAAAAGAGACTGGCTCCGGCAGTGATCCCAAACGATGGAAAGCAGACTCCTATGCGAGGCCATCCGGTTTTTATCGCCCAGCATGCTACGGCGATCTGCTGCAGAGGATGCCTGGAAAAATGGCATAAGATCCGGGCAGGAAAGGAACTTACCCCCAGGCAAAAGGAGTATATTGTACATGTGATTATGCTTTGGATCAAGGGGGAGATGGAAAGATGAAGAAGAAAAATCCGTCTTATGGAGAATAAGAATGGAAAGCAAAGAGATTGTAACAAAACGGCTGCTTTTAAGAAAACTTCAGAAGGAAGATTGTGGATTTTTCCATAAGCTTCTGAGTGATCAGGAGGTGAACCGTTTTCTTCCCTGGTTCCCGGTAAAGTCCATGGAAGAAACAGAGCAGTTCTTAAAAGAGCGTTATCTGACCGTATATGAAAAGGGACAAGGCTATGCCTATGTCATATGCCTGAAAGAAACAGGAACACCTGTAGGATATGTGAACATCAGCGGTGAGGAAAGCCATGACCTGGGATACGGGCTGGCCAGACAATACTGGAACCAGGGAATCGTCACAGAAGCCTGTCAGGGCCTGATCCAAAGAGTGAAACAGGAGGGGCTGCCTTATATTACAGCTACTCATGACAGAGAAAATATTCCCAGCGGAAAGGTAATGAGAAAACTGGGAATGAGTTACCAATATTCCTATGAAGAACAATGGCAGCCGAAAAATTACAAGGTGATATTCCGGATGTATCAGCTGAATTTTACCATGCCAAAAGAATGGCGGTATGACCGATACTGGAAGGAATCTCAGATACATTTTGTAGAAGAAGAGTTATAAGGAGAAGCCTATGAAAACCAGAGAAGAAGCAGTTCAGTATGCCCTGACCTTTCCTGATGTTTACAGAGACGAGCCTTTTCACGATCTAAACTGGACGGTGATCCGCAAAAAGAAAAGCAGGAAGGTGTTTCTCTGGATATTTGAAAAAGAGGGACATATCTGGCTGAATGTAAAGGCAGACCCGGAGTGGAGAGATTTCTGGAGAGAGGTATATCCTTCGGTGGTTCCGGCCTATCATTTGAATAAAAAATACTGGAATTCCATTATTTTGGACGGCACTGTACCGGAGGAGAAGATACGGCAGATGATAGGTGAGAGCTATGATCTGGTAAAAGGATAACAAGTGAGAAAATGAAAAGATATGGTTTTATGGTGTGGGGATTTTTCTGCCATTTTTGGATTGATTTTTCCTGCTCATGGTTTATTTTTCAGGAGGTTGTAGGGGAGGCTGGCTGGTATACACTCTTATTCTTTTATAATTTTTTTGCCTTTGCTTTAGAGCTGCCTCTGGGAGTTCTGCTGGACAGGATTTGTGAGAAGAATAAGGGCAGCTTAAAAGGCTATTCCTGGACAGGAATTGCAGGAATTTTTCTGGTGCTGCTGGCGCTGTATGGAGATATTCCCCTGTGGCTGGGCGTTTTTCTGGCTGGTTTTGGGAATGCTGCCTTTCATGTGGGAACAGGTGCTCTGGTCCTGGCTGTATTTCCAGAGAAAATCTGGCCCTCAGGGCTATTTGTATCTTCCGGGGCTCTGGGAATCTGCCTTGGAAAGCTGCTTTCCGGGAAAACCGGTATGAAAATAGCTGTGGGAATAATGCTGTCACTGCTGTTTTCGGCGGCAATTCTTGGAGAGGCGGCAGGGAAAAAGAAGAAAAAATACAGGGAAATCCAAAGGGAAAGGGTTCCGATGGCAACTAAAGGAGTATTACCGGAAACTGCATTTGACCTGCTCTCAGTGCTCTGTATTTTTATGACTGTGGTTCTCTGCTCCTATCAGGGAATGGCCCTTTCTTTTCCCTGGAATCAGACTGTAAAGACTGGTCTGATCCTGGCGGGGGCTACGGCAGCAGGAAAGCTTGCAGGAGGTATTGGAGCGGACCTGACAGGTATGAAAAAAACAGTTGCTTTATCTCTGGGTCTGGGAGGAATCCTGCTGCTGCAGCCTTCCTCTATGTGGTCCGGGACTGCCGGAACCCTGCTTTTTAACATGACCATGCCGATTACCCTGGTGCTTTTGTACAGGACCTTTCCGAAATGGACGGGAATTTCTTTTGGCCTGCTGACCTTTGCTCTGTTTATAGGTTTTTTGCCTTCTTATTTTGGAGTTGGAAGCCTTCCAATGCCTTTTGGAGCCGGTTTTTTATCTTTTCTGTCCTTAATTCTTTTATGGATGACTATAAAGAGAAGGGAAAGGGCAGGGCAGCAAGGGAAAAGCGATCAGTAGGAGGAAAATATGCATATTTGGATAAAAACCCTGTTCCTTTCTCTGGTTCTTACCTGGATCATCGAGACCCTGGTTTTTCTGGGAATGGGAATCCGAAAAAGGAAGGATCTGTTGCTGCTGTTTTTTATAAATTTATTTACAAATCCTATGGCAGTAACAATCTATCAGCTTCAGCCAGTTCATAGTGGCTTTATGAGCTGGATAATTCAGATTTTTCTGGAAATTTTTGTGGTTTTAATAGAGGGAATCCTGCTGTATAAATGTATGGGGAAAAGGAAAAATCCATGGCTTTTGTCTCTGGCGGCCAACGGAGTTTCTTATTTGTGCGGAGCGGTTTATACGGTGTTGATACATTGAAAATAGAAAATGCTAGGAGGAGGCTATGAGAGAGAAAAAATTTGCAGGTGTTGCTAATTGGAGGAGCCGGTTGTTTTGGGAAGTTTTATTTGCTGCGGTAATTTTTTTCCTGGCTATAAACCCGGAGGAGGTCCAGGCGGACCTGATCCTGGAGCCGGAGGACCAGTTCTATCAGGCACATGCTGACCAGTGCGAATATGTGGACCGGAATTATTATACAGATGGCAGCGTGGACTTCTGGACGGCGCCTAACGGGAGGAAAAAGGGGAGTTTTCCGGCAGATACCAGGCTTCAGGTTACCCATGTATATACAGACAGCCAGGGAGCGCAATGGGGTGTGTTTCTGGATCAGGAAAGCGGCTGGATACTGATGGCGGATGTATATCTGGATTATGACAGCAGGCAATTCAGAGAAGACCATGAAGAAGAAATCCTGCCAGGAGAAGAGCAGGTGCTGGCAGAAGGGGAAAAGGTTGTATTCTGGTCCTATCCCTGCTCGGGAGAGAACTGGGGAACAGAAGAATTACAGCAGGAACTAAAATTTTCCGAATTTTACACGGACAGCCAGGAACGGCTCTGGGGAAATGTAGGGTACTATATGGGAAGCAGAGATTTCTGGATCTGCCTTTCCGAACCCGGAAACCAGGAGATCCCCATGGAAGAGGAGCCGCCTAAAGTACCGGGACAGGCAGTAGAGACACAGGGACAAACAGCAGAACAGGAAAATGCTGTCTCAGAAGAAACTCTGGAGAAAATAAAAGGACAGGGAAGTCTGCCGGTGTGGATATTTGCTCTTCCGGCTCTTCTGACAGTTGTCGTTGCCGGAGGATGTATCTGGTTTTTCTGGTTACGGAAAAAGTAGATTTTCCTTGTATTTGGACAGGCATTGTGCTATACTTTTTTAGGTTGCCAATGCAGCGGCAGCTTTCTTAAAAGGTAATTTTTGAAAAAGGAGGGCGCACAAATGGGCTGGAAAACACCATTTTTAATGATTAAAAAAGGTAACTTTTTTGGTGTTCAGGCTATAAGTGCGCCCATTTTTAGAAGATGACCTTATCTGTGGCAGGGCCTTAGGAGAACAGGAGACTGTTCTGCCGAGCGCAAAAGAATGCCGTCTGAAATTCTGAAAATGGGCATTATCTAGGAAGAATGAGAGGATAATGCTATGAACATCAAGAAACAAATTTCCAGGTTATATCTTTATGAAATTGTAAGCGGTCTGCAGATTGTAGATGCGGTATGGGTATTTTTCCTTTTGCAGCGGGGATTTTCCCTGGGACAGGTGGGAATTGCCGAAGGAGTTTTCCACGCAGTAAGTATGTGCTTTGAGATTCCAAGCGGTATGGTATCGGATACCATAGGCAGGAGAAGGACGCTTATGCTGTCGGGAATCGTATCGGCTATGGCTGCTTTCTTTATGATTGCTTCCGATAACTTTTACATGATTCTTCTGGCTATGGGGATCAATGCGGTCAGCTACAACCTGGTTTCCGGTACCAGAGAGGCTCTGACATATGACAGCCTCCTGGTGACGGGACAGGAGGAAATGTATCTGAAGGTAGCGTCCAGACAGGACTTCCTCTATGAGGCCCTGTTTGCCTTTACCAGCCTGATGAGTGTGGTAACGGTAAGTTTAGGCTACAAAAAAGCCTATCTGCTTGGAATTCTTCAGGGGATTTTGTGCACATTCTGCGCATCTCTTCTGAAAGAAGCTGTTGTTGAAGAGAAAGAGAATAGAGAAAAAATGTCTCTGGGAATCATGGCAAAAGAAGTTGCCGGACATTTTGTGAGAACGGCTAAGTTTCTGAGAAAGACCCCAAAAGTTGCCTGGCGGATGGCCTATTCCGGATTGGTATGTGCAGCAGTGTATGTGGTCTACATGCTTCTGCAGGACCATCTTGTAGCCGTGGGACTTGAGCCGGGATTTCTGGGAATTCCTCTGCTGCTGATTTCCTTGTGCACTATGGCAGGAGCAGTTCTGGCGGAGAAAAGCAGAAAGATTTCTTCCAGAAAGCTCTATCTGGCAGGGGGGATCCTTACAGGGCTTTCTCTGATCTTTGCCGGGAGAAATTCTCTGGTGATTTCAGTTATGGGAGGAGGAATTGCCCACTGTGTCAGCGAGGTCATCATGCTCCGTACGGAAACTGAAAATCAGAAGTTCTTTTCCAGCGAATCCCGTGCTACAATGGTATCAGCAGGCAGTATGGCTTACAGTGTTTTTATGACCATTTTAAGTCCCGGAGCGGGGGCTCTGGCAGATGTTCTTTCTGTTTCAGAAGCCTTTGCTCTGCTGGGGCTGTTGGCTGCTGCTGCCGGTGTGATCATGTTTTGCAGGATGAGGTGTGAAAATGAGAAGTGAAAAAGAAATGTTTGAACTGCTGATTTCTACAGCCAGGAATGATGAACGGATATTGGCTGCTTATCTGGAGGGTTCCAGGACAGTACCCCAGGTTCCAAGAGATATTTTTCAGGATTATGATCTGGTCTATGTAGTGACAGAAACCAGGCCTTTTATAGAGGAGAAAGAATGGATCAACAGGTTTGGTCAGCGCCTGTATATGCAGTATCCAGATGAAGGAATCTGGGATAATGGGAATCATGAGAACTGCTATGGATGGCTGATGCAGTTTGCAGACGGCAACCGTCTGGATCTCCATGTATGTACCCTGGCTTTTGTAAAGGAACAGTTAAAGAAAGGGGAACCTTATCGGATTCTTTTAGACAAAACCGGCTGCCTGCCCCAGCCCGGAGAAAATCTTGAAAAAGTATACTGGGTGAAGAAACCTTCCCAGGAAGAATTTCTGGCAGTCTGCAATGAATTCTGGTGGTGTCTGAATAATGTGGCAAAAGGTTTGTGGAGGGAAGAACTCCCCTATGTGATGGAACAGCTGAATTTCGTGATACGGCCAATGCTTTTTAAAGTTCTTGCCTGGAAGGCTGGAAAGGACCATGATTTTTCTGCCAGTGTAGGAAAGGGAGGAAAATATTTGAAAAACTATCTGCCGGAGGCGGTTTATGAAAGCTATATGAGAACCTATCCGGCAGGAGAAAAAGAAGCGATACAGAAAAGTGTCTTTGAGATGTGCAGTCTTTTTGAGACAATGGCCAGGGAGGTGGCCCAGGCTCTGGGATTTTCCTACCATGAAGAGGAAGGGAGAAATTCCAGAGCTTATCTGGAACATGTCTGTCAGCTCCCCAAAGATGCAAAAGAGATTTACTGATCCATAGGTTTGCAGACGTCTATCCAGTCTTTGGAGTTTGTATAGTTTTCCAGCTCGCTGCAGGTGAGCTCAATAGCGGAGTTTCCGCTGCCTGCAGCAGGGAAAACGGTCTCAAAGCGCTTTAAAGACTGGTCCAGATAGATTTCCGTATGAGAAGGATTGGCAAAAGGACATACGCCTCCGATCCCATGGCCGGTGAGCGGTTCTACGTCCTCTTTTGCCAGCATTTTGGCTTTCATGCCGAAGAAATGTTTGAATTTACTGTTGTCGATTTTCATATCTCCTGCGGTGACAATGAGGATTGCATGGTCCTTTTCTTTGCTGTAAAAAGACAGGGTTTTTGCAATCCGGGCAGGGGCGGTTCCTACTGCCTGGGCAGCCAGCTCCACAGTAGCGCTGGACTGGGAAAATTCCCGGATATCATTCTCCCTTCCCAGGGATTTGAAATATTGTTTTACAGATTTTAGTGACATGGTGAATAATTCCTTTCTGTTTTATATAAAAGTTTGTTGAGTTTTGCTGCTATAGAGTTATTTTATATAGTTATTTGGAAGATGTCAAAGTTTATTGCACACTGATATTTTCAACGATAGACATTTTCTGTAACTGTTTTGCAGGTCCCCGAATCGCCAAAAAAGAAGTAAACAAAAAGATGACCCAGTGCATGGGAAGACCGATAATACAGCCTAAAATAACTCCGCTTATCCCATAGGTCCCTGCTTCGGCAATTATCATTTTTACAAGCTGCCGATTACTCATTCCAATCGCCCTCATACCTCCGTATTCTTTCATTTTGGCGGCAACTCCCATATTATTTTGGGGCATAGCATGTATGAATGAATAAATAGCTGAAAAAGACATAGAAATGCGGTATAATTATAAAATACAGAAAAATAAGGGGGTGCTTTATGCTGTATGTGATCTGGGGGATTTTAGTCCTTCCTGTGATCATTGTGGGAATGATCCTGCATTTTAAGATCAAGGAATGGGGGAAGCGCAGATGGAATATCCTTCCCAAATGTCTTTCTACCTGGATGATCGTGTGTACTGGTTTTTTGGGGATTTGGGCCAGAGGAGACAGCCAGGGACTGGATAAGAAATGGATTTTGGCGGCCCTGGTCCTTTTCCTGCTGGCAGACGGTTTTCTGGAAGTACAGTTTTTCCTGGGAATGGGAGTATTTGCAGCAGGACATCTGATCTTGATCGGATGGTTTCTCACAAGAGGAGCCTATACGCCGGTAAGTTTTTTCTGGTGGGTACTCTTTATGGGAGTTTCCTTATATCTGTTCCGCAGGGAACTAAGGGGAGCCAGAGAGAATCCCAAGCTGTATGCCATGATCTTGTATCCTGCAGTACTTATGGGAATGACAGCGGTGGCTGTTATGCTTCCTTCAAAGCTGGGGCCGGATTACCTGAGAGCAGCAGTGGGAGCAGTGCTGTTTGCGGTTTCGGATTTAATGGTGGGAAAGGGCTTTTTTAACAAGCTGTCAAAGCCTATGAGCGTACTGGCGTTGAGCCTCTATTATGCAGGAATATTTTGCATAGCATTGATTACGTGGATATAAAAGGAGATAAGAGTGGAAGAAAAAACAGAAATGATTTATGGAGAAATTTATCAAAGTCCCATAGGAGCTCTGACAATATTGTCTGGAGACAAAGGAATTAAGGCCATAAAATTTTATGAAGATGAGAAGGTGAAAGTCCAGGGCAGGACTAATGAGATGACCCAGTGGGCGGTGAAAGAGCTGGAGGAATATTTTCAGGGCAAGAGAAAGGTCTTTACCGTACCCTGTGTTCCCCAGGGAACAGATTTTCAGAAAAAAGTATGGGAGGCTCTTACTCAGATTCCCTATGGCGAGACAAGGACTTATAAAGAAATTGCAGAGGCAGCAGGAAACCCTAAAGCCAGCCGGGCGGTGGGAATGGCAAATAACAGGAATCCTATCCCCATTATCATTCCCTGTCATAGAGTGATCGGAACCAATGGAAGCCTGACTGGCTATGCAGGGGGATTGAATGTTAAAGAGTACTTGCTAAAACTGGAAAGAGAGAATTGCGATGAAAATTGAAGTTATAAGCCCATCAGATAATTCCTGGAATTCTCTCATAGAATTTGCAGAACACTGTTCCTGGCAGGGAGGAAAATATCTGGCGGAAGATATGAGAAAAAATTTTTCTGACTGGGAACGGGTAGTGGCAGCAGTAGAAGAAGGGAAAATTGCAGGGTATTGTGCGGTGTCAAAAAGCGACTGCATCAACAATGCAACCTATACACCATATATCAGCTATGTGTTTGTAGATGAAAAATTCCGGGGGAACAGACTTAGTCAGTTGCTGATTGAAAAGGCAGAAGATTATTTGGAATCCCAGGGCTTCCATGAGGTTTTTGTAGTCAGCCATTTTGAGGGCTTTTATGAAAAATATGGATATGTACATATTGATACAAAGCCAGCTTACTGGGGAGAGATGCAGAAAATCTACAGACATAAGCTTTCATAGAGGCTGCCCGTTCAGAACAAGAGGTCTGTTCTTGTGCAGAGCGGGTATCCTTAATATACAAGGAGATTTGAATTTTTGAAAGTATGCAGGGAAAGGAAGATTGGTTTGCTTGTTTACGATAGCTGGCAGGCCGGTTTTCCTTTTTTAAAATTTTAAAATAAACAGTATATAACACTTGACAACAGTTAACTGCTGTTATATACTGTTTGCAACGAAGGAGGAACAATGCATGAAGATAATCATAAACAATTCTCTGATGATCCCGATCTACGAGCAGATTGTAGACCAGATCAAGACACTTATCCAGAAAGGGGAGTTAAAGGAGAATGATAATCTGCCTTCTGTACGGGCTTTGGCCAGGGAACTGAAGATCAGTGCTCTGACAGTGAAAAAGGCCTATGACGATCTGGAAGCGGAAGGCTTTACCGTTACGGTTCACGGCAAAGGAACCTATGTGGCGGCGACCAATACAGAGCGGCTTTTGGAGGAGCAGAAAAAGGAAGTAGAGGCAGATTTGGAAAAAGCTATACAGAAAGCCAGACGATGCGGAATCAGCGATGAAGACTTAAAAGACATTTTTGAGTTATTGTTGGAGGGATGATTATGTTAAAAATCGATCATTTAAGAAAGAACTATGGAAGCTTTGCTTTAGACTGTACCCTGGAAGTGCAGCCAGGCTGTATCACAGGACTGATCGGCCAGAATGGAGCGGGAAAAAGCACTACATTTAAGGCAGCTTTGGGCCTGATTTCTACAGAGGGCGGGAGTATTCAGATTTTTGGAAAGGACCTGAAGGACTTTACCGCAGAAGACAAACAGGGACTGGGAGTTGTCCTCTCCGATTCCGGATTCAGCGGATATCTGACTATTGAAGACATTATCCCTGTGATGGAAAGTCTCTATGCCAAATTTGACAAGACCTTTTTTAAAGAGCAGGTAAAGCGGTTTCAACTTCCTGAGAAGAAACGTCTGAAGGATTTTTCTACGGGAATGAAGGCAAAGCTGAAGGTTCTGGCAGCGATTTCTCATAATGCAAAACTGCTGATCCTTGACGAGCCTACAGCAGGTCTTGATGTGGTGGCCAGAGATGAACTTCTGGAAATGCTCCGGGAGTTTATGGAAAAGGACGAGGAACGGTCTATTCTCATAAGCTCCCATATTTCCAGTGACCTGGAAACTTTGTGTGATGACCTTTACATGATCCATGAAGGAAAGATCATTCTCCATGAAGATACAGATGTGCTCCTCAGCGACTATGGACTTTTGAAAGTGGACAGAGAACAGTATACGGGATTGGATAAAGAATATATTCTGAGAAGAAAAAAGGAGAGCTACGGATATAGCTGCCTGACAAACCAGAAACAATATTATGTGGAGAATTATCCAGATATTGTCATTGAAAAAGGAAATATTGATGAAGTGATAACTATGATGATCAGAGGTGAAAGATTATGAAAGGATTATTGATAAAAGATTTTCGGTTAATGAAAGTTCAGAAAAATTTTTTGACTTTAATCACAGTCATAGGAGTTTTTATGGCTCTGTTTTCTGAAAATGTATCGTATACGATTGGCTTTATATCTTTTATATTTTCGCTGTTTTCAATAAGCTCTATCAGTTATGATGAGCTTGACAATGGAAATGCTTTTTTGTTTTCCCTGCCCGTTACCAGAAAGACTTATATCATCGAAAAATATTGTTTCGGAATGATCATGGGACTGGGGGCCTGGATTATAATATCAATGCTGTCAGTAGCTATAGGAATCGGAAGAGGACAGGAGCCTGTTGGAGAATTAATTACAATTGCTTTTATAATTCTGCCCCTGGTATTATTTATGCTGGCAGTGATGGTGCCTGTAATGCTGAAATTTGGGGCTGAAAAGGGAAGAGTTGCGGTAGTCATTCTCTTTGCAGTGCTTTATTTGACAATAGTAATGCTGGCAGAGAGTGTACAACAGTGGGGAGAAGATTTTTTGCCGATTCTGGATTCTCTTCCTGAAATAGGAATTGGAACTTTTCTGGGAATCCTGATTGCTGCTGCTGTTTTAATTTTACTTTTGTCCGTGAGAATCAGTATCGGAATTGTAAAAAAGAAAGAATTTTAAGAGGGAAAACAAGTATGAAAAATTCAGGCAGATGTCCAAAATGCGGTTCTGTAGATATTGTTCGTGTTCCGGATAATCCCCGTCGTTATACCAGCGGAAACAATATCTATACCACTTCAATAACTTTAATAGGGAAAATCCCTGTTATCCGCTATGTATGTTGCTGCTGCGGCTATGTAGAGAACTGGGTGGAGAAGGCAGGGGAGCTGGATACCATTAAAAGAAATTTTGGATAAAGTGGAAGTATATGGATTTTGGAAATGAAAACCATCAAGAAGAGAAATTTACGGTTGAAAAATGGTTTTTACAATTTGAACCGTAGTTTTAAACAGGGTAAAACGGTTAAATTTGGAATTTCCAAAATATAACCGTACTTTTTCCAGAAATTAAACGGTTAAAAAAGGCATTCGTTAAATTATAACCGTACAATAGCCTGGAAATGAACGGTTATAATGGCATTTTTAGGATTATAACCGTATAACAGTCCGGAAATGAACGGTTAAATATAGCAATTTTGAATTATAACCGTATAATCCTGGAGAATCCCCAAGTTTAGTGATGATTTATGCGAAAAATAGGGGATAAAAAGAAAAGCTCAGAGTAAGGCGTTTCCGCATTAACCAAAATTGAGAATATTTATACATTTTATTGCTCATTCTGCGCTGCTTTGAGCTTATGGTCTGTCTCAAAGCAATGCTCGACAAATTGGCATAAAATGTATAAATACTCCTGAAATATGATTCATGCCACAACGCCTTGCTTTTTATGAAGATTATTATTCCACCTGCTCAATCCCGGAGATATCCGGTTCAATCATCAGGGAATAGTTGGTGTAGTAGACGACAAACCCTGGTTTGGCGCCGTTGGGTTTTTTCACATGTTTTTTCTGGATATAATCAATTTCTACTTTGGGGGCTGTTCTGCCGCTGGAATAGTAGGCGGCCAGCCGTCCGGCTTCTTCAAAGGTTCTGTCAGGCAGTTCTTCATTATTGCTCTTTACGATTACGTGGGAGCCGGCCATTTTCTTGGCGTGAAACCACCAGTCATTTCCTGTGGCAAATTTAAAAGTCAGCTCATCATTCTGATAATTATTTTTCCCTATATAGATATGGTAGCCGTCGCTGGAAATATAATGAAGTGGTTTGGACTTTGCCATTGCCTTCTTTTTATTTCCGGAATAATGTTTCTTGATATATCCGTATTCGGTCAGCTCGTCTTTAATCTGGGACAGATCGTTTTCCTGAAGAGCAATGTCCAGTGCCGTGCTGATGGATTCCAGATGCTGGATTTCTTCTTCCGTATCTTTTAACTGTTCCTCCAGAGCCTGGGCAGTACGTTTCAGCTTATTGTAACGGTCAAAATATTTCTTGGCGTTTTCCTGAGGGCTCATAGTGGGATCCAGAGGAATAGTAATCTCCTCGTTGGTATAATAATTCAGAGCCTTAAAGGATTTGCAGCCTTCCTCCAGGTTATATCCGTAGGTGTTGATCAGTTCTCCGTAAACTTTGTACTTGTCCATTTTCTGAGTATCCTTCATCTGCTTGGACTGGAGATCCAGTTTTTTCCGATTCCGCTCCAGGGCGGTCTGAACGATCCGGCGAAGGTCAGAAGATTTCTGACGGATCCGGGTAATCTGATCTTTCTGGGCGTAATACTGTTCCAGTACCTGGGACATGGAAGAAAAGCTTTTTACAGGAGCGTTCATATATTTTGTCAAAGGAAGGGCGGCGTATTCCACCGGCTCTTCTTTTTCGTTATAGACAATATTTGGCTGGAAATTACCTTCCTTTACATCTTCCATAAGCCTTTGAAAAGTATGAAAGAGATGCTCCTTTGCCGGAGGCGTGAGAGATTTTGCCGGCTGACTGCCGTCCAGAGAAGCCCGATGGCAGATTTCCTCGGCAATACAGGGGCTGATCCCTGTAAGGGAGGTATAGAGGGCTTTGGACAGATTTACAGGCTTTTCACATACAGATTGGGAAAAGTCTTCCTCGGACACAGTCATAGGATTATATTTTTCCTGAGTCTTTGGGAGAAAGTAGGCTCTGCCTGGAAGTACTTCCCGGACAGAGCTTACATTTCCGGAAATATGCTTGATGCTGTCCAGGATCATCCGCTCTTCATTTAAGAAAATAATATTGCTGTGTTTTCCCATGATCTCTACCACCAGGATTTTATGGCACAGATCGCCCAGCTCATTTAAATGCTCGATTTCAAATTCAATAGCTCTTTCCATATCCGGCTGGGTCACAGAGACGATCCTTCCGCTTCCGATATGTTTCCGAAGAAGCATGCAGAAATTAGGGGCGGTTAAGGGGCTGGTTTTATTTTTATCTGTAAAATAGATCAATGGAAGGGAAGCGCTGGCGGAGATCAGGAGACGGTACTGAGTCTTGTTGCTTTTTATGGTGATCAGCAGCTCATCTGCCTCCGGCTGGGCGATTTTATTGATCTTTCCTCCCACGATAGTATCTTGAAATTCTTTTACCATGTTTGCAATGGTGATTCCGTCAAATGCCATAGTCTTTGCACTCCTTTATCAATCATTTGGGGATATCCTTTTTATCTTATCATAAATTTTTGTAAGAAGCAAAAAAATGTTTGACGGGTATGTGCCTTTGACTTATAATGACTATGTATGTTTATGCCCTCAGGCAAATAATGGACACAGAAAAGAGTTTTACATGATTAAAAGTATGACCGGCTTCGGCAGAGCCGAGCTAGTAGACGAAGAAAAAAAGATCACCGTAGAGATGAAGTCTGTGAATCACCGGTATCTGGATATTAATATGCGGATGCCAAAGAAGCTCAGCTTTTTTGAGGCGGCGATCCGTAATCTTTTGAAAGAGTATATCCAGAGAGGAAAGGTAGATCTCTTTATTACTTATGAAGATTACACTCAGAGCAGAGTTTCGGTAAAATACAATCGGGAGATTGCACAGCAGTATCTTACCTACATCAGGGAGATGGGCAGTGAATTTGGACTTGAGACAGAGATCACTGCGGCGGCTCTTTCTAAATATCCGGAAGTGTTTACCATGGAAGAGCAGACTCCTGATGAGAAAGAGCTTTGGACAGCTCTGGAACAGGTGATCCGCGGCGCAGCCGGACAGTTTGTAGAGAGCCGAACCCAGGAAGGTGCTCATCTGAGACAGGATATCCTGGAAAAACTGGAGGCTATGGATAAAAAGGTAGATCTGGTAGAAGCGAGATCCCCTGAGATTCTGCGGGAATACCGGGAGAAGCTGGAAGGCAAGGTGAAAGAGCTTCTGGCGGATACCCAGATCGAGGAGAGTCGGATCGCAGCAGAGGTAATTCTTTTTGCCGATAAGATCTGTACAGATGAGGAAACGGTCCGGCTGAAAAGCCATATCCATCGTATGGAGGAAGTTCTCCATGAGAACGAAGGGATTGGGCGAAAATTGGATTTCATAGCTCAGGAGATGAATCGGGAGGCAAATACCATCCTCTCTAAGGCAAATGACCTGGAGACTTCCAATCTGGCCATTGATCTTAAGACAGAGATTGAAAAAGTCCGGGAACAGATCCAGAATATTGAATAAAGGCAGGAATGTCTATGACAAAGTTGTTGAATATCGGATTTGGAAATGTAGTAAATATGGATAAGGTGGTAGCGGTGGTCAGTCCCGACGCGGCACCTATCAAACGTCTGGTCCAGGCGGCAAAGGAATCAGGTAAAGCAGTGGATGCCACCCAGGGGAGAAAGACCAAAGCTGTTCTTATTACAGACGGCGATATGGTTGTGCTTTCTGCCCTTCAGCCTGAAACCATATCCAAGAGGTTTGGTACATTTCCGGAAAATGAAACAAGAGGGGAATATGATGTCTGAAAAAGGAATTTTAGTTGTGGTTTCCGGTTTCTCCGGTGCAGGAAAGGGAACACTGATCAAAAGGCTGATGGAAAAGTATGATAATTATGCTCTTTCCATTTCTGCCACTACCAGGGCACCCAGGCCGGGAGAAGAGCACGGAAGAGAGTATTTTTTCCATACAAAAAGAGAGTTTGAAGAGCTGATCCTTCAGGACGCGCTGATCGAATATGCTCAATATGTGGAAAATTATTATGGGACGCCCAAGGCATATGTAGAAAAACAGTTAAACGCCGGAAAAGACGTGATCCTGGAAATTGAGATCCAGGGAGCGCTGAAGGTAAAGGAAAAACTTCCGGATACATTGCTGCTTTTTGTGACGCCGCCTACGGCTGACGAACTGAAAAGACGTCTGATAGGAAGAGGCACAGAGACAATGGAAGTGATCCAGTCCAGGCTTTCCAGGGCTTTTGAAGAGGCCAAGGGTATGCCGGAGTATGATTATATCCTGGTCAACGACCAGCTGGAGGAGTGTGTGGACCGTATGCATGCCATTATCCAGAGTCAGCATGACAGGGCAGATAACTGTCAGGATTTTATAGAAAAAATAACAGAGGAAATTGCTGTATTCCAGAAAGGAGAATGAATTTATGATACATCCATCTTACACAGAACTTATGGAAGCTATTAACGAAGGAGCAGAGCTGGAGGATGAACCTTTAGTAACCAGCCGCTATTCCGTGGTACTTGCCACCAGTAAGAGAGCAAGACAGCTGATCGCAGGGAGAGAGCCTATGGTACCTGCTGCAGGAAAGAAACCTTTATCCACTGCGGTAGAGGAGATTTATAAAGGTAAAGTCCACATTCTGCCGGAAGATCCTGAGACAGAAGAGGAAGAGAACTAAAAAGATGAATATTATGTACAGGGACTGCTGACAGCTTCTTGCCGGCGGTCCTTTGTGCTAATCCAAGGAGGTTTCATGAGAAAGGTACTGTTTATTTCTCTGGGCTGCGACAAAAACCTGGCAGACTCGGAAGACATGCTTGGTATGCTGGTAGAGAAAGGCTACGAGATTACCAATGAGGAAAAAGAGGCAGAGGTGATCGTTATCAATACCTGCGCCTTTATCCATGATGCAAAAGAGGAAAGTGTTAACAGTATATTGGAGATGGCCCAGTATAAAGAAACCGGCAGGCTGAAGGCCCTGCTGGTCACCGGCTGTCTGGCTCAGCGTTATCAGAAAGAGATTACAGAGGAGATCCCGGAAGTAGATGCTGTTCTGGGAACGGGAAGCTGGGACGAACTTATCCAGGCCCTGGATAAAGTTTTTGATGGAGAAAAGTATCTGGATTTCCAGGATGTGGATCGTCTTCCTCAGGCAGAAGGAAAAAGGGTGATCACCACAGGGGGATATTACGATTATCTGAAAATCGCGGAAGGCTGCGATAAACGATGTACTTACTGTATTATTCCAAAACTTAGAGGAAAATATCGGAGTATTCCTATGGAGAAGCTGGTGTCTCAGGCAGAGTATCTGGCCTCTCAGGGTGTGCGGGAACTGATCGTGGTGGCCCAGGAGACCACTATATACGGACAGGATCTCTATGGAGAAAAATCCCTTCATATCCTGCTGAAAAAGCTTTGTCGGATACCGGGAATCCAGTGGATCCGTATTCTCTACTGCTATCCTGAAGAGATCTATCCGGAGCTTATTCAGACAATGAAGGAAGAACGGAAGATCTGCCATTATCTGGACCTTCCCATTCAGCACTGCAATGACAGAATTTTAAAGAGAATGGGGAGAAGAACTACGAAAGCGGAACTGGTTCAGATCGTAGAGACTCTTCGGAGAGAAATCCCGGACATCATCCTGAGAACTACTCTGATCACAGGATTCCCAGGAGAGACCCAGGAGGAACATGAAGAACTGATGGAATTTATTGATACCATGGAATTTGACCGTCTGGGTGTGTTTACCTATTCTGCGGAGGAGGATACTCCTGCGGCCAGAATGCCGGACCAGATTGAAGAGGAAGAGAAAGAGAGACGTCAGGCGGAGCTGATGGAGCTTCAGCAGGAGATTTCTATAGATAAGGGAAACGGCAGGATTGGAAGCAACGTAGAAGTAATGGTAGAGGGAAAGGTGGCAGATGAAAACGCCTATGTGGCCCGGACCTACGGAGATGCTCCCGGAGTAGATGGTTATATGTTTATCAACACGGATACGGAACTGATGTCCGGAGATTTTGCTCTGGTCCATGTGACGGGAGCCCTTGAATATGATTTGATAGGAGAGTTGAAAGATGAATACACCGAATAAACTGACAATTGCAAGAGTGATCATGATACCATTCTTTGTAGCCTTTTTAATGTATGACATAACAGGGGCGGCAGATAAGTGGATTGCCCTGGTAATCTTTGTAGTGGCCAGCCTCACAGATACCCTGGATGGTTATCTGGCCAGAAAACATAACCTGGTAACGAATTTTGGAAAATTTATGGACCCCCTGGCGGACAAGCTTCTGGTATGTTCTGCTCTGATCTGCTTTACTGCAATGGGAAAACTGGCGGCCTGGATTACCATTGTGATCATTGCCAGAGAATTTATTATCAGTGGATTCCGCCTTGTTGCGGCAGATAACGGCATTGTCATTGCGGCCAGCTACTGGGGAAAATTTAAAACAGTATCTCAGATGATCCTTATCATCCTGATGATCATGGATATCCAGAATACAATCTTCCAGACTCTGATCACAGTATTTATTGTAATCGCTGTGGCTCTGACGATTATTTCGCTGGTAGATTATATTGCAAAAAACAGAAAAGTGTTAAGCATGCAGGATTAGGAAAGAGGGAAAACAGATGACAGCAGAATTGATCTGTGTGGGAACAGAGCTGCTTTTGGGAAACATTGTTAATACAAACGGCGCCTATATTGCTCAGAAATGTGCGGATCTGGGACTATCCATGTACTACCAGAGTGTAGTGGGAGACAATATGCGCCGGCTGTGCAAATGTTTCCGGGCAGCGCTGAAGCGGTCTGACGTGGTAATCCTTTGCGGCGGACTGGGGCCTACCCAGGATGACCTTACAAAAGAAGCAGTGGCCAGAGTCCTGAAGCGGGAGCTGGTGGAGGACAAAAAAAGCCGGCGTCACATTGAAAAATTTATGAAACAGTATCTGAGAAATACTCCGGGAAAAGCCATCACCCAGAATAACTGGAAACAGGCTCTTATACCTGAAGGGGCAATAGCGGTAGAGAATGACAACGGCACTGCTCCTGGAATCATTGTGGAAGAAGGGGAAAAGACGGTAATTCTTCTTCCAGGTCCTCCAGGGGAACTGATTCCGATGTTCGAGAGCAGGATTTATCCATATCTCTATAAAAAGCAGCCGGAGATCATTTCTTCCAGAACCCTGAAAATATGCGGAGTGGGAGAGAGTCAGGCTGAAACAGATATCCAGGACCTGATTCAAAAGCAGAAAAATCCCACAGTGGCAACCTATGCCAAGCCTGGAGAAGTCCACATCCGTGTGACTGCCAAAGCGTCAGATGAAGAGACGGCTCAGCGGCTTATAGAGCCTGTGGCTGAAGAGCTTCGGAAGAGATTTCAGGGAAATGTCTATACAGAGGAGGAAGACAAGACTCTGGAAATGGCAGTGGTAGAGCTTTTGAGAGAGAGGGGACTTACTGTGACAACTGTAGAGTCCTGTACAGGAGGAGCCCTTTCTGCCAGACTGGTGGATGTGCCGGGAGCTTCTGAGGTGCTGAAACAGGGATATATTACCTATTCCGATAAAGCAAAGAAAAAACTTGTCCATGTTAAGAAAGGTACCCTGAAAAATCACGGCGCAGTAAGCCGGAAATGCGCAAAAGAAATGGCTGAAGGAGGAGCTGCGGCTGCAGGAGCAGATGCAGCCCTGTCAGTTACCGGTTTTGCAGGCCCCGAGGGAGGAACAGAAGAGTATCCTGTGGGGACCGTCTTTATCGGATGCTGTTTTAAAGGGAAGACAAAAGTAAAGGAATGTCATTTTAATGGAGACCGAAGCAGCGTAAGGGAACAGGCAGTAGTCAACGCCCTTGTGCTGCTCCGGAGATGTATTTTAGAGGGAGATGAGACCGGCAGGCTCACTGGAGCATCTTCATCATCTGAATGATCCTGTCCATGCGGGCAGTCTCTTCAGGAGATTTTCCGGTTTTCAAAACTTCTATAATGGTTTCGATTTCTGCATTAGAAAACCTGGTACCGTTGGAACGGTTCCGAGAGGCAGCTGCCATAAGCAGCGGCAGGAGCTCCTGGGGACTTTTTCCAGAGCTTTGCTGCACGAAAGAATTTAACATAGCCAGTTTGGCCGGGTCCATTCCAGCCAGACCGGGATGATCCACCCAGGAAGTCTTTTCCTGGGTGTTTTTTTGCCCTTTATTGTCAGATTTTTGATTATTCACAGGAATCTGCACCTCCTTCCTCTACATCTTTCTGAGGGAAAGGCTTCTGGCTTAATTCAAACATCTGGACCATGGCCATGGTCTGGATGATATTGTCCAGCTGCTCTTTGGTCCGGCCATGACATACATTGCTGCAGGCGGTGAGCATTTCCAGAGGATTATTCTTTTCCCTGGATTGAGCGCAGATTTCTGTAGTGCCGGGAGAAGAACGGAAAAGCCGAAGGGTGTTTTTAAACTCCAGAAATTTTGCGAAGACAGATACAAAGGACTGCCCTTGGGCCGGAAGATATGGCAGGGCGGCCTTCAGCATTTCTATGGAATCTTCACTTACCATTTCGTCAAGAAGAGACTGATTATCCATATAATTCTCTTTTTTGCATTTTGCTCCATTATATGCCGGGAAAGAAAAATGTATGACCCGATATCCAACAGTTATCGGATGCTTCCCCAAAGCCATTCGATATCTGGAAACAGCAAATGTAAAATAAAGCCTAAAATAATGATTTGTCAACTTGCTATAACATCTCGAGATTTGTGCGTTTTAGCAGTATTTTGCACCACATGACCATTTGACTATGGAAATCATAAGATATAGGGAAAGGAGTTTTGCGTTATGGAAAGAGAGAAAACAAAACTTGTGGAGGAAGGCAACACCATTTATGAAATAGATCTGAACTGTATGAGAAAAAAAGAGATAGAACGGGAGAAAGTACTGAAAAGACAGGATGAAAATCAGAGCAGGGACACCTGTAGGAAACGTTAGGGGGCGTCTTTTGGCAGGCTGTCTGCTGTTATAAACAAGAAAACCCCTCAGCTTTCGGCTTTTCAGAGCCTGGCTGGGGAGTTTTTGTCTTGAAATACCATTCTGGCTGTGCTATCATAAAACCTGACTTTCAGAGTTAGATGGCAAAAAATGGTGTTAAGCCACAGATTAAAACCTGTGACTTAGCATCTTTTTTATTTGCGATTCTGTGAGAAAATAAGAGGTGAGGGGAAGT